>JBKDQC010000391.1:0-16013 GCA_046342295.1 Deltaproteobacteria bacterium | reverse complement strand
GGCCAGCACCTGCCGCGCGCGCCGCGACCAGCGCACCGCGAGAGACCCTTCGTCCGGACGCAGCGCGGTCCCCCACCCCATGCGCAGGCGCACACCGCGCCACTCGATCGACCGAGACACCGCCGCGTAGGGAAAGATGGCGAGGAGCAGGAGGTCCTTGAGCGGCGCAGCGAGCAGATGACGCCACGCGATCGGAGCGCCGCGTGTCCGCGCGAGGACGAAGCGGTCGATCGACACCTTCAGCGCGGCGGCCGCCACGGCCGCCAGCACCACGCGGAGCTCGAAGCCCGACGCGAGCACCGCGAGCGTCGCGAGCCCCACGGGGTTCGCGAGGAGGTCCGCCAGGAACGCGGGGGGATGGATCACCGCGCGCATCTTGAGCCAGCGGGTATGTCGCGCGAAGAAGCGATCGACCGGGATGTCGACGTTGACGTTCTGCGCTGTCGTCGCCGAGAGGATCACCTTCCGACCCGCGCGCTGGAGCGCGATCCCGAGGAGGTAGTCCTCCGCGAGCACGTCCTTGACCGAGGCGAGCCCCCCGACCCGATCGATCTCCGACTTGCGGAAGAGCATCGACTTGCCGATCACGCAGGGAACGCCGAAGAAATGAAGCGCGAAGCAGCACGAAGGCGCGACCATGGCCGAGAGCTGGAGGTTCTCCATGGCCGCTCCCATCGAGCGCTCGCCGTGACCGACGACGAGGCTCGAGAGGAGGGCGCCGCCCTCCTGCTCGAGCTCGCTGACGATCTTTCGGAGATAGTCGCGCTCCGCCCGCACGTTGGCATCGCTCTGGAGCACGAGATCACAGGCCGCCGCCCGGAGCGCACCGTCGAGGTTCGCGACCTTGGGATTCAGGCCGTAGCCTTCGCTGGAGAGCACGAAGCGTGTCGGGACGCGCGGATGCTCCGCCGCCACGGCCCGCGCGACCTCGAGCGCCGGATCGTCGGCCGTGGTCGTGGAGAAGATCACCTCGAAGCACGGATAGTCCTGCTCGAGGAAGGAGCGCAGGTTCCGAGCGAGCTCCTCCTCGGTGCCCTTGAGGGGCTTGAGGATCGACACGTGCGGCAGCGCCTCGTCCGGCAGGACCTCGACTCGCTTGCGCCCGTGTCGCACGGCGGCCCACGCGCCGACTGCGAAGAAGCAGACCGCGAAGAACGAGAGCCCGAGCAGGACGTCCGGCAGCATCGACATGAGCTTCACCGCGAGGAGCTTCGGTGCGCCGCGTGGCGCGTGCGCGGCCGAGGATGACACCGACGTGACGTCGGCGGTAGCGGCGAGCGAGGGGAGGGCGCCCCGTCTGAAGCAGCCGCGCGCGCACTGACGATACGCGTGTCGGCAGGCGTCCATGCAGCCCCGATCTCCAACGCGGCACGCCTCCGCGCAGTCGACGAACGACGGCTCGCAGCCCGCGCCGCACGCGCTCGTCCGGGTCCTCGGTGCCAAGGGACGGCGCCGTGCCTGGGCAGCGTTGCCTCGCAGCGCGTCCGAGAGCTCGGGACCTTCGGGTGGACGGTCGTCGCGGCCCGCGACGGCAGCGGCCTGCGGCGCCGTCTCGGAGGCGTCGCGCTCGGCGCGGTCGCCGCCCTCCTCGGCGGTCGAGAGCTCGATCGCATCGCCCGCGCGCGGGTCGAGCATCACGAGGCGCTCACGGACGTAGTCGTTCCGGTCCGCGCTCTGATCGACGCCGTAGTGATCGCGCCAGGCTTGCCAGCAGAGGCGCCGCTCCGGGTCGGTGCGCTGCGGGTCGAGGTCTGCCGCGTGACAGCGCTCGAAGTAGATGTTGGATTGCTCCCCGCGGCGCAGACTCGGTCCGCAGGCCCCGAGCCAAGGCGCCACCGCGAGCGCGAGCGCGATCCGTGAGAGCATCGAGGGCGCCATGGTCATGGAATCGACGGAAGGTACCAAGATCTCCCCCACCAGGGCCGCCCCCGCCCCGGAAGCGATTTCCTTGCTCGACTTCCGCGAGGGACCTGCGCCCGAGCTCGGGCTCTACGCCGTGGCCCACGTCGAGGCGGGGTGCGTGAGCATCGAAGCGATCGACGAGGAGCGTTCGATCGATGCCATCGCCGCCCGCTCCTCGGGCGCCATACGCCCTCTCCCCGAGCGGCTGTCGCTCCTCCGGCGCTTCGCCGCGGGCGAGCCCGTCGACGTCGCGCGCGTCCCCGTGGTGATCGCGGGGCCGCCGTTCTTCGTCGAGGTCTGGACTGCGCTGCGCCGCGTGCGGCGTGCGGAGGTGAGCACGTATGCGCAGCTCGCGCGCCTGGTGCGCTCACCGCGCGCGATGCGGGCTGTAGGCCAGGCCATGGCGCGGAACCCGCTGCCGCTCGTCGTGCCCTGTCATCGTGTGATCGCCGATCGTGCGCGCCTCGGCGGCTACACGGGAGGCGTCCGTCGCAAGCGAGCGGTGCTCTCGCTCGAGGGCATCGAGCTCGAGCGCGACCTCGTCAGGCCCGGGCAGCTCGCCTTCCTCGACCGGCTCGGCCCCGCGCGGTAGACGCCGCGAGATGGTCCGAGCGTCCACGCCGCTGCTCTCGTTGTGCGCTGCGTGGCTGGGCTCGGCGGCCGCGTGGGTCGGGTGCGATTGCGCCGGCGCGGGCGCGCCATCGGACGCCATCGATTGCAGCGACGCGTTGGCGCTGTCCGAGCCCCGGACGATCGGGCGCGTGAGCTTCCGCCCGGAAGGTCGCGCGATCGTCGTCGAAGGGATCCCTGCGGTGTCGCGCTGGGCGGTCGGCCGCGGTCCGGCGCTGGCCACCGAGCCCTTCGCGCCGGCGCTCGACGCGATCGAGGCCCTCGAGCCCGACGCGGTGCTCGTCCTCGGCGACTTCGGCGCTGGCCCGCGCCTCGAGGAATTCGTGGCGTCTCTCGCCGACCTGAGCGTTCCCGTGCTCCTCGTTCCTGGCCCCCGGGACCGTCTCGAGGACCTCCGGGCCGCTCTCGCCCGGCACGAGGCCTCGAACGTTCTTTCGCTGGCGGGAACACACGTGGTCCGGCTCGGTGCGCTCGAGCTCGTCATTGCGTCAGGCTCGGTCGACAGCCGCTACGTGCTCGAGGGAGGCTGTCGCCTCGAGGATCTCGAGGGCCTGCTCGACGAAGGCAGCCAGGCGCGGCTGCGGGTGCTCGTCGGCTTCGATGCCCCGGCGGGCACGGCGCTCACCGCGGGCCTCGACGGCGGGGAGGCGGGCAGCGCGCGCGTGCGCGCCGCGATGGACGAAGCTGGCGTCGCTGCCGGCATCTTCGCTGGCCCCGAGACCCGCGTCGGGGTTTGGATGTCGGCGGCCTCGGTCCAAGCCTCGTCGCCCGCGCCGGACCTTCGTGTGATCGTCGCGCCGCTCGTCGGTCCCGCGCTCGAGACGGCCGACGGGACCCGGGCGCCCACGGGGCCACTCCTCGTCGTGTTCGGCCCTTCGGGCGTCGGTCCCGCGAGCCTTCCTTGACTCGGGGGACCCCCCGTCTATACCTACGCCCCTTTTTCGGCGCCCCATCGGGCGCCTTTCGCGCACGCCATGGCCGAGTTCGAGATCAAGGTCACCGAGCTGGAGAACGGCGGGAGGAACTACGACCTTCCCGTCGATCCGGCGTGGCTCGACTCCGTGCTCGACACCCCGGATCTCCGGGCCGACCCGGGCGTCGCTGGGCACGCGAGCTTCTTCGCGACGCTCTCGGGAACCGATGTCATCGTGCGCGGGCGCCTCCGGACCGGCGTGATCGCTCCCTGCGCCCGCTGTCTCGCGGACACCAAGATCGCGGTCGATACAGATCTCACGGCGCTCTTCACGAGGCACGCCTCCGACGCTCGCGCGACGCCCGACGAGCTCGAGCTGACCCCCGAGGATCTCGACCGCGAGACGTACAGCGGCGACACGATCGCGCTCGACGCGCTCGTGCGCGAGCAGGTCGTGCTCGAGGTTCCGATGCAGGTGCGCTGTTCGGAGGACTGCCCCGGGCTCGCGGTGCCCGAGCATGTGCGTGGGCCGGCCTCTCTGACCGAGGCTCCGGTGATCGACGGGAAGGCCATCGACCCACGCCTGGCGCCGCTCCTCGCGCTGCAGCAGGGCCTCGGCGCCCCGAGCGACGCGAGCCCGCCCACCAAGAAGACCAAGAAGCGCGCGAGTTGACCGCGCCCACTGTTTCGCCCTGTTTCGAAGGAGATCCGACGTGTCACTGCCCAAGCGCCGAACCACCCGCAGCAAGCGCAACATGCGCCGCGCGAACCACGACAAAGTCGCCGCCCCGACGATCGTCCCCTGCGCGAACTGCGGCGCGATGATGGTCCCGCACCGCGTGTGCAAGGCGTGCGGCCACTACGACGGCCGGGAGGTCGTCAAGAAGGGCGACGCCGAGCAGCCGACGAACGGCTGAGCCATGTTCGAGCTCACCGGGAAGGTCGCGCTCGTGACGGGCGGCTCCCGCGGCATCGGCCGCGCGGTGTCGCTCGCGCTCGCCCGGCAGGGCGCGTATGTGGCAGTCAACTACGCAGGCAACGAGGCCGCCGCCGCCGAGACCCTCACGCTGGTCCGAGAGCAGGGGGGCGACGGCGAGATCGTGCGCTTCGACGTGGCCTCTCAGGCAGCGTTCGAGGATGCGGTCGACGACCTCGTCAAACGCAAGGGCCGCCTCGATGTGCTCGTCAGCAACGCGGGCATCGCGATGGACCAGCTGCTCCTGCGGATCAAAGCAGAGGAGCTCGAGAAGACCTTCGCGACGAACGTCGGCGGAGCGCTCTGGGGCGCGAAGGCCGCGATCCGCCACATGATGCGCAAACGCACGGGTCGCATCGTGTTCCTCTCCAGCGTCGTCGCGGAATCGGGAAATCCCGGACAAGCGGTCTACTCCGCGTCGAAGGCCGCGCTGCTCGGGTTGACGAAGACGCTCGCACGAGAGTACGCCTCGCGTGGCGTGACCGTGAATGCGGTCGCGCCCGGCTTCATCGCCACCGACATGACGGCCGGGCTCCCCGAGGACGTGAAGAAGAAGATCGTCGAGCAGACGCCGCTCGCGCGGATCGGCAGCCCCGAAGAGGTCGCGGCGGCGGTCGCTTACCTCGCCAGCGACGAAGCAGGTTACGTGACCGGTCAGGTCATCCGGGTCAACGGCGGCATGTACGTCTGAGACCAGCCCGAGAGTTCGAGCGTGGGCCTTGCCCACCGAAGACAACTGACAGCCCACAGCAACGCACTGCAAAGGGCGGAGGATCGAATGGAGATCGCCGACAAGGTCAAGGAGATCATCTCTCAGCAGCTCGACGTCGACGTCGCGCAGATCAAGCCCGAGTCCCAGTTCATCGAGGACCTCGGCGCGGACTCCCTCGCCATCGTCGAGCTCGTGCTGGCGTTCGAGGAGCAGTTCGACATCAACATCCCCGACGAGGACACGGAGAAGATCCGCACGGTCGGCGACGCCGTCGGTTACATCTCGTCCCGCAAGGCCTGAGCCCAGAACCGAGAGTCTCGGCCGCCCGTCGGGCGCACGAAACGGACGGGCGAGAGCTCGTCCGTTCCCGTTTCTGATGCATCGAGGTTCTGTCGGCCGTGTAGGCCCGGAGGGTTGCATGCGTAGGGTCGTGATCACTGGCTTGGGCGCGGTGAGCCCGTGCGGAAACGACGTCGAGGCGACGTGGGCCAGCCTGACTGCGGGCAGGAGCGGCATCGGACCGATCACCCGCTTCGACGCGAGTCAGCACCCCTCGCGCATCGCGGGTGAGTGCCGCGACTTCGACGCCGAGAAGTACATCGAGAAGAAGCGTCTCCGGGAGGGCGACCGCTTCATCCATCTCGCGATGGGCGCCGCCGTGCAGGCGGTCGAGCACGCCGGCATCGGGGCGCTGAGCGACGAGGACAAGGAGCTGACCGGCACGTTCGTCGGCGTGGGAATGTGCGGCCTCGACGTGATCGAACGGATGAAGGAGACGCTCCTCGAGAAAGGCCCCCGCCGCATCTCGCCGTACTTCATCCCGTCGGCGATCGCCAACCTGGCCCCAGGCCAGATCTCGATGCGCTACGGCTTCAAGGGGCCGAACTACACGACGACCAGCGCGTGCAGCTCCGGCGCCCACGCCATCGGGGAGGCCTTCCGGTGGATCCAGCGTGGTGACATCGACCTCGCGATCGCGGGAGGGGCAGAGTCCACGATCACCGGCCTCGGTGTCGGCGGCTTCACCTCGATGCGCGCGCTCTCCGAGCTCAACGAGGCGCCGGAGAAGGCGAGCCGCCCTTTCGACAAGAACCGCGACGGCTTCGTCATCGCCGAGGGCGCGGGCCTTCTGGTGCTCGAGGAGCGCGAGCGGGCCGTTCGGCGTGGCGCTCCGATCTTCTGCGAGATCATCGGTTACGGCGCGACGTCCGACGCCTACCACCTCACGCAGCCGGCGCCCGAAGGGGAAGGCGCGCAGCGCGCGATGAAGATGGCGTTCCGAGACGGCAAGATCGACCCAGAGCGCGTGGGCTACGTCAACGCGCACGCGACCTCGACGCCGATCGGCGACAAGCAGGAGCTGCAGGCGCTCAAGCGCGTCTTCGGAGACCGCGCGCTCGCCGCTCGTCACGCGGGCGGCGTGTGGATCTCCGCGACCAAGGGCATGACGGGGCACCTGCTCGGAGCGGCCGGCGGTCTCGAGGCGGTGATCTCCGTGAAGTCGCTCGTGACGGGCGTGATTCCGCCCACGATCAACCTCGAAGACCCCGACGAGGAGGCCGAGGGGATGGAGCTCGTCCCGCACACCGCGAGGGAGCGAAAGCTCGACGTCGTGCTCTCGAACGCGTTCGGGTTCGGCGGGACCAACGTGACGCTCGCGTTCGCGCGGCACGGCGCGTCATGAAGATCGTGTTCGGCTGCGACCACGCAGGCTTCCCGCTCCGAGGCGAGGTGCTTGGCGCCATCGCGCATCTGGGCCACGAGGTCCTCGACGTTGGCGCAGCGAACGCGGCCGACTCCGTCGACTATCCCGACTTCGCGCACGTGGTCGCCTCCCGCATCGCGGGCGGCGAGGCCGAGCTCGGGATCCTGGTGTGCGGAAGCGGCGTGGGCATGTCGATCGCGGCAAACCGCCACCGCGGCGTCCGTGCGGTCGTCTGCTCCGAGAGCTACTCGGCCGCGATGTCGCGTCTTCACAACGACGCGAACGTGCTCTGCTTCGGGGCGCGCGTCATCGGCCCGGGGGTGGCCCGGCAGCTCGTCGAGGCGTTCGTGCAGAGCCCATTCGAGGGTGGTCGCCACGCGCGGCGGGTCGAGAAGATCGAGCCGCGATGATCATCGCGCCCGACGCGCTCTTCCGAGCCGAGCGCGCGACGCACCGGCTCCGCATGCACTGTGAAGACTGCGCGCTCTTCGATTCGGACTGCCCGCCCCCCACGCGATGCGCCCACGGTTACCCGACCGAGCCGCATCGCGCCCCGGACGCCGACGATGCACCGGTCGCGTTCTGCAAGGACTTCGAGCCCTGCTGACGCGCGCCTCCTCGGGAGGCGCCTCGCCCATCATCCGCGCGGGCGCTCGCGCTCGAGGGCAGCCCAGTGCGGCGCGAGGGCAGCCCAGTGCGGCGCGAGGGCTGCGATCGTCCGATCGACGGACTGATCCGCAGCCGCCGATGCCCCCCGGTCCCCACGTGGAGTCTCGAAGCGCTCCCCCGCGAGCAGACAGAGCGTCGCGTGGAGGCTGTTCTCGAGCGCGTCGAGGTCGTAGCCGCCCTCGAGCACGACTCCGAGCCCCGCGCCGCGGCGTGCGGCCAGAGCCGCGATCTCGCGCGTGAGCGCGTGGTACGCGGATTCGTCGAGGCGAAGCTCTGCGAGCGGATCCCGCGCGTGCCCGTCATATCCGGCCGAGAGCAAGACCACGTCGGGGGCGTGCTCCTCGAGGAGCGGCAGCACCGCCCGATGAAACGCCCGCTCGTACTCGGGGCGGCCCGAGCCAGGCGGCATCGCGAGGTTGACGGTTCGGCCCAGCGCGCCTCCGCCACCGATCTCTGCCGGCGCGCCGGTCCCCGGATAAAGCGGCCACTGGTGCAGGCTCACGAAGAGAACATCAGGATCGCTCCAGAAGATCTCCTGGGTTCCATTGCCGTGATGGGCATCCCAGTCGACGATCGCGACCCGCCGGGCCCCTGCGTCGATCGCCGCCCTCGCCGCGATCGCGACGTTGTTGAGCAGACAGAATCCCATCGCGCGGTCGCGCTCCGCATGGTGTCCCGGCGGCCTCGCCAGCGCGAAGCCGTGCCTGGCGCCTCGGGCGAGCGCGCGCCCGAGCGCAGCCGCGCCACCGGCCGCACGCAGGGCCGCTTCACGGGTACCGGGGCCCGCATAGGTGTCTTCATCGATCGCGGCCGGCGTCTCGGCCAAGCCATCGATGCGGGCCACATGGGCGGCCGCGTGCACACGCCTCGCAGCCTCGAGCTCCACGGGCGGCGCTTCCAAGCGCTCGACGCGGCCACGAGGCAACCGCTCGATCGCACGCCTCGCGGCGAGCACCCGTTCCGGCCGCTCGGGATGCGACGCGTCACTGCGGTGCCCCTCGAGGCTCGGGTGATCGAAGACCAGGAGGTCCATGGGAACACCGTGCCCGGACCGCGCAGCCCCCGCAACGGCGCGGCGCTATTGACCCCGCGTTTTGAGGGGTGTTAACAGTCGGCCGGGGAGGTGCGACCTACGCTGCGGCCGCCGCGTGCGGTGTCGGCTCCTCCCATCGCCCTCCGGGCTCAAGCCCGAGGACGGTTCGGCCCCACCTGGGAGAATCGGATGCGCACGAAGATCATCGCGGGGAACCTTCTCACCATCCTCGTCGTCGGATTGGCCTCGTACGCGATGGTCAAGGCCAACGTCGAGAGCGCGTTCGCCGCCGAGGTCGACGACCGGATCAACAGCGATTTCCGGGTTCTGTCCCGGTCGATCGCGCTGAACGGGCGAGAGCTCGTCGGGCTCGTCGAGTCGCAGGCGGGCGGTCGCCCGCTCCAGGATGTCTTCGGCGCGCTCGACGAGGGCGGGCGGCGTCAGCGCGCGTTCGAGGCTTCCCAGCGCGTCTCGACGTGGCTGGGAGACCCCGCGCGCGAGCGCGGCGGTCGGCCGGACATCACGGCCGTGCTCGACGACACGGGGCGCGTGGTGGCCCGCGACTCGGACGTGAACGCCATGTTCGGCGTGGACCTCGGCGCCCAGATCCCCGCGATCGCCGAAGCCCTGCGCGGCAACGCGTCGCTCGGCGTCTGGGAATCGAGCCAGGACAACAAGGCGCTTCAGGTCGCCGTCGCCCCGATCCGGGGCGACGCCGGGCGCATCCTCGGCGCGCTCCTCGTGGGCTACGACCTCTCGAACGGCCTCGCCAGAAGCGAGGGCGCGCTGATCTCGCGCGATGTCGGCTTCGTTTGGGGCGAGCGGGTGTACTCTTCCTCGCTCGACGGGGGCGCTCCGGCGGAGCTCCAGACCGAGCTGTTCGGCTCTCAGGCCGCCGCGACGACCGCCGCCCGCGACCAGGGCGCCGTCTCGGCTCCATTTCTCGTGTCGCTGGCGGGACAGGACCACATCGCCGTGGTCGGTCCGCTGCCCTCTTCGACGGTTCACGTCGCGATGGTCGTGTTGGCGAACCGGACCGCCCAGCTCGACAAGGCCTCGTCTGTGAGCCTGATCCTCCTGCTCACGGCGCTCGGTGCGGTGATCATCGCGGCGTACGGCTTCTTCATGGGGTCGAGCATCCTGGCGCCGATCGCCCAGATCGAAGAAGGCGTGCTCCAGGTCATGAACGGCCGCACCGACCTTCGCCTCGATGTTCGGAGCCCGGACTTCGGCGGCCTGGCCTACCGCATCAACCAACTCCTGAACGTTCTCACCAAGACCGAGGAAGTGGACGAGAGCGGCGCTGTCGCGGGCGGCGGCGGCGGCTGGGACCAGGCGCGCGACGGCTCGAGCATCGCCGCGGACCCGTCCGCCGCTTCCCCAGCGGCGGGAGGGGGCGAGGACACCGACGTCGACCCGGAGGTCGCGGCGCGGCTCGCCAGCGAGCCCGAGGACGCCTACTACACCCGCGTCTACAGCGAGTACGTCGCCGCGAAACAGGCGGTGGGGGAGAACGTCTCGAACATCCCGCAGGACAAGTTCGTCCAGCGACTCCGCGCGAACGAGCAGGGCCTCGTGAAGAAGCACGGCTGTCGAATGGTTCGCTTCGAGGTGCAGACCCGAGGAACGCAGGTCAACCTCAAGCCCGTCATCATTCGCTGACTGTTCGCCGTTCGTCCTCGAGGCGCGCTCGCTCGGCGCACGCGAGCGGCCGGACGAAACGTGATTCAGGCTCGGAGTCGGAGGTCGCGGTGTTTGGATGGTTCGGGAAGAAATCGGACGCGCAGGAGATCGAGAAGCACGCGCAGCGGATCGGAAACAAGCGCGCTCAATCCCCCGACCGGTGGGACTCCATCCAGGCGCTCTCGCAGTTGATCGTCCAGGCCAAGAAGGACCAGGCTCCGGAGCGCGTCTCGTCCATCGTGTCCGCGATCTTGCCGCGCTTCGGCTACTACACCGACCCCACGATCACCGACCAGGACGAGAAAGACCTGGCGTTCAGGGTCGTGATCGACGCGGGCACGGATGGTGTGCCCGCCATCCGGTCCTACATGGGACGCTCGGAGTCGCTCACGTGGCCTCTCAAGATGCTCGACCGGCTGCTCTCGCCAGCGGACGTCACCGGCGAGCTGCTCAGCATTCTTGAGAAGATGGACACCGAGTATCAGCGGGACCCACAGCGCAAACTGCAGGTTCTGCAGGCGCTCGAGGAGCGCCGCGACCACCGGATCGGATCCGTCGTCGCGCGCTTCTTCGAGGACGTCAACGAGACGGCGCGCTTCCACGCGGTGGGCGCCGCCCTCTCCCAAGAGGACGCGGAAACATTCCGTGGGCTGGCAGACCAGCTGCTCGCGGCCGAAGAGAGCGTGCGGGTCAAGACCCGCGTGTTGGAGCGCTTCTCCGAGCGAGGTTGGTCGGTTGTTGCAGCACGCGCTGTCGTCCTCAAAGCGCCGCCACCCGGCTGGTCCATTACGGGCGACGGTACCCCGATTCGCCGCTGACCCTCGGACTCGGGGCGATCTCTGCCTAGCGCCGCCGCTGGCCTGCGTCGGACTCGGGTCTGCGGGGTTAGAACGCCGAAGGCCACTCCGAGGAGCGGCCTTCGTTTCGGTTGCCTACGCGTTTGCTCGTAGAAGCTTCATTCGCTCCCGCTCTGCTCGGGCGGAAGGTTGAAGATGACGCCAACGTTGAACATGTGATTGAACGTTGTGCGCGAGTCGGTCCCATCGATGCGGCCATCGGGGAAGTTCCCCCGCGGCGAGCCCGCTTCGTCCGTTCCCGACGGGTTCCACGAGAAGGGGAAGGCGCGCCACTCGAGGGCCACTCCGAACCAAGAGTTCGCGTAGAGGCTGAGACCGACGCCGAGCATCGGGGCGGGTGTCACGCGACCTGCGCGGGCCGTCTGGGACGCGAGGCAGCGCGGGCGAGTCATCCCCAGATCGGCCGTGTCGCAGTCCGCGAGCCGGGCACCGTCGACGACGGTGCTCGCACGCTCCTCGAGCCCGAAGAGCGCGACGCCTGCGATCACGTACAGGTCGGTGTCGACGAAGACGGCCTGGAACAGCGACAGCTTGCCGCGCAGAGGGATGAAGATCAGGTGCGCGGAGACGCCCCAGAGAATGCGGCCAATCTGTTGATTGAACCCGCCTGCCGAGGGCACCGAGAGCCGGTTGCGGTCCGTGACCTGCGCGAACGTATCGATCTGGGTGGTGAGATCGGTGTCGATCTGTCCCACCGCGTAGCCGCCCCAGATTCCAACACCGAGCCACTCGAGGAAGTGGTAGTTCGCTTCGAGCCCCAGGAAGAGCGACCGCGCAAACTCGTCTTGAAGCGTGTAGCCGATGCCCGGGACGAGGTTGAAGCGGTTCACGCGGTAGAGCCGCATGTGCCGCACCGCGGGAGCCCCGGCGAGCGGGCCCGTGATCTGCACCTCCTGCGCCTCGACTGTGGAAGAGAAGCCGAGCGTCCCCGCGGTTGCGAGGCCCGCCGCCAACGCCAGCGCCACGCAGCGCACTGCGAGCCAGTTCTTCGTCATCTGCTCTTGTCCGTTCGATGAGTCGGTGGTCATGGTCCCTCGGCTCAGCGGGGCAGCCGGTAGTCGAACTCCGGCGGCAGGAAGATGGTCAGGCCGAGGTGGGCCGTGACGTTGTTGGTGAACGCGAGGCTGGACTGGGTCCAGGTGGTGGGGTCCGTACGCTGCTCGCCGAGGGCAACCGTCAGGTTCTCGAGCTGCTCCAGGTACATGTAGTCGCGGAGCTCGGCGAAGATCGCCAGCCAGCGCGTCACGAACACCCGGAGACCAATCCCGACGTTGAACGCGATGCGTACGTCGAAGTCGAAGCGCCGCACTTCGGGGTCCACGACCGGAGTGGGGCGAGTCCGCATCAGGCCGACGCCGCCGACGATGTACGCGTCGTATTGGAAGATGAACTCGTTGAACATGGAGAACTTGCCGTACACGGGGACGTACGTGAAGTTCAGGTGTGCACCAAACTGATACTGGTTGATCGGCACCGAGAGACGGGTGCTCCGACGGACCTGAAACGCAAGCTCGGACTCCGATTCCAGCCCTTCGTACCAGATGAAGTTCAGACCGAGAGCGAGGACGTTCGTCCACCAGTAGTTCAGCCCGAGACCGATGCCCGTGTGGCTCACGAACGGGTCATTGAGCGACTGGGAGATCGAGGGGATGAGCTCGACGCGGTTGATCCGCAGCGCGTAGACCTGCTGGACCGCGAAGATCTCCTCTCGGGCTTCCGACGCGGCCGCGGGCGTGTCGCGCGCCTGGCTCGCCTGTGCCTGCTGGTCGCCACCCCCGGCGAGGTCGCCGATGACGTCCCCAGAACCCGACCCGGCGTCCGAGGACGTCGCGTCGCCACCTCCGGTCTCCGTCTCGTCGAGGCTGAACTCCATGTCCTGGGCGACGGCACGCGATGCGCTGCTGCTCACCAGGGCGAGCGCAGAGACCAGCACTGCGATCCAAGCCTTTCTCATCGTGACCTCTCCCACCTACCGGTGGCGACTGCGACGTTCTGTCGGACGGCGCGGAGCTTTCTCCGACTCCACTCGCGGCGAGCCCCGTCGAAACTCGACGTCGGCTCGGCGGCGGCCGCTGCCTTCTAAGTGTCCGAAAACATGCCAAATTCAGGAACTGGTCCTCAAGCGGGCGCGAATATAACACGGTGACGATCGCGCGATCAACGCGGATCGTGCGACACGATCAAGCGCTCTCCTCAGGCTGCTCGAAGAGCGCCGCAACGAAGGTCTCGGGGTCGAACACCCGGAGGTCTTCGACCCGCTCGCCGATCCCCACGTACCGAACGGGGATGCCATGCTCGTTGGCGATCCCGAGCACCACGCCACCTTTGGCGGTCCCATCCAACTTGGTGAGCACGATGCCGCTCACGGAGATCGCCTCGCGGAACAACTGGGCCTGCTGGATGGCGTTCTGACCGGTGGTCGCGTCGAGCACGAGAAGGACCTCGTCGATGGGACGCTCGAGAGCTTTCTCGGTGGTCCGAACCACCTTCTTCAGTTCCTCCATCAGGTTCGACTTCGTGTGCAGGCGACCCGCCGTGTCGGCGAGCACGACATCCGCGCCATCCGCGATCCCCTTCTTGACCGCATCGAAGATCACGGCGCCTGGATCCGCGCGATCTTTGCCCTTCACGACCTCACAGCCGACCCTCTTCCCCCAGACCTCGAGCTGCAACACCGCGGCCGCGCGGAACGTGTCGCCCGCTGCGAGGATGACCTTCTTGCCGTCCTCCTGGAAGCGGCTGGCGAGCTTCCCGATCGTGGTGGTCTTCCCAACGCCGTTGACGCCGACGACCAAGATCACGGTCGGCGTCTTGTCCGCCGCAAGCGGTCCGAGCGAGGGTCCCAGCACTTCGACCGCGCGGCGCCGGAGGCTCCTCCAGACCGCCTCCTCGTTCGCGTATTGGCCGTGGGTGATCTCGGTCCGGAGTCCCTCGACGAGCCTTTCCGCGGTACGGGGTCCGATGTCCGCGGACAGGAGCACTGTCTGAACTTCATCGAGCAGGGCTGGGTCGACGTCCTTCTTGCGACCGAACAACTGGGCGAGTCGCGCGACGAAGCCGCCGCGGGTCGTCGCCAACCCCTGCTTGAGCGCCTGAACGGATTCGGGAGAGTCCGGTCGCACGGACCGAAGGGAGCGTGGTGGCTCGCCGCTGCGAGACTCCGGGGCGTTGGGAGCCGAGACGGGCTCCGCTCGCGGCGGCTCTGCGTCGAGAGCTTCGGCCTTGGGCGCTTCGGCCTTGGGCGCTTCGGCCTTGGGCGCTTCGGCCTTGGGCGCTTCGGCCCGCGTCGCAAGCTTCGGGGCCTCCTCGGCGCGCTCGCTCCGCCTCGGCGCCGCGTCGGGTCTGCGTGGTCCAGAGTCTTCGCCGCGTGGCGGCGACAAGGGCTCAGCCTTCTTGCCAGCCTGCAGGAAGAAGAACGCAGCACCCAGGACGATGAGCGCGACGACGACGGCGACGATGACAACCATGGGCCTCGTGGACGCAGTCGCTCGCGGCTGCGGGCGTCGGCGTGGGCGCGGACTATAGGGAGCCCGGCGACGCAGAGTCAACGCGGGTGAGCTTGGAACGGGCCACGCGCGCCAGCCGCGCCACGTGCTCGAGCGCCGCGGCGGACGGTGGCGCTTCCCCGTAGACGATTCGCTCCACCTCGGCGACCAGCGCGTCGAGCTCGGCGGACTCCGTGCCCAGGCTACGCGCGATCGCGAGCAGCTCCCGGTCCGTCGCTGTGGAGCCCATCTCGCCCCTCGTCGTGACCGAGAGCACCTCGAGCAGGAGTCGGCTTGCCACGTCGCGCCGGCTCTCGAGTCCGACGCGAGCGCCTCGCCACTCGCCCCGGTGCGGAACGACCAAGCGCTGCTGAAGGGGCTCGAACCCAGCCGCTTCGACGAGGAGCGACGCGGAGCCGTCCGGAACGAGAAGGTCGAACGCGCCGAGAGGACCTGTGGTCGCCTCCGCCGTCCCCACCCTGACCTTCGCCCCTCCGATGGGCTCGCCGGTCGCGGCATGAACGACGGTCCCCGAGACCCCGCGAATCGTCGCGCGGACCTGGGTCGCGCGGGCTCCGGTCACGCCCGCGACGCGGCGATGTCTCGCGGTCGTGTCATCGAGCGCAGGACGGCGGCGAAGCCACCACGCCGCCCCGAGAAAGACCACAGCGCTCGCGAGCGCGATCCACGGGACCATCCTCGTGGACGTCGAGATCACGAGCTCTCGCGGTGCGGATTCACAACCCTCGAGCCACGGTGCGTTCGAGTCGAACCGCACGGAGACGGCCGCGGTCGGTCCTGAGGTCATCAGGCTCGGGTCGAGATGAAAGGTCAGGGTACCGTCGGCAGCAGTGAGCCGAGTCGCGACGTGCTGACCATCGACGAACACGCCCACGGCGTATCGATCCAGCGGACCCACCGAGGTCGCCAGCCTGGCGCGCAGGAGCGTATCCGGCGCGAGCTCGGTCGCGTCGTCCTCCCAGACGAGCGTCGTCCGCCGGTACCGGACGATGGGAACCTCGGTCTGGGCGCTTGCCCGCGTGTCGTCCGCGAGGGAGCGCGCGACGAGGCGGCCCGCCGCGGCGGGTCCGAGCGAGCTCGAGGCGACCTCGAGCTCGAGCGATCCCGTCGCGTCGGTGGTGCCCGCCCCGAGCTCGTCACCGAGCTCGTTGAGGAGAGCGATCACGAGCCCCCCACCTCCCGCTGCGCTCGACGCCGAAACGCGAACGGTGTGCGACGGCGCATCGAGAGAGAGCCGGTTTCCGTCGGGCAGCCGCACCAGGATCACCACGTGGGCACGACGCTGGTCCACGACGACGCGAACCGAGCTCGACTCGAGGTCCGCCTCTCCGAGGAAGGTCGCGTCGACGATCGCAGGCCCGTCGGCGCCGGGGACCTCGAGGGAGAACGCCCCCGAGGCGTCGGTGACGAGCGTGCGAGACGCGAGG
>JBKDQC010000390.1:0-7647 GCA_046342295.1 Deltaproteobacteria bacterium | reverse complement strand
CATTGTCGCCCGCACCCACGGCAGAGTCGCTGCGGCTCGAGGCGCTCCTCGTAGGGACGGGGCCGGCCGGGATGGCCGCCGCGCGCGATCTCGCGGCGCAGGCCGTCTCGGCCGACGGGACCTTGCTCCGCGCGCGGCTTCTCCTCGCGCGCGCGTCTCTCGCTGCCGGCGAGGGGGACGCAGCGAGGCGGGAGGCCGAGGCCGTGCTCGCGCGGGATGGCGCGCATGCCGAAGCGCTGGGGCTGCGCGATCGCGCGATGTCGATGATCGTCGGAGGCGGGACACCGCCCACGACGAGCCCGCCCACCACGACGAGCCCGCCCACCACGACGTCCGCCGCACCCGAGCCCGCATCCCGCGACTACGGTGCCCTCGTGCGAGAAGGCAACACGCGGCTCGAGCGGGGCCAGATCGCGTCGGCCCGGCAGGCGTTCGAAGCGGCGCTCCGAGGGCGTCCGGGCGGGACGGAGGCTGTGACGGGCCTGGGCTTCGTCCTGCTGAACGAGGGAAACGCCCAAGGGGCCGTGCGCCAGTTCCAGTCGGCAGCGAACAACGGCGACGGTGACGCGCTCATTGGCATGGGTGACGCCTACCGACGCCTCGGACAGCGCGAGCAGGCGCTCGAGGCCTACCGACGCTACGTGCAGATCTTGCCGAGCGGCTCGCACGCGAGCGTGGCGCGCCGGCAGATCGACGCCCTCGGCGGACCCGGAAGCGGCTCGACGAGCGCCGGCGGGGCGGGGTCGGGCAGCGCGGGCGCGGGCGCGGGGTCGGGCAGCGCGGGCGCGGGGTCGGGCAGCGCGGGAGCCTCGGGGGGCGGCGGTGGCGCGAACGAGCCCCCGGGCGGCTCGGAGGCGCCGGGGCGCAGCGAGCCGCGTGTCGTGTCGGACACACCCGCGATCGAGTCCGAGCCCTGACCCGCTCGCCACCGCGCCCAAATCTATCGAACGCGGGATGCGCTTGCTATCGTGGACCCGATGACCTCGTGGCCTGGCGCCCCGCTCGCCGCTGCGGTCGAGCTGCTGGCGCTCGAGGGTCGCGGCGCGTCCGGCGAGTTTCGCCTCGGCCGCCGCAACATCCTCCTCCAGCGAGGTCGCATCGTCGGGGTCTCCGGCGCGCGCGGCGTCGACCCTTCGCTCACCGATTTTCTCATCGCGGCAGGCCGCTTGAGCGAGACGGCGCGCCTGCGGCTCACCATGCACGGGCTCGACGGCGACGATCTCGAGCGGGCGGTCATCGCTGGTGACGGTGCTGCCGCCGAGCGGAGCGAGCTGCGCGCGGAGACGCTGCGTGAGTCGCTGCGCTCGGTCTGGATGGAGCGGCTGGCGCGGGCCTTCTCGGAGGAGGGCGAGCCGCTCTCCCGCGCTCCGAGCGGCGCGCCCGCGCGCGAGGGGACGCACGACGTCGCGATCCTGGCCCTCGTGCTCGACGCGCTCGAGCGCTGCGCGGGCGGCGGGGACGCGGAGGTGGTCGGCGCCCGGGCGCAGGAGTGGGTGCGCTTCGCGCCCGGACCCGCAGTCGCACGCGCCAAACGCTGGGCTCAGATCGAGGCGCCGCGGGAGGTGCGGGTGGCATCGGTCCTCTCCGGCGATCCCGCCGCGGCGGCTCGCCTCGCGGCCCTGGGACGCGCAGGATTTCTGGAGATCCTCCCGGGCGCCAACCAAGGTCCGCCGCCGCCGGCACCGTCGCCGATCCGCCGAAGCTCTCGCCCGCCGGCGGCGCGTCCATCGCATCCGAACATCCCCGCGCTCCGACCTCCTGCCGAGGCGGCGACCGAGGCCGCTGCGATCGCCGGTGCGCGAAGTTCGTTGACGCCTCCCCGTGCCGCACGCGTCCTGCTCGCGCCCGGCGCGGCGCGCGTCGCGTTCCCGCGCGGCACCGAGCACGGCTTGCCGCGCCTCACGCTCGGAGATGCGCCCCTGGCCGACCCGCTCGATGGCCCCGAGGACCAGGTCGCCGCCCTCGAGGAGACCGGCGCTTCCTCGGCGGCGCGCGCCCGAGCGTGGAGGATCGTGGCGGAGGTCGCGCGCGAGCGCCTCGGCGCGCTCGACGAGCACGCGCGTGCAGCCCGCGAGGCGGCGGCAGCCGATCCGGACGATCCCGAGCACCTGAGGCGCGCCGCCGATGCGTGCGCCGCGATCGAGGAGACCGAGCTCGCGCTCGCGTTCGGCAAGGCAGTCGTGGGGGTGGCGCGCAGCGTCGCGGCGCGTGCCCGAGCGATGCACGACTACGCCCTCCTCTGTCGGCGCCTCGGCCGCCGCGAGGAGGCCCTGCAAGCATCGCGAGCCGCGACCCAGGCCGCCCCGGACGATCCCGGCGGCGCCATGCTCTCCGCGGAGCTCGAGCTCTCGCTCGGACGTCATGCCGAGGCGGCCCGCTCGTTCGCCGACGCCGCGGGGCTCCTGCACGAGGACGATCCCGCCCGCGCGCATCTCTTCGCCGCGCGAGCCTACCGCACGAGCCCCACCTCGAAGCCGTGTGTCGAGCAGCTCGCGGGCGCGCTCGTCCGCGCGGGCTTGCACGACGCCTCCATCGAGCTGCGCGCGGAGCTCGCCCGCCTCACGGACGATCCCGACGAGCGCAGGCGCCTGCTCCTCGTGGCGGCCGAGCGCGCCGAGCTGCACGGGACTCCCCTCGGCTCCGCGGCGCTCCTGCTCGAGGCCTTCGACGCGGACCCGAGCCTCGAGGTCGTGTGGGCGCCCCTCGAGACCGACCTCGCCAGCGCGGGCGCGAGGCGAGAACGCGCGATCGTGCTCGAAGAGATCGCCCTCGCGGCCGCGGAGGACGTGGGCGAATGGTGGGCGCGGGCCGCCGACGCCCGCGCCTCGCTCGAGCCGGATGGCACGCTGGAGCTCGAGCTGCGGACACGAGCCCTCGTCGAGTCTCCGACGAGCAGCACGCTCCTCGACGCGGTGGGAGTGCTCGCCGAGCGAACGGGTCTGGCGGAAGATCTCCTCTCGGCGCTCGACCGGGCGGTGCGGAGCCCGCGGGCGGACCACGAGACCCGCCGAGCGCTCGCGGAGCACCTCGCCGAGCGCGCCGAGGCGCGACACCCATCCCTCGCTGCGTGGGCCCGCGAGGTGTGTTCGTCCGGGGTCGTCCCCGCGACGCGCACACTCCCCGCAGGCGAGCTGACCCTGGCCCGGCTCCAGCAGGCGGCGCTCGAACCCGCGGTGCGAGCGGCCGCGATCGCGAAGGCCCGTGCCCAACTCGAGGCTGGCTACGACGCCGCGCTCGCGCGCGCTCTCCTCGTCGCCGCGCGCAACGAGGGCCTCGACGAGGCCCGGGCCGAGGTGCTGGGCCTCCTGGCGCTCCACGCGGCCAGCGCGATCGAGCGGACGCGGCTCCGCGGCATCGAAGCGGCGTTCGCGCGCTGGGCCGGCCATCCCGAGCGCGCATCCGCGGCATGCCGCGATGCGCTCGCGCACGGCCACAGCGACGCGGAGATCGGGACCCGCCTGCGGCGCCTTCGTGTGGGCGACTCCGAGGCGCGCTCGCTCGCGCTGGCGGCGGCGTGGGCCGCCGAGGCCGCACACAGCAAGGGCCCGCTGCGAGCCCGGGCCCTGGCCGAGCTCGCGTGTCTCGACGAGGCGCGTGGCCAGGTCGGGCGCGCACTCGAGCTCGCCGCCGAGGCGCTCCGCGAGGACCGCGCGTGCGCCCGCGCCGCGCTGCTGTTTCTCCGGCGCGACCCGGGGGCGGACTGGCAGCGTTTCGGTCCCGAGGTGGCCCAGGCCCTGCGGGACCTGCTCGGGGAGACGCCCGAGACCTTGCGGGCCCTGGCGCTGACCGCCTCGGAGCCTGCCGAGGCACTCGCGATGACCGTCCGTTGGGCCTCGCTCGACCCCGTCTCTCACGAGCCGCTCTTCGTCTCGCTCGCCCTGAGCGAGCGACATGCGCTCCCCGAGTACGACGACGCCGCGATCGACGCGATCGTCAGCGCTCCGCGCTGCGAACCGTTGGTCGTCGAGCCGCTGCTTGGCGCGCTCGATCGGATCGCCCCGCGCGACCCCAAGCGCGCCCTCGACCGCGCGCTCCGAGCGGCCGCGGCGCTCGGTCCGTGGGGCCATGCGCTCCGTGCGCGCGCCTGCGAGATCGCTCTCGCGCACCGCGATCAAGAGGGGATCGTGCGGGCGGCAGAGTCGCAGCTCGCCTCTCCACCTGGGGACCGTGCGTCTCACCTCCGGCGCATCGCTCGGTTGCGAAGAGACGGCGGCGACACCGCCGGCGAGGCGCGGACGTGGGTGCGCCTGCTCGCGACCGTCCCGCGCGATGACGGAGCGATCCGACGGCTGGCGGAGATCTACGCCGCGACGGGGGAGCGAGAGCGCCTGGTCGCGGTCCTGTCCCTCCGCGTCGAAGAGGGCACGACGCCCATCGAGCGCGCCATCGGCCACCTCGAGCTGGCCGCAGTCCACGCGCAGACCCTCGGCGCCCCGGAGCGCGCGGCGGTCGAGCTGGCGGAAGCCGAGCGCGAGCTCGACGCCCTCGGGCCGGAGGCGGCGGGCTCGAGCGAGGAGCAGACGCGGCAGAACCTCCAGCTCGGCCTGGCGCTCGCGGCCATGGGGCGCCCCGAGCGCGGCGCGAGCCTTCTGCTCGCGGAGGCGCGCCGGGCTGCGGCCAGCTCCGCCGTAGGACACTCCGTGTCCGCGATCGCCGCCATGCTGGGCGAGCCGGGGCATCTGCCGCGCGCGCTCGAGATCTGCGAGGAGGCCCTCGAGCGCTGCGGGACGCGGGGCCAGCTCCTGCTCGCGTTCGCGCAGGTCTCGCTCGCTCTCGGCGACCTCGACGCGGCGGAGCGGGTCTACGCGCGCCTGATCGCGCGGGCGGTCGGCGCGCATGGGCGCCGCGCCCTCGTCTACCGACGCGCGCGCTGGCTCGACCGCGCCGGAGCCGCGCGCCGCGCGCTCGAGGCCTACATCGAGGCTTGCCAGTTCCAGGCGAGCCCCGGCGCGCTCTCAGCGGCGCTCGACCGCCTGGCGCGCGCGCAGGGGGAGCTCACGAGCCTGGCCCGCGGGCTGCGGGCGCTCGCAGAGAACGCAGCGCACCCGACCGTCCGGCTCGCGCTCGTGCGCCGCGCCGCCGACGTGATGTCGTCCGAGATCGGCGACCCGCGCGCCGCGCTCGAGCTGCTGACCTCGGAGTGGCGGCGCTCGTTCAGCGGCGAGCTCGAGGGAGACCTCGCGCGTGCGCTCACCGCCACGCACCGCGTGAGCCCCGTGGCGGCCGGAGCGACGATGCAAGAGATCGCCGGCGAGCTCGAGCGTCGCGCCGCCGACGCGTGGATGGGCGAGGAGCGGGCCCACATCCTCCGCAAGGCCGTGCGGCTCTACGCCGGCGGTCTGGGAGATCTCGAGACCGCGGAAGCCTACGCGTGGCGCGCGGTGGCCGCGCTGCGCGACGAGAACGCAGAGCCCGAGGGACTGCGGGCGCCGCTCGACGAGCTCGCGGCGCTGTTCCGAGCGCGCGGCCAGACGCCGGACGTCGAGGCGTGGGTGCTCCGTGCCGTCGGGGCCGCGCCCTCCGAGGCGGGCGCTGCGACCGAGGCCGGCACCACCACCGCGGTCGGTG
This sequence comes from Deltaproteobacteria bacterium, assembly GCA_046342295.1. Lineage (GTDB taxonomy): Bacteria > Myxococcota_A > Polyangia > Polyangiales > Sandaracinaceae > JAFLCL01. The sequence continues at coordinate 2,079 of JBKDQC010000390.1, read as the reverse complement.
CCCTCGCGGCCGAGACCCTCGTCGAGAGCACCGCGGTAGGAACCCCCGCGGTCGACCATCCGCCGGTCGTCGGCCTCGGGCGGGACGTCGATCGGTCCGAGGACGGCGCTCCGAACAGCGAGCGGCCGGCTCCGAGCGACGCGCGCGGCTGGTCCCCGGCACCGGCCCCGGGCGGGATGGCCGAGGTGGGCTCGGATCACGCGGCGTTCGCGCTCGACGCGCAGGCGCGCGCAACCTTCGTGGCAGATCCACGCCGCATGGACGCCCTCCTTCGCACGGCCTCCGCGGGCGTCCCCAAGGCGAGGCTCGTCGCCCAGCGCATCCTCGCGGCGGCCGAGCCCGACGCGCGAGAGCGCTCGCTCTCGCTCGACTCCGTCCACCTCCTCACCACGTCGCTCGAGTTTTTCCGACATCCGGGCCTCGCCGACGCGCTGATGGTGCTGCGCCGGGTGTGGGAGAACGCGATCCCGCTCTTCAAGACACCCACGAAGGATCTCGGGATCCTCGGCACCGATCGCGTCGGGCCGCACGACGGCTCCGCGCTCGGGAAGGCCGTGCAGTCCGTCGGCAAGCTGCTCTCGCTCGGAGAGCCGATCGTCTACCAGAGCCGCGACCGCGGTCTGCGCGGCGCCCAGGTGCTGCGCACGGTGCCGCCTTCGATCCGTGTGCCCGAGACGCTCGCCAAGTCCCCCGCGGCCCTCCACTTCGAGCTCGCGCGCGCGCTCGAGCTCGCGACCCCGGAGCGCGTGCTCGTCGCGTCGCTGTCGGTGCCGGAGGGTCGCAACCTCTTCGCGGCCATCTCGGCGGCGTTCGGTCCGGCAGAGCCGCCGGTCGCCGACGGCCGGAGCGCCGCTCGCAACCGAGACATCGCCACGCTCGCGGCCGATCTGTGGAGCACCCTGCCCCCGCTGGCGCAGAAGTCCGTGCGCGAGCTCCTCGGCAACGCCGGACCGAGCTTCGACTACGACACCGTCGCCCTCGCCGTCTCCTCGGGTGCGGCGCGCCTCGGCCTCGTCGCGTGCGCCGACCCCCGCTGCGCCGTCCTGCGCATCGCGGCCTCCGATCCTCTCCTCGCCGGGCTCGAGCTCCGCGGCCACGACGCGCTCACGGAGGCGCTCGAGCGCTCACCGCTCCTGCGCGACCTCGCCCGCTTCGCGCTGAGCGACGGTTTCCTCGACGCCTTGAGCCTCTGATCGACGCGTCCGGGCGAGCGAGCCAGCCGACCCTCGTGCGTCGGGACTGCAAGACGTTCGAGGCCGATCGGACGAACCGACCGGCCTCGCGGGTGCTCACACGTTCCGCTTCATTCGTAGGGCGGACGCTCGCAGTGCCCCAGGATGCAAAGCTCGCCATTGATGGCATCCGGGACGCAAGGCGAGTCGAGGGAGCAAGCGCGCGTTCGAACAAATGTTCTGAAGACGAAGCTGGAGTCCTGGCCCGGACTGCAGCCGCCGAGCGGTTCCATCGCGATCGGCGTTCGGTACAGGCACCCGTAACACAGCTGGATCGGCAGGATGTACGGGGCCGCGCGGACCTCGATGCCGCCCTGCGAGGTCCCGATGACCACGACACGGGCGGTGATCAGCCCGTCACCCTCGAGCGTGTCCACGAACCGGTCCGCGAGGCCTGCCGCCACCGTCTGCGGGATCACATCGACAGCGGCGAGCCCTCGCCCGGGCTGGTCTCCGAGCGCAGACGGGATCGTTCCGGAGGCGCGGGTCCGGTAGAAGCCCGAGGGAAGGCGTCGGCCGCCTCGATCGAGGAGCTCGACCTCCGCCCCCGTGATCGACACGCGGTTCGGGTCCGCCATCACCGGATAGCTGGTCGAGAAGCGGTTGATCAGGTTGTTCACCACCGCGAACTGCGCTCGGTAGAGCGGCCGGGTCTCTCCGAAACCGCGGCCGAGCGTCCGCATATCATCGAGGAGCGTGGGGGTGAGGGGATCGAGGTCGAAGACGGGCTCCGCGACGACGAGGTTCCCCGCAGGGTCCCAGAAGCACATGTCGTTCGGCGCCTGCTGACCGACGATCGCCAGGCCGGGGTTCCCTGGCGCGCAGCCGGCGGCGAGACCGCCCAGGG
>JBKDQC010000389.1:0-16710 GCA_046342295.1 Deltaproteobacteria bacterium | reverse complement strand
CCCTACACCTGGGGAGACATCATGGAGGCGCGCCGCCCCGAGGTGGTCGATCTCCGGGTGCGCCGCCCGGAGGCGCCCGTCGCGCTCGTCGCGCTCGTCGACCGTTGCATCGCGTACGAGCCGGGCCGGCGCCCCGAGGATGCGCGCGCGATCGCCGAGACCCTCGCGTCGTCGCGCCCCCGCCGCGCGAGCCGCCGCGTCCCGCTCCGTCCCGAAGCGATCACGGAGCGTGCACACCCGCAGGCGCGTCCGCTCGTCGGCCGCGACGAGGAGCTCGCGAGCGCGCTCGCGCTCGCGCTCGCGCCGAGGCCCCTGTGGATCACCGGCGGCGAAGGCGCCGGCAAGACCGCGCTGCTGTCGGTTCTCGCCGAGGCGCTCGCGGCGCGGGGCAGGCGCGTGCTCCTCGTGCGCGGTCGCGCCGAGGCGAGGCACGTGCCGTACGCGGCGCTCCGCGCAGTGCTCGGTACCGGGCACATCCCGAGGGCCGAAGACGCGCTCGCGCTCACGCTCCGAGCGCGCCTCTCGAATCCAGAGGTCGCGCTCCTCGTCGACGATGTCGAGTCTCTCGATGGCCCGAGCCTCGAGCTCCTGGCGTCGATCGGCGCGGGCTCGCCGCACGGGCCGGTCTTCGTTGCCACGAGCCGCGAGCCCGAGGGAGGAGACGCGCGCGGCATGCTCGGGGGCCAGGCGCTCGCGCTCGCGGGCCTCGGGCGCGAGGCCGTCGGCGCGATGATGCGCGCGCTCGCCCCGGCCGACGACGCAGCCATCGACCGCATGGTCGCGCGGACGGGGGGCCACCCGCTCTTCGTCCTCCAATGCCTCGCGCTCGAGGCGTCGCGCGACGACGGCGAGGATCCCGCCTCGCCGCGCGGTCTGGGCGACGCAATCCTCGCTCGCCTCGACGCGGCGCCCGACCACGCCGCGCTCGCGTGGCAGCTCGGAGCGGTGCTCGCAGCCTTCGAGGGGGCCGCGTTCTCGGCAGACGATGTGTCGGCGCTCGGCGCGCCGCGCGCCCGCGAGGCGCTCGCGTGGCTCCTCGCCGCGGGCGTCGTCGAGCCGCTCGTGCCAGTCAGCCATCGCTTCTCCTCGAGCGCGCTCGGGGCGACCGTGTACGAGGCGATCGACCTCGCGATGCGCCGCGAGCACCACCGGGCCGCCGCGATCCTTCGCGGGCGCGGGCTCGCGCTCGACGCCGAGGCGCGGCGCTGGGCGGAGGTCGCGTACCACCTCGAGCAGGCGCAGGAGCGCGTGCGCGCGAGCGCTTCGTATGCGCGCGCGGTGCTCGGGCCGCGCGCGGTGCCTCTGGCACCTGGGGAGCCTGGACGGCGTACCGAGCCCGCGCGCGAGGATGTGGGCCCGCGTCAGGACCTCTCGTTCGAGGTCTCGGTGCGCTGGTCGGAGCGGGCCGCCTCCCTCGCCGCAGAGGAAGGCCTCGTGCGCGAAGACGCGGGGGAGCTCGCGTTCGTCGAGATGGAGGCCCTCGCGGCGCGCGGCCGCGTCGCGCAGGTGATCGCGCGGGTCGAGGCGCTGCTCCCGGGCGCGACCGGGCTCGCGCGCGCGCGGGCGCTCGTGCACCTCGGCACGGCGCTCCAGCGCAGCGGCGAGGCGGCCCGCGCGCTCGAAGTGCTCGAGCAGGCGACGGAGACCGCACGCGCAGAGCCGGGTGGCCCGGTTCGGAGCGTCGTGCTCGCGCTGGCGTCGGGGCGCCGCGCGGTCGGTCTCGCGTTCGCGGGAAGGGTCGATGAGGCCCGAGACCTGCTGTCCGAGGCCGAGCCCTTCGTGCTCACCGACCGCGTCGAGCTGCGCCCCGACCTCGCGGGCTGGAGGGCGCAGATCGCTGGAATCGCAGGCGATCTCGGAGAGCGGCGGGACGCGTACTGGGAGGCGGTGGAGCTCTTTCGTGCCTCGGGCAACGTGCGTTTTGCGGCCTACTCGAGGCTCAACCTCGGCGACACCTACGCGCGACTCGGGGCCTACGACGAGGCCGAGCGCGCGCTCCGGCAGGCCTACGACGAGTGCGAGGCGCTCGGGGCGACGGTGATGACCGGCTACGCCGCGATCAACCTCGCGCAGACCCTCGGGCGCCTCGGGCGCTCCGATGAGGCCCTCGCGTGGCTCTCCCGGGGGCGTGCGCTCGCCGGTCGGACCGGGGAGCAACGGCTCTCGCGCTACGTTGGGCTCTACGCGGCCATGCTCGCCACCGCGCCCGGCGCGGACCGCGAGCACGCGCGCGCGCCGACCGAGGCGCTCGCCGCGCTCGTACCTGACGAGGGCCTCGGAGGGCTCGACGCGAGCTTCGTCGTCCAGGCGCTGACCGTGCTCGCGCGCGCCGCGCTCCAGCGCGGAGAGGCCGGCCGCTCGCTCCAGCTCTCGGAGCGCGCCGGCGCGATCTTCGACGAAGCGCAGGGGCTCGAGGAGGGTGAGGCCGAGCTCCACCTCGTTCGTGCGGACGCGCTCGAGGCGCTCGGTCGCCCTCGCGAATCGCGCACCGTGCTCGAGGCTGGCGCGCGCAGGCTCAGGGCCTCGGCGCGCCGCATCGCCGGCGCGATCTTCCGCGGCCACTACCTCGAGGACGTCGCTGCGCACCGGGAGCTGCTCCTGCGCGGCTCGTCTTGAGCGAGGGCGGGTCATCGGCAGAACTGGAGCTCGGTCGGCTGCCGCCCGCTCTCGAGCAACGGCACGGCGCATCGAGGGTCGACGTCGCGGCAGAACATGAGGCTCGTCGCGGGGTGCCCCGCGCGGAGCAGCGCCGCGGCGCAGTAGGGCTCGGCCCCGTCGCAGAACATCATGCTCGTCGAGGGCTGGCCGACCTCGATGAGGACCTGCCTGCAGTTGGGCGGCGCCGCGGGCGCGGCGGGCTGGACCACGCGTGGGGCCTGCGCGTAGCCCCCGACGTAGCCCGGCGCGGCCGAGCGCTCGGAGAGGAGCAGGCTGTGTCGCACGACGGACCCGCGCTGGTAGTTGCCGACGTACACGCGGTACACGCCCGCCGGAAACATGCCCTCGAGGCGCGGCGTGAGGTTGCCGGCCGAGTCGTCGTCGCACCACACGTTCCCATCGGGAGTCACGATGGCGATCGTCGCGTCGCCGTCGGACGGGACCTCCACGCGCAGGTAGTTCATGTCGTAGGGCAAGACGAGCGTGTGCTGCGGCTCGCTCTGGAACCAGCCCGGGCAACCGGAGGGGAAGCCGAGTTGTCGACTCGGCACCGGGCCGCCCGCGGCGCCGTCGACGAGGTAGGGATCGCTCGAGAAGCCCGCGCTGACCGTGAGCGCGGTCTGGAGCGCGCGCGCTTCGCTGGCGTCGTAGCGGAGGCTGCCGACCCTCGCGTGCAAGCCCACGTCGATGCGCGGGCGCGCCTGCGCCTCGGCCTCGCGCGCCCGCGCTGCCTGCGCGTCGGCCTCGGCCTGCGCGCGCGCCGTCGCGAGCCGGTCACGCTCGAGTCGCTCCTGCCGGTCGCGCTCACGCGTGCGTTCCTCGGCGGCGAGGCGATCCCGCTGCCGCTGGACGTCTGCCTGAAGCCGGCGCTGCTCGTCGTCACGGCGTTGCTGCTCGGCCCGGGCGATGGCCTCCTGCTGCTCGCGCGCGGGTCTCCCGATCTCCTCCTCGAGCGTGCCCTGGAGCTGCCGCATCCAACCGTCCCACTGACGAAGCCCGCGGTCGGAGGTGAAGTCGACGCCGCTCGCCTGGAGGAACGTGATCGAGACCTGGGTCGGCGAGTAATCGATCGCGATCGACAGCGTCACGCGGCGCGGGCTCCAGCGTGCGGTGATGCGCGTGCCCTCCTCGGACTCGATGACGTAGCGCCGCTGCTCGAGCGCGCGGGCGATCGCCTCGCGGAGCGCCGCGTTCGTCGGCGAGCCCGTCACGATCATCGTCACGGGCGCCGGGGTCGCGCTGGCTCCCTGCACGTAGGCGCTCTCGCCGCCGGTCGCGGCCGCGACGACGGGCGTGTCCGTTTGCCGAGCGCGACGCCGACACCCCGGGCCGAGGGCCGCGAGCAGCGCGAGCGTCACTGCGCCGAGCCGGCATGTGGAGAGAATCGACGAGGCACCGAGGTGAGAGGACGACATGGGACCGATCTCCGGCCGGCGCGTGCCCGCCTCCCTGGCGTGTCACGTCCGGTCCGCACCGAGGACGCGCGGCGGCGCACGTGGTCGCGACTTATTTCGAGTCCCGCGGCGAGATCCTCGGAGACCCCTTTGTTCCGGGGGTTCCGACCGTGCGAAAGTGGCCCCTGATGAGCAATGCCGGAGAGCGTGTCCCGCTCGGGCCCGCGGTCGATGCCGCGCTCGAGGAGCTGCGCGCGCGTGTACCAGGCGTGGTGCTCGAGCGTGCGGTCGCGCTCGAGCGCGTGCGCGCGCATCTGGAGGACCCCGCGCCCGCGGCCGAGCTCGAGCGTCTCGCGCTCTCCGACCTGGCCTGGGCCGCGGCTGTGCTCGCCGGAGACCGCGCGGCGAGCGCCGCATTCGAGCGCGACGTGCTCGCGGCGATCGACGGGGCCGTGGGCCGGGTCGACGCGACGGCATCGTTCGTCGACGCCGTACGCCACGAGCTGCGGGTGAAGCTCCTCGTGGGGGAGGGCGCGACCGGGCCCCGGCTGCGCGCCTTCGCGGGGCGGGGACCGTTGAGGCATTGGGTCATCGTCGCTGCGATCCGCCTCGCCTACGACCAGAAGCGCGCGCGTGGGCTCGAGGCCCCGTCGGATGACCTCGACGCCGCGCTCTTCGACGACGCTGAGCGCGCCTACGTCCGGGCCGAGAGCCGCACGCTCCTCAAGCAGTGGATGGAGGAGGGCTTGCGCGCGCTCGACGACCGACGCCGCGCCGTCCTCCACCTCTACTTCGTCGAGGACGTCCCGAGCGAGGCGATCGCGCGCATGTACGGCGTGCACCGCGGGACCATCGCGCGCTGGATCGAGGAGGCCCGAGAGAGCGTGCGCAGTCATGTCCGACGCCGCGCCCTCGCGACCCCGGGCGTCGGGCCCGAGGGCGTCGAGAGCCTCCTCCGTGCGGCCGATGGCCACCTCTCGCTCAGCCTCTCGCTGCTCCGGAGCTGACGGCCCGTTGTTTCTGCGCGGGCCCTAAGGCGCCGTGAGCTCGGCCTCGAGGGCCGGGCCGCCGGCGGCCGCGATGTGGGCGAGGAGGGCGTCGCCTCGGAGGGCGCGGGCGGGGAAGCGGGCGCGCATCGCATCCACACGGGTCGCTGCGTCCGTGAGACGTCTCGCGAAGGCCGCGTCTGCGCGGGCGCGCGCGGCGAGGGCGGAGGCGACCTCCTCGACGAGATCGAGGCGGCTACACACGAGCAGGAGATCACAGCCCGCCTCGACCGCGCGCACGCCGCTCTCGGCGGCGCCCCAGCGATCGAAGACGGCCTTCATCTCGAGGTCGTCCGACACGATCACGCCGTCGTAGCCGAGCTCCTCGCGGAGCAAGCCGGTGATGACGCGTCTCGAGAGCGTCGCCGGCAAGTCCCGGTCGAGCGCCTCGAAGACGACGTGCGCGGTCATGATCGAGGGCACGACGCCGCGCGCCGCTCGAAAGGGCGCGAGCTCGACGCGATCGAGCCGCGCGCGGTCGTGCGCGATGCGCGGCAGCGCGAGGTGGCTGTCGAGGTCGGTGTCGCCGTGCCCAGGGAAATGCTTGCCAGAGGACGCGACGCCGCTCGCCGAGAGGCCACGTGCGAAGGCGAGCGCGTGCTCGATCACGGTCTCGGCGTCCCGGCCGAAGCTGCGATCGCCGATCACCGGGTTGGCCGGGTTCGTATCCACGTCGAGCACGGGCGCGAAGTTCACGTTGATCCCGCAGGCCGCGAGCTGTGCACCGAGCACCGCACCGCAGCGCTCGGTGAGCCGTGCGTCGCCGCGCTCGCCGAGCGTCCGCATCGGTGGGAGCTTCACGATCGGCGCGCCGAGGCGCGCCACGCGCCCGCCCTCCTGGTCGATCGCGACGAACGGCGAGGAGCCGCGCCGGCCCGCGGCGAGGTGCACGCTCTCGAGCAGCGCAGCGACCTCGTCGATGGCCCCGAGATTGCGCTTGAAGACGATCACCCCTCCGAGGGCGCCGTCGGCCAAGCGCTGGGCGAGCGCCTCCGGGAGCGCGCGGCCCTGAAAACCTGCGCAGATCACGCGCCCCGCGAGGGCCTCGATCGGCTCGGACATGCGCGACCCATACGCGCTCGCGCCGACCTCGCGCAAGTTCGCGAGACGCCCGAAGCGCGCGCTTCGTGAGACAGGAACGTCCACGTGTGCCGCAGGTTGTGCCAAGGGTCATCCCGCGGAAACCGCGGTTTCGCCTGTGATCTGCGATGTCTCCCCGGCACGAAGCCTGCTCTTGGTGCCTGCCATGACCACCCGCGCCCACCTCAGCATGCTCGCTCTCACGTCGCTCCCCCTCGCGGCCTGCCTCGCGAGCCACCCCGCACCGACCCTCTCCGTCGAGGCCAGCCTATCGAGCGTCACCCTCGCCCAGGATTGTGGGCGGGGCGTCGCGCAGGAATCGGGCGACTGCGCAGGCGGTTCCGACGCCTGCGGAGGCGGGTGCTCCCAGAGCTCGCTGCAGATCCACCTCGAGGCCGGCGCGCTCGGCGAAGAGGTCCCGTTCGAGATCGTCTCGGTGCGGGTCCTCGACTCCGACGCGAACCTCGTCGGCGCGCTCTCGGCCCGCAACCCACGCGTCTTCTCGGGGGACACCTACGCGGCCTGGGACCAGACCCTCGCGCCGTCCGAGACGCTCGACGTCACCTACGACACGACGGCGCCCGACTGGTACGCGTCCGGCGCGCGCCTCGGTTGGGGCGAGACGTACGACGTCGAGGTGGTCGTCCGGATCGACGGCGTCGACCGCACGCTCAGCGCCAGGGCGATGCGCGAGCCCGAGATCGTGACCTGACCGATGGCAAGCGCGCGCGCGTGAGCTCCCTCCGCGTTCTCTTCTTGCTCGCGTTCGCGGTCGGTTGCGAGCGCGCGCCTCCGCGTCGTGCGGTGGCGGACGTGCCGCCGGCGCCCGCTCCGCTCCTGCGTCTCGAGGGCCTCGCGCCATGGTCCAACCCTTGGATCCTCGCGCACACGGAGAGCTACCTCGACGACCCTGCCGCGCGGCGCGCTGCGATGGAGCGCTCCCTCACGCAGCCGTCGAACCTCTACTCGGAGGCCCGCCTCACCCACTACGGTCGCGGCACCCGCGGCTGGGACACGCTGCCCGAGTGGAATCCGCGCGTGCTTCCGTTCGATCGCGCGCGCGCAGAGGCCTTCGCGCGCGGCGACAGGATCGAGGTGAGCGCACCCGCCTTCTTCGACGGGTCGCGACCGACGGACTGGCAGGCCTGGGTCGCGCTCGGACGGCGCGTATTCCACGAGCTGCCGCTGCGCTCCGAGCCTTATTGGGCCGACGCGCTGCGCGACCGCGCGCTCGCCGAGCGTCTCGGGGTCGAGCGCGCCCCCGACGGCTCGGTGCCGGGCCTGGTGCTCATGCGCGACCTCGATGGCGCGAGCCGCGTCGGGATCACCTGCGCGCTGTGTCACGCGGCACCGCTCGTGGCTGGCCGCGCCTTCGTGGACGGTCGCGCGCGCCGGGCCCTCGACTACGGCCTCGCGCGTGTCGCGCTCGCGCGCTCGCTCGGTCGCCCGCTCTCCGACGAGGCCGAAGCGCGCTTCTCGGGCTGGGGGCGAGGCCGCGCGGACGTTCTCGAGGAGCTGTCCGAGGTCCCGATCGCGATCCCCGACCTCTACGGTCTGCGGGCGCTGCGCTGGTTGACCCAGGGGGCCACGCTGCGGCACGTGAGCCCGCTCGCCCTCGCCGTGCGGCAGGAGACGCAGTACGTGCAGGCCAACCACCTCCGCACGCGGCCACCGCGCGTGCTCGTGTGGGCGCTCGTCGCGTTTCTGTACGCGCTCGAGCCGCCCCCTGCCTCCGCGCCTTCGCCCGACGCGACGACCCTCGCGCGCGGCCGTGTGCTCTTCGAGGCCCATTGCCGCGGCTGCCACGATGGGCCGGCCTGGAGCGGTGATCCGACGTCGCTCGCTCGCATCGAGACCGACCCCGAGCTCGCGCGCGGTCGCGCGCGCGGGACGGGCGCGTACCGCCCTGCGCCGCTCCTGCGCGTGCGCGATGCCGCCCCGTACCTCCACCATGGTGTCGTGCCCGACCTCGCGAGCCTCCTCTCGCCCTCGCGCGAGGAGCCGGGACATCGCTTCGGCACCGACCTCGACGAGACCGACCGCGCCGCGCTCGTCGCGTTCCTCGAGACCCTCTGACCGCGCCGGTCCCCCCGCGCGCTCGAGGTCAAAGCAGACCGATGCAGGCGTCGTGGGTCTCGCAGAGCGTCACGTTGACGCACGCCGCGAAGTCGAGACGCGCGGCCCGGGTCGCCGCGTTGCACGCGCTCACGCAGGGCGCGGCCGAGGGGATGCACTCGAAGAACGCAAAGTCGTTGCAGATGCCGAAGCAGGTCATGAGGCTGTCGTCGCAGTCCGCGGGGCAGAGCGTCGCGCTCTCCTCGGGCGCGCACGCGCCATCGCCACACACCAAAGGCGGCGCGCAGTCGGCGGGGCACGTGCTGGGCGTCTCGGTGCCGTTGCACGCGCCATCGCCGCACACGGGACGGGCGGTGCAGTCGGCGGGGCAGGTGCTGGGCGTCTCGGTGCCGTTGCATGCGCCATCGCCGCACACCGGCCCGGTCGGGCAATCGGCCGCGCAGCTCTCGCCCGCATCGCAGCGTCCATCGCCGCAGCGCTCGCACGGCGTGCACGCTCCGACGGCGTCACCGGCAGCCCGCGCGCAGAGCTCGTCACCCGGGCAGTTCGCGTCGCTGGTGCAGCCCGCGCTGCAGGTGAGCATCACGGTGTCGCAGTACTGTCCCGCGGGGCAGCTGCCCGAGATGCTGGTCGCGCACTCGGTGGTCCCGGTGCGGCCCGCGACCACACAGCTGGCCACGGAGGCGGCATCACTCCGCGGACCGGCGTCGCCGTCGGGCCCGATGGGGTTCGGCTGACAAGCGGCGAGCGAGAGCGCAACGAGCGAAGCGAGGCGCAGGGGGTGCGTCATGAGAACATTCCTCCGAGTTGGTCCGTCGACGGTGGCCTCGATGAATCGCTCAGGCCAAAGCTTGCCGATGTCGCGTGATGTCTCGGGGCCGCCTCTCCGCGAGTCCCGCCTACCGCTCCGCTACCGTCGCGCGAATCCGCCCTTTCCGTTCCTGGGCCGCGATGCCGAGCGCGCCGAGCTCTCGCGTCGCCTGCGGGAGGCACGCGTGGTGTGCGTTCACGGGCCTCCGGGCTGGGGCAAGAGCGCCCTCGTCGCTGCGCACCTCGCGGACCTCGACGGGTCGCGCCCCTTCGTGGTGCGCCTCGACGGCAGCGCACCTTCGGACGCCGACCTGATCGCGCGCGCGACCCGCGTGCTCTCCTCGGCGCTGGGGATCGCCCCGGGCGAGCTCCCCCGCGCCGACATCGAGGAAGATCGTGTCGGCCAGCTCGTCGACCTGGCCGACGATGCGCGCGCGGTGATGGTGATCGACGATCTCGGCGAAGCAGACCGAGACGCTGCCGCACGGCTTCTCTCCGTGGCCTCGCGCTATGCGCGCCATGCACGGTGGATCGTCACCACCACGCGTCCTCTGGAAGGGCTCGCGCCTGCCGACGCGATGACGCTTCGACCGCTCGCGCACGAGGCGCTATGCGCGCTGGCCCGCTTCATCGCGCCCTCGCTGACCGAGGCCATGGTGGCCCGCGCCGCACGCGAGGCGGAGGGATCGCCGGGCCAATTGCTCCTGCAACTCTCGCGATCGGAGACCACGCCGACGCTCGACCCTGCGTGTCGCGACGCCCTCCTTCTCTTGCGCGCGCTGCGCTTGCCCGTGCCGCGCGAGGCCCTCGAGCCGGCGATCGCGTCGCGCGAGCTCGAGGCGCTCCTCGCTCGCGGCGTGGCCTTCGGTGCACCGCATGCCGTTCGCGCGCAGCCCTCGGATGCGGCGGCGGCGCCATCGCGCGCGGCGCTGCATCGCTTGGCCGAGGCGCTCGGTCGGCATGAGAGCCCCGAGGCCACGATCGAATCCGTGCGCCTCCTTCTCGACTGCGGGGATGCAGACGCCGCGCGTACGTTGCTCGAGGCGCGGGCTACTTCACTCTTCGCAGCGGGCTTCGGCGCGGAGCTCTGGGCCGTGCTCGCTCCGCATCCTGCGTCTTCGATCGGGCCCTTCCGTCTGCTCGCGGCCGTCGAGGATGGTCGTCCCCACACGCTTCTGGAGGTGGTCGAGCCAGGCCCCGAGGCGTCCCCGCTCGCACAGCTCGCCTGGCTCAAGGTGCGCTACGCGCTCGAGGACCACCCAACCGTCGCGGCGCGGGCGTTCGCGATCGCGGATGCAGCCGAGGCCGCAGAGCGCCTCGACCTGGGATCCGAAGCTCGCTTGATGGGTGCCTCGTCGTTGATGGCGCGCGGCGACTTCGATGGCGCCTCCCTGGCGATCGCGCGGGTGCGCGCGCCCAATCGACAGGTCGAGCTCCAAGCGCAAGCGGTGCTGGCGATCGTCGCGGCGCGACGCGGGCAGAGCGCGCGTGCGCGATCCCTCATCGAAGCGATGGAGCCCCTGCTCCCCGGGCTGACCGGCAAGGTGCGCACGAACCTGATCTACAACGTGGCGCTGGTGCTCTATGGCTTGGGCGAGTCGCAGCGTGCGGCGGCCTTGATTGCCCGCACCTTTCCCGTCGATGGGCTGGCCACGTCCGCGCTGATCGGGCGGCGCGCCCTCGAGATGGATGCGCACTTCTCGGTGCTGGGAGGAGGCCTGGCGCGCGCCCGCGCCTTGCTCGCACGGCTCGCGAAGTTCGTGGTGCCAGGCACCCCCATCGACGCCCGGCGCACCTTGATCGTCAGCACCCTGGCACTCCTGGACGGCGAGGTCGCTGCTGCACGCGAGGGCGCCTCGCGCGGGGCTGCGCTGGCGGTGACGTACCGAGGCGACGAGGACCACGCATATGGGCGCATGCTCTCGGCGCAGGCCGCTTGGCGCGCGGGCGTGGCGCCCGACGAGGCCCAGCCCGCGATACCGCTGCATGGGGTGTCGGGCCGCTTGGCCCACGCGTGGAGAGCGCTCGCCCAGTGGGCGGCGTTCGGTCGAGTCGAAGCGATCGATGTCGAAGGCGAGGGCTACGAAGAGCTCGCGGTGCTGCGCCTCGTGCTCGACGCGGCCCGCGCGCTCTCCTCCGGTGTGGCTCTCGACGCATCGCTCTTCTCGCGGGCGATGGCGCTCTCGTCCTTGCCTGCGCGTGCCTGGACCACGCTCTTCTCTACCCAGATCTTCCTCGCTGCAGGACAGGACGTGCCTGCCTCTGCGCTCCACGCGCTCCGCGATCCGCTCGTCGATGTCGCCGACCGTGCGGCGGTCGTGGAGACCGAGCTCCGCTGGCTCGAGGCGTGTCGCGAGGGTGATCTCGACGCGCTGCGCGGGCTCTCCGAGGGGCCAGAGGGCGATCGTCCTCAGCGCTGGGCGGCAGCGCTCCTCGGCGGGACGCAGCCCACGGCGTGGCTCGACGCGAAGACCGTGGCGTCTCTTCGCGCGCGTTTGCGCTGGGTACACATCGAAGAGGTCGGAAGCGGGCCCATCACCTACTTCGATGCGCCCAGGGCGCGCCTGTCGCAGCCGCTCGGTGCGGCCATCTCGCTCGAGGCACATCCGGTTCTGGTGCGCCTTCTCGCGACCCTGGCGGCGCAGGGCGGTGCCGCGAGCAAGGAGACGCTGGTTTGCAGCGTGTGGCAGGTGCGCGACTACCACCCGCTCCGTCACGACAACCGCTTGCGCCTGGCGGTGCGCAAGCTGCGCAGTCTCGCGCCGGCGCCCTTGCTCGAGACCACCGAGGATGGCTACGCGATCGCGGGGCGTCTTCGCTGGCTGGGCGCGATGCCGAGTGACGTGTGACCGACGTCGTGACTCACCCGCTGTCGGTCGGGCAGCGGGAGCGATCTTCGTCCGTCCTCGAAGAGGCGCCCGCGTGTTCGACGAGGCGCGCGTCGCAGGCCCGAGCGAGCTCCGCGACGCAGGGAGTGTCGCTGGGGTCGGCCCGCTCGACTACGGCCTCGCGCCTGTCGCGCTCGGTCGCCCGTACTCCGACGAGGCCGAAGCGCGCTTCTCGGGCTGGGGGCGACGCCGCGCGGACGTTCTCGAGGAGCTGTCCGAGGTGCCGATCGCGATCCCCCGACCTCTATGGTCTGCGGGCGCTGCGCTGGTTGACCCAGGGGGCCACGCTGCGGCACGCAGGCCAACCACGTCGGCACGCGGCCACCGCGCGTGCTCGCGCGGGCGCTCGTCGCGTTTCTGTACGCGCTCGAGCCACCCCCTGCCTCCGCGCCCTCGCCCGACGCGACGACCCTCACGCGCGGCCGCGTGCTCTTCGAGGCCCATGGCCGCGGTTGCCACGATGGGCCGGCCTGGAGCGGTGATCCGACGTCGCTCGCTCGCATCGAGACCGACCCCGACCTCGCGCGCGGTCGCGCGCGTAACGCCCTGCGGCGCTCCTGCGCGTGCGCGACGCCGCCCCGTCCCTCCACCATGGTGCCGTGCCCGACCTCCCCGTCGCCCTCGACGCCGATCCGGTCAGGTTGTTCAGGGGCGGCCGAGTCGTGCCTCCGCACGAAAACGTGAAATTGGGCTCAAGGGCGCGAACACCGGTGCCGATTGTCGTGGCGATGCCGCGTCTCCTCCGCAGCCTCGCAGCAGCTTGGCTCGTCTTCGGGCTCGCTGGCTGCGAGACGGGCGGGCAGGTGCGTGACGCGTCGGCGGACGCAGCGAGCGACCCACGCGACGAGCGCGCCGCGCTGCTCGAAGCGCTCGGGCGGGGCCAGGAGCGGGTGGTGCTCGTCGTCGGGGCGGGTGACCAGCAGGGTCAGCTGCGTCAGGCGATGCGTTCGCACGTGGCGGCCGCGGATGTCGTCCTCGCACCGACGCACCTGCCCATCACGGCGCTGCGCCTCCGCGACCTCGCGACGCTCGCGTCGATCGAAGCCCTCGCCGGGGTCCTTGCGGTGGAGCCCGAGCGACTGCACACGACCGACGCGATCCCTTCGCTCGAGCTCATCGGACAGCCTGCCGCGCTTGCGCGCGGCGCCGATGGTCGCGGCTTGACCGTCGCCGTCCTCGACACCGGGGCCGATCACACCCGCTCCGAGTTCGGCGCTTGCGCCGCGGCCGGGCCCGATTGCGGCATCGTCTTCGCGCAGGATTTCGCGCCTTCGGACGGAGTGGCCGACGACTCTGGTTCGCGCCACGGCACCAACGTTTCCGCGATCATCCGGCTCGTGGCTCCGAGCGTACGCATCGCGGCGCTCGACGTGTTCACGGGCAGCAACGCATCCTCGACGCACATCGTCGCCGCCCTCGACTGGGTCATCGCCAACCGCACGACCTACTCGATCGTCGCCGTGAACATGAGCCTCGGCTACGGCGGCTTCACTTCGCCGTGCGCAACCGATGTCCTCGCTGTCGCGGTACGACGCGTCCTCGACGCGGGGATCGTCCCAGTGGTCTCGTCGGGCAACAACTACTTCACGAACGCGCTCGGCTCGCCCGCCTGCGCGCCCGCGGCCGTGTCAGTCGGGGCCGTCGACGGCAGCGACACGCCGGCCGCGTTCTCGAACTCGGCGTCCTTCCTCACGCTCCTGGCGCCAGGTACCTCGGTCGACGCCGGCGGGGTCGTCATGAGCGGCACCTCGCAGGCCGCGCCGCATGTGGCGGGCTCGATCGCAGCCCTACTCACGGCGTATCCAGGCGACGGCCCGAGCGACCTGATCGCGCGGCTCGTAGGCACCGGAGCCGCCGTCTCCGACGCGCGCAACGGCCTCGCATTCCGCCGTATCTCCCTCGATGCCGCGACCGCAGGCGGCGCGACCGCACCACCGCCCGACATCGCACCGCCCACGGGGACTCTGACGCTCGCGAGCCCATATGCACGAACGACCTCGATTGCGTTCACGATCGATGCGAGCGACGCGAGCGGCGTGACCTCCATGTGTGTGACTGCCGCGACGACCTGCACATCCTACGTGCCGTTCTCGGCCACCGGAGCGGTCACGCTGCCGACCGGCGACGGATTGAAAACCGTGCGCGTATGGCTGCGCGACGCCCGGGGCAACGTCATGACCTCGCCGCTTTCGGGTGACGTCACTCTCGACACGCGCATTCCGTCCGGAGGGACCGCCGCTGCGTCCCCCGGCATCGGCAGCACGAGTCTCTCGGTCAGCGGCGTGGCGGACACTGGCGTGGGCATCGCGCTGTACCGGGCCGTCTTCTCGACCGGAGCCTCAGCGCCTGCCTCGTGCGCCGCGGGCACTGCGCTGCCTGAATCGGCCACCCCAAGTTGGACCCACACTGGCCTCGTCAACGGCACGACCTACCGCTACCGCATTTGCGCCGTAGATCGCGCGGGCAATGTGGCCGCAGGCCTCACGGCCCAGGCAATGGCCGTCGAGGAAATGGACCCGCCGACGGGCACGGTCGCGATCGAAGAGAACAGGACGTGGGCTCGCAGCGCCAGGGTACGAGTGCAGCTCACAGCCACCGACAGCTCGCCCGTCACCCATGTCTGCTTGTCCTCGACGCTCGCCTGCTCGAGCTGGGTCACGTTCGGCGCGAGCGTGCCATTCACGCTCTCGAGCGGCACCGGGGAGCGTCCCGTGTACGCCCGTTTCAGGGACCGTTGGGGCAACGCGTCCTCTGCTCCGGTGAGCGATACCATTCTCCTCGACACGAGCGTGCCGTCCAATCCAGTGGTCGCACTGGAGCGTCGCGACGGGGCGCTCGCGCTCCGCTGGCCCGAGGGATTCGACACACCGAGCGGGCTCGCGGGCTACATCGTCGCCTCGGGAACAGGCACGAGCGCCCCTGCGTGCTCGAGCACGGCGAACGTCGCCGCTCCGAGCGATGGCTTTCGTCAGCACGTGATCACGGGTCTCGCGAACGGCACCCTCGTGCGGTACCGGGTCTGTGCGGTCGACATCGCGGGGAACGTGTCTGCAGGCACGACCGGCGAAGGGATCCCTGCGCCGGAGCTCGCCCCCCCGATACCTGGATCGGTCGTGGTCGCCGATGGCGCCGAGTGGACGCGTACCCGCTCCGTGGGGGTGACACTGGCCGCAACCGACGAGAGCAGTGTCGCCTCGGTCTGTCTCTCGACGGGCTCCTCGTGCACCGCGTGGGTCCCGTACGCGGGCAGGGTCTCGTTCACGCTCGCCAGGACCGCAGGTACGCAGACGGTTCGCGCCTGGTTTCGCGACTCCTACGGCAACGCAACCGTTACACCCATCACGGACACCATCGGCTACGACGGTACGGCACCTTCGAACCCGGCCGTCTCTGCGGTCGCCCTGTCGGGCGCAGTGGAGATCTCCTTCGGGCCCTCCACCGACAGCACGAGCGGTGTGGTCGGCTACACGCTCGCCTGGGGCACGGGGACGACGAGCCCGCCTTGTCTGGGTGGGTCAACCTTCGACGCGCTCGAGCCCCGCGTGCGCCGCATCGAGACCACGCGCACCGTGCGCTACCGCGTCTGTGCGCGCGACCTCGCGGGGAATGAGTCCATCGGACAGACGGGGCGCATCACACCGCTGCCTTGAACGCGCGCCCACAGAGCCCTGAAGCGGTTTGCGACGGGGCTTCGCGGGCGGGCACGCGCACGCGCACCACGACGCGCGGCCAGCAGGCCGCGCGGTCACCGAACGTTCAGGTGCGCTCGCCGGAGAACGCCAGCATGCGCTCGCCGAGCGCCGCGAGCGCGACCGTCCAGCCGTCGTGCTCGCAGAGCAGGAGAGGCACGGCGTGCGCCTCGACCACGCGCTCGATGAACGTCCCGGCCGCGGCCATCCGGGTGAGCGTCGCCCGCGCCTCCGGGAGCACGTCGCTCGCGTCGATGCCATGGAAGTGAGGCGCGCTGTGCTTCGCGCTGCCGCGGTAGTCCCCCAGGCTCACCGACGCTCGATCGAGATCGACGCGCAGCTCCGCGGGAAGCTCGTCTTCCGCGAGGAGGCTCGCCTCGATCGCCTCGACGAGCGCGGTCGGCAGGCGGGGCACGACGACATGCTCGAGCTCGCCCACGCGCTCTTCGAAGGTGCGCACCGTGACGCGCGAGGTCTCCTTGCCGCCCTCGCATCGGGTGCATGGGACCCATCCCCGCTCACAGCCGAAGCAGATCATCCTGGCGTTCGGGTCGTCGTTACGGAGGACACGGCCGGTTCCGCCGCACCGCGCGCACATCTCGGATCCGGGCTTGAGGGTGCACGCGCTGCACGGTCTCGGGCGCGTGTCGTGGACCGCGACGGCGCACTGCCAGCTGGAGGCCTCCAGCCTGCGCGTGGGCTCGTGCGAGGCCGCAGCGACCAAGTGCCTCAGGAGCCGCGGGCCGAGCTCGTCCTCGCGATCGTGCCAGGTGCGCGTCTGGACGAGCGCGCGCACGACGAGCGCGAGCGCTGGGCGCGAGGAGATCGGCGCTTGCTCGAGGAGGTTCGTGCGCCCGAGCCAGCTGCGCTTTTCTGCCACGAGCCCCTGCGCTCGCGCCGCTTGGAGCGAAGGCCTCACGATTCCGCGCTGCGATGAAGGGGGGGCTCCGCGCTCTTCCGGTCTACGCATTCGTCGTCTCGCACGCGGGGCTTCTCGGAGACCCAGAGAGCATCGAGCTCCCGGATGACTCAGAGCAAGAGTCACTTGAATTGACTCATGCTCTGACGT
>JBKDQC010000388.1:0-7786 GCA_046342295.1 Deltaproteobacteria bacterium | reverse complement strand
TCTCCGAAGACCGAGCCTCGCGCAGTCGCGGCTTCGAGCGGCGAACCTCGAGGCCACGCAGCAGCATCGGGCCGCCTCCGACGCCTACGCCGAGATCGCGGGCCAGCTGGAAGCAGGGAGCGCCGCGCGCTGCAGCGCGCTCCTCGACGCCGGCCGCGCGCTCCACCGCGGACGCGTGAACGAGGCGGCGGTCGAGCGGCTCGAGGCGATGATCGCCGAGTGCCGACCGGCGCTGGACCGGGCGCAGTCCGAGCACGGCGAAGATGGCGCGGCGCTCGAGGCGCGGCGCGATGCGCTGGCCTGGGCGCACTACGCGGCCGGGCGCGCGGCGCTGTCGTCGGGGCGGGCGCCACTCTCGATCCTGCACCTCGAGGCCGTCGGCGACGCGGCCCCGGAGCACCGCTTGCTCGACGACGCGCTGGTCTTCGCGGCCCGCGCGAGGCTCGAGAGAGGCGAGCGCGAACGAGCCCACGAGGCGCTCCTGCGCGCCATCTCGGTCGCGGGGGACATGCGCGGCGAGGCCCGCTTCCAAAGGGCGTGGGACCTCCGCGCCTCGGGTGATCGAGAGGGAGCGCTCGCCGAGCTCGAGCACAGCCTGGACGAGGGCACGGGCGAGGCTGCGGAGGGCATGCTCGGGCGCGCCGCGTACTGGCGGGCTCGCGTGCTCGCGGAGCTGGGCCGTCGCGACGAGGCGCTGGACGCGCTCGAAACCGTCGTTCGTGAGAGGCCGCTCACGTACTACGCGCAGCTCGCGCTCGCACGCCTCGGAGAGCTCGATGCGGTCCGTCAGCGCGCGACGCGCGCGGAGTTGCTCTCCCGGCGTGCGCCGCTCGGGACCGGGAGCGTCGCGGACCTGTCGCGCCTCGCCCGGTTGGACGCTGCGCGAGAGATCTCGACGCGCCTCCATTCGGACGCGGAGCGCGCGACGTACGCCCGGGCGGTCGCGCTCCTCACAGTCGGTGAGCTCGGACGCGCCGAGACGGAGCTGGCGCCTCTGGGCCTTTCGGCGGATGGCGATCTCGCGAGCGTTCGCGTCTTGGTCGCGCTGCTGATGCAGGCTGGCCATCCCCACCGCGCGACCGAACTCTCTCGCAGGCGCCTCGCAGCGGCGCTGGTCGCCCCTGCGGATGCGGAGGCGATCGCGCTCTTTCGAACCGCGTATCCGCCCGCGTTCGCGGGTCTCATCGAGGACGCCGCGGGCGCCGAGGATGTCGATCCATCGCTGGTACGCGCCGTCGCGCGCGAGGAATCGAGCTTCGATCCGGACGCGGTCTCCGTGGCGCATGCCTACGGTCTCCTCCAGCTCATTCGTTCGACTGCGCAGCGGCATGCGCGCCCGCTCGGGCTCCCGAGCGACCCCGCCGCCCTCTGCACACCTTCGGTCAACATCCGCATCGGCGCCCGTTACATGGGCGCGCTGCGCCGACGGTACGATGGGCTCGCCGCGTTCATCCCCGCCGCCTACAACGCGGGCGAGGGCAACGTCGACCGCTGGCTCCGCGAGCGCTCCGCGCGCCCGTTCGACGAGTGGGTCGAGGAGATCCCCTACGGCGAGACGCGTGGGTACACGCGGCGGGTGCTGCAGAGCTGGATCGTCTACGCGTTCCTCGATCGCGGAGAGTTCCCCGAGCTTCCCGCGACGCTCCCACGGCGGGAGTGATTCGGGCCCGCGCAGAAACAACCTGTCCGTTTCGCCGCCGGGGCATCCCCGCCAGAGCCGCCCGCTCTCCTCGAAATACCCCCAGTATTCCTCGTCGCTCGGTCAGCACTGGCGGGGCGCCGCGACGCGGACCAGCTCAGGTTATTTCTGCACGGGCCCTTGGCGCGTCCTGCGGTCCTCGGCCTCGGCCTCGGCGCGAGCCTCGGCCTTCCGGAGCTCGGCGTCGCGCCATCGAGCGAAGTGCTTCTCCAGCGCGTCGCGCTCGCGTCTGGCGTTCGCGAGCGCCTCGCGCGCCGCGTCCGCTGCCTCGGCCCGGTGTTGCGCTTCCTCACGCGCGCGGAGCACGTCGGCCGTGAGCCCGTCGAGCTCGACCCTTCGGCGCTGGCGCCACGCGGCGAGGGCGGTCGCGTCGCTCGGGCGCAGGCCCGCCGCCGGTCGCGAACGCTCCCGCTCCACGAGATCCCGCGTCTCTCTCGCATGGTTCTCCTGGGCAGCCTGCGCGCGCGCGGTCGCGTCGACGGCTTCGTCGTGCGCACGAACGGCCGCGGCAAGCATGCGCGCGGCGCTGTCCTCCTCGCCCGCGCGCAGCCGCCGGAGCGCTTCCAGCGGGTAGCCCTTGGCATCGGTCATTCGAGGGCGTCGTCGCGGAGCCCCACCCAGCGCGACGCGACGGTGGTTCGCGCGGAACCGTCGCGCGGTTCCCACGACGCGGTGGGGTCCCCTTCCAAGCGGTCGGCGCGGAGGTCGTCGTCGTCGTCGTATGCGGCGAGCGCGATGTCGGCACGGAGCAGCGAGGTGCCGGTGTCCTCCGCCGCGGCGAGCGCGCGCAAACGCGCTCCCAGGATCTCGCCGGCCGCAGCGCAGCCTGCCCGCGCGCAGCGCGCGTCGCAGGCAGCCAGCAGCGCCTCGCGCGACAGGAACGTGACCAGGGTCCCGCAGCTCGCGCCGTCCCGCAGGAAGCCGGCGAGCCCCTCGCGGCTCCGCGCTCGCGCCCGCGCCTCCAGGCCGGAGACCCAGAGCGACGCCGCGCCGAGCGGCAGCTCGAGGCCCGTGACGAGCAGAAGGTCGCGACCCGCCGTGGTGCTCACGGAGTACCCGAGCGGCTCGACCGCGATGCCCAGCGATTCGGCGCCGAGGCGCACGGAGAACGAGGAGAGCGAGGTGCTCGCCGAAGGTCGGAGGGCCGCCTCGAGCGCGAGGGGCGCGAAGCCGGCGTCGACCTCGTCGGCCAGCGCAGCGAGCGTCTCGAGCAGCGCTGCGTCCGCGGCCTCGAGCTCCGCGTCGAGGCGAAGGTCGAGCGCAGCAGCGCGAGCGGCGTCGAGCGCCTCGAGATCGGGCAGGCTTCCCGAGGTCAGCGCGGCCCGGAGCCCGTCGAGCAGCAGCGCGCCGCCCGCGCCGCCCACGGCGGCCTCCAGCGTGGCCGCGCGTGAGCTCTCCGCGAGCGCGGCGGACTCGAGGCTCCACGTGACGCTGAACGCGCCTGCGAAGTCGAGCGGCAGGTCTCGAACGTGCAATCGGACGCTTGCGGGAGCCGTCGGCGAGACACGCACGCCTTCGACGCATCCCCGGGCGACCGCGAGGCCGGCCGCGGTCTGGCCTCGCGCCTCGAGGGTCCAGGCCACAGACGTCGCGAGCGCGGGGAAGGTCGTCGAGGACAGCTCGGTGCCGAGGGTGCGCTCGTCGCCGGTCGGCCAGCCAGAGACGTCTGCACAAGGGACGTCTGGGACCGCGCGCACGAGGTACGACTGAACGTTGCGGTCGATGTCCGGGTCGATCGTGACCTCGAGCTCGCCGAACTCGGTGCCCACGGAGACCTCGACGACGGCGGGCGCAGCGCCGGCGGTCGTCGCTCGGAGCCGGAAGGTGCTCGGCTCCGGGCCCGCGACGAGCCCGACCGACGCCGTGCCACTCTCGTCCGAGAGGCTGCCCAGCTGCCGGAGCGTGCTGCCCCTCGGGGCCCCCTCGAGCGCGAACGCCACCTCGGTGCCCGCGAGCCCGCGGCCGCTCTCGTCCTCGACCCGGAAGCGCACGGTCCGCTCGGCGACGGGCGCGAGCGTGATGCTCGAGGGGCCGACCGGCGCCAGCACGCGGCGTGGGACGCCAGGCGCGTCCTCGGTCGGTCCGGCGTCGGTCCCGTGGGTGGCGCTCGCACACCCCCCGAACATGAGGCTCGAGGCCAGAGCCCATCCGACCCAGAACGCTGCGCGGGAGAGGGGACGCAAACGGTCAAGCATAAGAGCGAAGATCGTAACGGATCCCGTCGATCGGTGCGAGCACCATGCTAGGAGGCGTCGGTGCGCTACGCGCTCGGCATCGGCTTTCGGTATCTGCTCTCGAAGAAGACGAAGTCCGTCTCGGTCATCACGGCCATCGCCGTCAGCGGGGTCGCGCTCGGGGTCGCCGCGCTGCTCTCCGTCATGGCCATCACCGCGGGGTTTCAAGACGAATTTCGCGACAAGGTGCTCGGGGTCAACGCGCACGTCCTGATCATGAAGTACGGCGATTTCGAGGAGTACCGCGACGTCGTCGCTCGCGCGCTCGAGATGCCGGAGGTCGCGGGAGCCGGGCCGTTCTTGATCAAGCCGATGATGCTCGCGCATGGCGACCGCATCTCGGGAGTGCTGGTCAAGGGCATCGATCCCGAGCTCATGCCCGACGTGCTCGACCTGCCGGACCAGATGGTCGAGGGTAGCCTCGAGGGGCTGCGCGTCGCGGGGGCCGTGCCTCCTCTGCGCCCGGAGGAGCTCGAGCGTGGCGGAGGCGGGGGGGAAGACCTCGACGCCTACCTGCGGCGCGTCGACGTCGCGTGGCGCGCAGGTGAGACGACGCCGGTGGCGGCTGCCCGTTCCGCGCCCGAAGCGCCGAGCTTCCCGCCTGCGGCCCGAGAGGACGCCAGCGACGACGTGCCCCTCGTGCTGCCCGACGTGTCGGTGCCCACCCCGGAGCAAGCCGAGGCTGCGCTCGCTGCGCTCTCGGGCGAGGCCACGGTGGAGGTCCCGTCGCGCGAGACCCTCGAGCCCTCGACTCCGACCGCGGAGCTGCCCGGCCTCGTCGTCGGGCGCTCGCTCGCGACCGAGCTCGACATCGAGATCGGGGATCGCGTGCGGGTGGTGTCGCCGCTCGCGGGCTTCTCCCCAGCCCTCCTCGGCCCGAGCCCGCCGGGGGCGCCGCGCTCGCGAGAACTGCGGGTGGTCGGCATCTTCGAAGCGGGCTTCGACGAGTACGACACCGAGCTCGTTTACGTCGATCTCTTCGAGGCGGAGCAACTGCTCGACCATGGAGACGCCGTGGACGGGGTGGAGATCCGACTCCGCGACCCGATGCAGGCGCCCGAGGTCTCGCGTCGCCTCGAGCGGGAGCTCGGCGGCGGGGCGTACTACACGATGGATTGGGAGGAGCTGAACCACAACCTCTTCACCGCGCTCGAGATTCAGAAGGTGATGCTCAGCCTCGTGATCGCGAGCATCGTGTTCGTCGCCGCGTTCACCGTGATCGCCACGCTCATCATGATCGTGCTCGAGCGGAAGCGCGAGATCGCCATCCTCAAGGCGATGGGGGCCGAGGACGCGCACGTCCTCTTCGTCTTCCTCACCCAAGGCATGGCGATCGGCCTGGTCGGCACGCTGCTCGGTCTCGTCGTGGGAGGCGGCGTGTGCCTCTACCTCGACCACATCCAATTCCCCCTCGACCCGCACGTGTACCTGATCGATCACCTTCCGGTACGCCTCAGCGGCCAGGAGGTGGGCTGGACGATGTTCATCGCGGTCCTGATCTGTCTCGTCGCCACCTTGGTGCCGAGCTGGTGGGCGGCCCGCCTCGTCCCCGCCGATGGTGTGCGCCAGGATTGAGCACGTCCGAGGATCCGCGCGGAGCCGTCTTCGTGGGCTGTGCCGCCCCCGGCGAGTAGGCGCGCGAGCGGCTTTCTTCGATGGCGACTCTCGGTGTACATCGTGGCTCGTGATCTCGAGAGCCGATGTCGCCTGCTTCGCCCTGTTCGTCGCCGGCCTCCTCGTGTCCTGCGGTGGGGCGCGCGAGACCGGGCTCGAACGTGTGCGCCGCACCGGCGTGCTGCGCTGGGGTGGGGATGTCCAGGGTGGTGAGCCCTACGTGTTCGAGGATCCGGCCGAGCCCGGGCGCCTCATCGGCTTCGAGGTCGAGGTGGCCGAAGCGGTCGCGCGCGAGATGGGTGTCCGCGCCGAGTTCGTCCAGAACGACTGGTCGAACCTCGTCCCATCGCTCGAGCGAGGCTCCTTCGACGTCGTCCTGAACGGTCTCGAGGTGACGCCAGCGCGCGCAGACACGGTGCGCTTCACGCGGCCCTACTTCGTGTTCTCGGCGCAGCTCGTGACGCGCCGAGACGACGAGACTGCGACGAGCCTCGATGCGCTCGCGGGACGCCGGGTTGGGACGCTCGCGTCCTCGTTCTCGTGGGAAATTCTGCGGGAGCGCCCGCTCGAGGTGGTCGCGTACGAGGGCACCGAAGAGCCCTACGCGGACCTGCGCGCGGGTCGTGTCGACGGAGTCCTCCTCGACGACATCATCGCGACCCGCTATGGCCTCGTTCACCGCGAGCTCCAGCTGGCCGAGGACGTGGCCGACGGCTACTACGCAGTCGCCTGCCGCCAGCGTGACCCCGAGCTGTGCGACGCGATCGACGACGCGCTCGCGCGCCTCGCCGCGGGCGGTGAGCTGCGTCGGATCCTCTCGCGGTGGGAGATCGACAACGGACGCCAGGACCGGCTCGCGCGCTGGACCGACGAAGACACGCGCGCGATGGTCCTCGTGCGCCAACGGGCTGCGTTCTCGTGGCATCACGCGGTGCTCTTCGTCCAGGGCGCGGGCGTGACGCTCCTCGTGTCGGCGCTCGCGATGGCGCTCGCGATCTTCCTCGGTCTTCAGCTCGCGCTCGCCCGCATGTACGGGGCCCGCCCGCTCGCTGCGCTCGCCACCGGCTACGTCGAGCTCTTCCGGGGCACGCCCGTGCTCCTGCAGCTCCACGTCCTCTACTTCGGCATCATGCCGGCCGTCCGGGCGACCTTCGGCGTGGACGCAGCGACGGAGTACGACGCGTTCTTGGCGGCCATCCTCGGCCTCGGGCTGAACTACGCCGCCTACGAGGCCGAGATCTACCGCGCCGGCATCCAGGCCATCCCGCCCGGGCAGATGGAGGCCGCGACGGTGCTCGGGATGAGCACCTCTCTCGCCCTGCGCCGGATCATCGTGCCGCAGGCCTTCCGCATCGCGCTCCCGGGCGTGACGAACGACTTCATCGCGCTGCTCAAGGACAGCTCGCTCGTCTCGGTCATCACCGTCGTCGAGCTCACCAAGCGCATGACGATCACGGCGATCGACGTGCGCTCGTATCTCCTGCCGGGTCTCCTGTGTGCAGGCCTCTACCTCGCGCTCAGCTACCCGCTGTCGCTCCTCTCGCGCCGTCTCGAGGCGCAACTCGCCCGGGAGTCGTCATGACCGCCGATCAGAACGCGCAGCAGGCGACGCCGGCGCACGCCGCGGACGCGGTCATCTCCGTGGAGAAGCTGGTCAAGAAGTACGGCGAGCGGACCGTGCTCAAGGGGGTGTCCTTCGACATCGCGCCCGGTCAGGTCGTCGCGCTGGTCGGACCTTCGGGCGGCGGCAAGAGCACGGCCTTGCGGTGCATGACGGGGCTCGAAGCGTTCCACGAAGGAGCCGTCCGGGTGGGCGCAGCCAAGCTCCGGCCCGGCGCGCTCGCGGAGAACCGCGCCGAGCTCGCGCGCCTGCGCCTCGAGTCGGGGCTCGTCTTCCAGACGTGGCACCTCTTCCCGCACAGAACGGCGCTCGAGAACGTTTACGAGGCCCCCGTCCACGTGAAGCGCCTCCCGGTCGAGCTCGCGCGGAACAGGGCGAAGCTCCTCCTCGCGAAGGTGGGCCTCTCGCACCGCGAGGATGCGATGCCACGGAACATGTCGGGCGGCGAGCAGCAGCGCTGCGCCATCGCGCGCGCGCTCGCGATGGAGCCCAAGGTGCTCTTCATGGACGAGCCGACCTCTGCGCTCGACCCGCAGCGGGTCGGCGATCTCGTCGAGCTGCTCGACCACCTCAAGCGCAGCGAGAGGCTGACCTTCGTGATCGTGACCCACGAGATGA
>JBKDQC010000387.1:0-12365 GCA_046342295.1 Deltaproteobacteria bacterium | reverse complement strand
GCCGGCGCCACGGTCGCGCCCCGCACCCCGGCCTCGCGCCCGCGCGCGCGCACGCCCGCGCGGCTCGAGCCCCCGGGGGGATCGCGGCCCACGACGGCCTCCCGCGCCGACGCGAGCGCCAGGGCATCCATGGGCTCGCCTGCGCCGAGCCGACGCGCGAGGGCCGCGGCCCGGACGGCATACGCGCGACCGACGCTCGTGCCACAGGGCACGCCGCGCGCGCCGCCGAGGAAGAGCCTCGGGCGCTCGGCCTCCCGGCACACCGCGTCGCGAAGGGCGATGGCGCGCTCGGCCACGACGATCGCTTCCTCGGGGCTTCTGCGGACGAGCTCGCGCGACTGCGTGGCCAGCGTCGCGAGCGTCGGCTCCGGCTGCTCGCCCTCCCGCGCGAGGCCCGCGGCGCGGTTCATCCACGTGAGCGTCGCGGTCACGGGGGCGCTCGGCGTCGCGATCCGGACCTCCACCTCGAGGTCGTCGTGGCCGTCGTGGTCTCGATCCGCAGCCGCGAAGGCGAGGCCCTCGCCCTCGGCCCGGCCCGCCAGCTCGAAGAGCTCGAGCGCGCGCGGCCGCTCGTCCGCCGACAGCACCCACGTGCTCGCGAGGCGCGGTGCGTCCTCGTCGTTGCACAGCGACTCGACGGTCGCGATCACGAGCGCGTCCGAGAGCGGCGTCACCGTGGCGCCCGAGGGCGCGCAGGAGGTCTCGCGCCCGGCGCCTCGGATCGAGAGCGAAGCGCGGCTCGCGAGCGAGACGAGGGGCGCGAGCTCGGCGCCACGCCGCTCCGCATAGAGCACCCGCGCCGCAGCGCCCGGCGCGCCGAGCACGACGACGAGCGCGTCACGATCGCCGTCTCGATCGAAGTCGAAGAGGGCGCTCGCGCGGATCGCGCCCTCCTCGATGCGGACCGGGCGCGACTCCACGTCGATCTGACGGGTGCCGTCCGGGTACGTCGCCGCCTCGAGCGGAACGAGGCCCACGGCAGGATCGACCGGGCGCAGGGGCGGCTCCCCGGCGCCGTGGAACGGGACCGTCGTGTCCCCGCCGCACGTGCAGCCTCCCGTGAGGCCGGCGAGGAGACCGATCGCAGGCGCGAGCCAGAAACGGAATTCCATCGAGGCGATCATGTACCTCGCCGGAGACGCACGTGGCGATCGGAGAGATCCGGCTGGACGCGTTTGGTAGTGTGCGCGGATGCCCTGGCAAGCTCGGTGCGGCGCGGTGTGGCTCGCGTGCGCGGTGTGGCTCGCGTGCGCGATGACTTTCGCGGTCCGCGCGGAGGCGCAGGACGCAGCGGCGTCCGCGCCGCAGGCGAACGCGTTGGAGGACTCCGACTCCGCACAGGGCACCGACACCGCGCAGGACACCGACGACCTGCAGGACCCACCGGGGCTCCGCGTCGGCTTCGACTTCGGCGGCGAGTACCAGCTTCGTGGCAACGCGCTCAGCGACATCCCGCTGATGCCCTCACCCCCGAGCGACGATCCGAGGCGTCGCGTCCCCGGGCCCGAGCTCGGACAGAATTACTTCGCCGAGCAGTGGCTGCGCCTGCGCGCGCGCGCCGGCCTCGTCGATCATCCGGGGGGACCGACGCGCGTGGCGCCATTTCTCTCGCTCGTCGGCGAGCTCGACCTTCTCTACGGCGTCGCGTTCGGCGACTACGCCGTCGGGACGCGTCCGGCCGCGATTCCACGAGATCAGCCTGGATATCCGGGCGTCCGCTTGCGGCACCTGTACCTCGAGTGGCGCTCGCCGCTCGGCACCTTTCGCCTCGGGCAGATGGGCTTCCAGTGGGGCCTCGGCCTCGTGGCGAACGACGGCGAGACGCGCCCCGTCTTCGGCGACTACCGCTACGGAGATCTCGTGCGGCGCCTCGTCTTCTCGACCCGGCCGCTGGGCGAGAGCTCGCCCCTCACGCTCGCGGTCGCGGGCGACTGGGTCGCGTGGGACCTTCTCGCCGACTTCGAGCGGCCGTGTCCCACGGGCCAGGGGACATGCGGCGATCTCGCATTTCAAGGCTTCGTCTCTGGCCTCTACGAAGAGGGCGACGACCGCTACGGCGCCTACGTCGCCTACCGCACCCAGAAGAACCACATCGGCGACTTCCTCGACGTGTTCGTCGCGGACGCGTTCGCGCAGGCGCATGTCGAGGAGCCCACCGGCGGGCGCATCCTCGTGGCGGGCGAGGCGATGTTCGCGCAGGGCGCGACGTCCTACACGCGCACGAGCACCCGACCGCAGAGCGAAGTGCAGCAGTGGCTCTTCGCCGCGCAGCTAGGACGCATCGCGCGCGATCTCGACGTGATCTTCGAAGGCGGCTACGCGAGCGGCGACTCGAACACGGAGGACGGCGTCGAGCGCCGCGCGACGATCGATCCCGACCACCGGATCGGCCTCGTGCTCTTCCCCGAGGTCATCGCGTGGCAGACGGCGCGTGCGGCCTGGCTCGGACAGACGCCCGACACCTTCGCGCGCCCATCGCGCGGCGCGGAGCTGCTGCCGACGAACGGCGGAGTGGCCGGTGCGTTCTATCTCTTCCCCCACGTGACGCTGCGGCCGACCTCCGAGATCGACGTGCGTCTCGGCGGTGTGCTCGGCTGGTCGTCGACCGACGTCGTCGATCCGTACCGGCAGCGCGCGCTGGGCCGCTCGACCAACTTCCGCGGAGGCGACCCGACGCGGCGCGATCTGGGCGTGGAGCTCGACGCCGCGGTGAATGGCACCGTCCCCCTCTCGGACCTCGTCCGCATGCAGCTCGGCGTGGAGGGCGGCGTGCTCTTCCCCGGCGGCGCCTTCGACGACGAGTTCGGCGCGCGCATGGACGTCGTCGGCCTCGCGCGCCTCCGGCTCGGCCTGCTCTTCTGATCCGGGTCCACGGCGCCAAGACCGAACCGCGAGCCCGCCAGCTCCATGGCTGCGCGGGCTCGACGCGCCTCTCGCACCTCGCAGATTTTCGCCGCGCCAACGCAACCCGGCCGCGCTCGTTCCGACAACGCGCCATTCCAGGAGGAATGCCTCGATGACGAACGAAGAGCTGGAACACGAGATCCGACGAGCGGCCCGCAACGCAGAGAAGACCGCGTCCCTCGCGGCAGAGAATGAGCGCGCGAGCCGCAGCGTCGCCGCAGCGTTGGGGCACGCGCCCGACGCCCCCACCCCCCTGCCCCCACGCCCCGCCTACGCCGTCCGCGGCTGAGAAGGAGAGAACGACATGACCTTCACCGTTGGCTCCCCCACCGGCTTCGCCCCGCCCGCCGTCGGCGAGGTGTTCCTGCCCGACGTCCAGTCGATGAGCGACGAGTCGATCCTCGAGCTTCTCCGCTCTCGCCTGCGCGACGTCGATGGCCAGATCGGTACCGTCACGCGCACGTTGCAGCAGCAGACAGCGCAGGCCCAGGCGCTCGGCCAGCAGGCGCAGCGCCTCAACACGCTCCGAGAGATCGTCGGTCGCGAGCCGTACATGGACGTCTCGAACGGCAACCTCCGCCTCGACCGCCCCGTCGAGGACGCGGACCTTCGGATGTTCGAGACCCGGCTCGGCCTGAGCCCCGGCTCGCTCGGCCACGAGACGCTGTCGCTCGGAGAGGTCATGGGACGGCTCACGATCGGCGGCCAGAGCATGGCGGGCGTGACCAACCGAGAGGGCCTCCAGCTCCGCGCGGACACGCTCGGCGAGCAGATCCGCGAATGCAACTCCGGCAACGAGCAGCTCATGATCAAGCTGCAGTCGGCGATGCAGCAGCGCACGCAGATCGTCCAGATGGCGACCAACATGCTCAAGGCCGGCGACGAGGCACGGGACGCCGTGGTGGGGAACCTCCGATGAGCACCGAACGCATCACGGAGCCGCTCGACCTCACGGGCTCGCGGCTCAGCCCCGCCGCCAAGGCCATCGGGCTCGACGAGGGGGAATGCGCCGCGCTGCGGCGCCACGCGATGCGCCTCGAGTCGAGCGGCGATTGGCCGCTCGCCCTCGACGCCTACCGCATGGCGACGGTCGTCGATCCCACGCGATCGACCAACTGGTTCGGCCTCGCGCGCTGCTACCGGCGCCTCGGCGACGACTTCACCGCGCAGCGCGTCGAGCTCTGCGCCCGGATCGTCCAGGAGAAGCTCTCGTGACCCTCTCGATCGAATCCACGCGCACCGTCGCGTCCACTCCGGCCTGCGCCGAAGCCGAGCCCGAGGAGCCCATCGAAGCCTGCGCGCCGCTCGAGCCCCGGGCCGCGCGGGCCGAGGCCGACGCGGCCGTCGCGCACCGCGTCGCCGCGAAGATCGAGGTCTTCGTCGCCGACCTCTTCTCGCTGATCCAGTCCTGCCAAGCCCAGAGCCGCGACACACAGAGCAGCACCCAGGAGCGCAACGTCGACGCCAGGTCGGTGACGGCGAGCCAGGCCCACAACCAGCGCACCACCGAGCTCGAGACCGCCATCACGGACCGAGCCCGCGCCGCCGAGTCTTCGGCGATCGGGGACATCTTCCGGGTCCTCGGGTCCATCGTCTCGGTCGCCGTCGGCACGCTCGGCGCCGTGTTCACGGGCGGGGCGAGCCTCGTCGCGGCGATCGCGGTCGTGGTCGCGATCGTCGGCCCGCTCGTGATGAACGAGCTCGGCAAGGCAGGCGTCGTCGACCCCGACACGGCCGCGGCGGTCGGGATCGGCATCGCGGCCGTCTGCACCCTCGTCTCGATGGGAAGCAGCGTCGCGAGCCTCGCGGGCGCCGCATCTACGGCCGCGCTGGTCGCGGTCGACGCTGCGACCCGAACCGTGATCGACGTGGCCTCGAACGTCGGAGCGATCGTTGGAGGTCTTGCCGACGTCGGGGCCGGCTCGACCCAGGTGGCCACGGCCGTGCTGAACCACGATGCGGCTGGCCACGAGACGAATGCGACCGTGCACGGCCAACGCCGCGACGCCGAGCGCGAGGTCCAGGAGCAGGCGATGGAGCTTCTTCGCGCGCTCCTCGGCTCTTTCGGGCGCGTCTCCGAGTCCCTCGCGGCGTGCCGCGAAGAGTCCACCCGCGCCCGGCGCATCGCGCTGCGCGTTGCATGAACCAAGGAAGGCACGCCATGTCCATTCGAGAGATCGGATCCACCCCCATCGTCGCGACGAGCCTCGAAGAGCTCGTCGGCTTCGCCGCGATCGAGAGCGGCGACTCCGCTGCCGAGGCGAGCACGGAGCTCCGCCACCTCGGCCGCGAGCTCCGCACCCAGGCGCAACAGCAACAGGTCGCCGAGCAGCGCCGCGCGGCGGAGCAGGATCTCATCGCGGGCGTCGCGAAGGGCGTGGGGCAGATCGTCGCCGGGGGCTTCTCGGTCGCGGGGGGCGCCCACGGGCTGGCGTCGGCCGGTCACGCTCCGACAGGCTCGGACCAACTGCGCCAGGAGTTCAGCGCACGCCTCGGGCACGAGGTCGGCATCGTCCGCAGTACGGGCGAGATCCTGCGCGCCAGCGCAGACATCGGAGCCGCCGTCGCCGGGCGCGACGCCGCGGAGTCGCGCGCGCGCGCCACCGAGCGAGAACAGGCCGCTTCGGCCGCGCAGGACATCGTCCAGCAAGCCGGCGAGGACGCCGAGGAGGCCCGCTCGACCGCCGACAAGGCGACGGCGGCCCTCGAACGCTTGCTCGAGGAGAAGCGTCGCGCGAGCGACGCCGCCAACCGCGCGTGACCACGAAGAGCCCGATTCTCTCGCGGCGCGTGGGGATCGGGCTCGGACACCGCGCCGCGCCAAGCGCGCGGGCGATCTGGTACGAAGGGGCGCATGGAACGTGACTCCCTCGCGCTCGCCTCGCTGAAGTACGACGACAAGGGCCTCGTCACCGTGGTCGTGCAGGACCGGATGACGGGGGAGATTCGGATGCTCGCCCATGCCAACCGGGAGGCCCTCGAGGCCACGCTGGCCTCCAAGAGAGCGACGTTCTGGTCGCGCTCTCGCGGCGCGCTGTGGACCAAGGGCGAGACGAGCGGTCACACGATCCGGGTGGCCGAGGTCTGGCTCGACTGCGACCGGGACGCTGTCGTCTACCTCGCAGATCCAGACGGCCCGAGCTGCCATACCGGCGCCGACAGGTGCTTCTTCGCGAGACTCGACGCGGGCTCGCCCCGCGAAGGGGGCGCCGCGCCGATGCTGCTCGTGCTCGAGCGGGCGCTCCTCGCACGCGCGAGCGCGTCCGCCAGCAAGAGCTACACGAAGTCGCTGCTCGAGGCGGGCGCACCCAAGATCGGGGCGAAAGTCCGGGAAGAGGGAGAAGAGCTCGCGCGCGCGCTCGAGGCCGAGCCGGACGAGCACGTCGTCAAGGAGAGCGCCGACGTCGTCTACCACCTGATGGTCGGTCTCCTGCATCGCGGCCTCTCGCTCCGCGACGTCGAGCACGAGCTCGCGCGTCGCTTCGGGGTGTCGGGGCACGACGAGAAGGCGAGCCGCGCGCGCGAGTCGTGAGCCGAGCACCGAATCATCCC
Organism: Deltaproteobacteria bacterium; assembly: GCA_046342295.1. Lineage (GTDB taxonomy): Bacteria > Myxococcota_A > Polyangia > Polyangiales > Sandaracinaceae > JAFLCL01. The sequence continues at coordinate 5,909 of JBKDQC010000387.1, read as the reverse complement.
GCGGAGCTCGACGCGCTGCCCCCCGCCGTGACGCGCGAGGTCGGTCAGCGACAGGCCGCCTTCCAGACCGCTCCTCGACCCATCAGCGACGTTCTTCCGACGCTCGTCGTCGGGCGACGACGAGCGCGGCGAGCATGATCGAAAGCGCGCCGATGGGGACACCCAAGCGCACGAAGGTCGGCGCGCGAGGCGTGGTCTCGAGCGCGCAGTCGTGGGTCGGGAGCGCGGCGCTCTGCGCGCGCTCCGGAAGGTACGGCGCGTCCGTCACCCAGAGGACGTCGTGCTCTTCGAAGCCCGCGATCTCGCTCTCGGCGACCTCCCAGCGCTCGCTGCGGAGGATGTGACCCGTGCGCTCGTCGAACCACAGGCTCAGCGACCAGCGGGTGCGGAAGAGGCCAGCGTCGCCGGCAAAGCCCGCGGGAGCTTCGCGCGTCCCCTCGCCGGACACTTCGGCCAGGATCGCGGGCACGGTGGCGTTGCCCACGTCGAGCACCGCACCGCGCTCGGCCTCGGGCGCGTGGTCGAGGACGCGGAGCGTCGCCCCGGCCGCCACGGTGGGCGGAGCCCATAGCCATATCCCCGCTCCCTCGGAGGGCCCGGCCTCGAGCTCCGTCGGGCCGCGGTAGAGGCGGGTCTCGAGGTCGACCTCGGCCCGCGCCCGGTTCGTCCCCGCGCGGCACGCCGCGCCCGACTGGTCGCGCCACGAGCGCTCCACGTCGACGAACATCGTGCGAGCTCCGCTCTGCGAGGTGAGGGTCTCGAGCGCGTAGGTCCCGCTCTCGAGGCGCACCTCGGTGTACCCCTCGAGCGAGCCTGTCCCCTCGGAGATGGTGCGACGCCTCGCGTACTCGAAGGCGGCGCGCTCGCGGCGTTCGGGCTGGGCCGACGCCGCTGTCGGTGAGAGCGCCGAGAGGCCCGCCAGCCCGAAGCATGCCGGCCCCGACCATGCCGGCCCCGACCATGCCCGGCCCAGCGCCCGGAGCGCGTCCTCCGCGAGAGCGCTGGTTCCTCGCCACGACTTCATGAGGCGCGCCATGGTACACGGCGGTCGTTTCCGCGCGCGGAGCTGTGGCACGCGACGTCCGGTCGCCTCGCGCATCCGAGCCCACCATGCGTTCCTCCACGTCGCGCTGCCCTCGCACCATGACCGCGCTCGCGCCCGCGTGCCGGGTCTTGCACTGCTCGGTGGTCGCGCGCCTGGACGCGGTCCGCCGCGCTCGAAGCGATGAACGGCGCGAGCGCGAGGCCGACGCCTCGCGGACCGCGCGAGCGAACGGCGCATCGCTGTTACGATTCGGGCGGACGTGAAGCTCTCCCCCGGCACCATCTTCGCGCGCGACTTCCGCGTCGTGTCCGCCCTCGCCCAGGGCGGGATGGGCGCGGTGTACACGGTCGAGCAGCTATCCACGGGCAAGCGCCGGGCGCTCAAGGTGATGCAGCCGCAGCTCATCCCGGACGCGCGCGCCCGTGAGCGCTTCGTGCTCGAGGCCCGGATCGGCAGCCAGATCGAGAGCGAGCACGTCGTGGACGTCGTGGCCTCCGGGATCGACGAGCCCACCGGGATGCCCTGGATCGCGATGGAGTTGCTCGAGGGCGTCGATCTCGGCGAGCACCTCCGGCGGCGCGGCCGGCTCACGCCGGAGGAGACCCACGAGGTGCTCGCCCAGCTCTGCGACGGGCTCGGTGCAGCGCACGCTCGAGGGATCGTTCACCGCGACCTCAAGCCGGAGAACGTCTTCATCGCGACGAGCAAGCGGCGAGGGGTGCCCTTCATCGTCAAGATCCTCGACTTCGGCATCGCGAAGGTCACGGAGGACAACCAGACGAGCGCGACGGGCACCTCCGCGATGGGATCGCCGCTCTGGATGGCCCCGGAGCAGACCGAGTCGGGGGCGCGTCTTCGCCCCGCGACAGACGTGTGGGCGCTGGGTCTCCTGGTCTTCTGGATGCTGACCGGGAAGTCCTACTGGCGGTCCGGCAACCAGTCGGAGATCTCGCTGACCCCCGTCTTCACCGAGGTGCTGGTGCTGCCCCTCGATCCGCCTTCGGTGCGGGCCGCCCAGATGGGCTTGGGGCACCTGGTCCCGCCGTCATTCGACGCATGGTTCTTCCGATGCGTCGCGCGCAGCCACGACCAGCGATTCGTGGACGCCACGCACGCGATCTCGTCGCTCACCCCCCACTTCCACTTGGCCGAGACGAGCTCGGCGAGGCGGATGATCCCCGCGACGGTCGCCATGCCGTCGACGCCACCTCCATCGGCGGGCCCCTTCGACCCGGCAGGACCGACGACGCCGGGCGCGCCCGACGCGTTCGCGACGCACGGCATCGCGCAGGCAGATGCCCCCGCGGGCCCCGCCCTCGCGCAGTTGGCGTCCCGCTACGTTCCGCACCCCACCGACCGGACGCCGAGCTTGATTCCGCCCACCGTGCTCGGAGGTCCGGTCCCGCCCACCGTGCTCGGGGGTCCGGTCCCGCCGAGCCACCCGCCCGCGCCGTCACAGCCGAGAGCCCATGCGGCGACGCCTTCCGGCCATCCGCCGCCGAGACACGCCGACGGCGCGACGTTCGGCCGGAGCGATGCGACCACGACGGCGCCCGCGGGGCGTCGCGACGGCACGGTGCGCTGGGGCCTCCTCGGCGCGCTCGGCGCCGTCGTCGTTCTCGCGGTGCTGGTCGCGGCGGGCCTCGCCATCGTGTTGTTCCGCTCCAGCATGGGCACTTCGCCGCCTCCGATGCTCCCGGCGAGCGAGGCTTCGTCGCGCGACGCGGGCCACGACGCCGCTGAGCCCGACGAGCACGGAGACGCCGGCACCGACGCTCCGCTCGCGCAGGTGCATGCGGCTGGCGAGGCCTGGTCACCGGGGGCGGGCGCCGAGCACCACGACTCCGAGAACGAGGCGTACGACGACTCCGAGGACGACGGCTCCGAGGACGACGGCTCCAGCGGGACCGCTCTCGACGAGACCTTCCCGGACGGCACCGAGCGCCGCTTCGTCGGTCAGTGGGCCGGAGAGGGTTGGCGCTATCGCCTCGTGATCGACCTCGAGCGCAACGCGGGCGATCTGCGCGGCACGATCCGCTGGACCCTCGCCGACACGCCGGACGAGATGTACACGGCGCGTGTGGGCGAGACCGCCACGGAGTACGTCTCCGGCTCGTTCTCGGGGCTCGGCCCCATCTCCCTCGACGGGACCTCGGTCACCGACGACTCCTTGATCTCGGCCGATCACTACGATCTCCAGCTGGGCTCGGACGGGGCGCTCTTCGGCGTGGCTCGCGAGGGCGGCGGGAGGCTGAGCGCCCGCATGCTCGATTGAGCCTCTCCTCGCTCCATGCGCGCGAGCGAGAGAGGATTCGTCCCGTCCGCGGAACGGGCTGACAAGAGGCCGGATGCCGGATGGCGAGAGCCAACGTGTTCGGAACGGACTCACGGCGCTCCCACGCCGACCCGGTAGACTCGCCGCGATGCGATCGTTTCTTCGCTTCGCGGTGCGCGATGCCATCCTCCTCGCGATCACCGCGCTCGCGCTGACGCTCGATGCCTCGCGCGCCGTCCACGGTTCGTGGGGCCTGGCTCTCGGCGTTCTCACCGGAATCCTCGTCCCGTACGTGGGCTTCCTCGTTCACGAGTGGGGTCACCTCGCGGGCGCGCTGCTCTCGGGCGGGCGCGCGCATCCCCCTCCATCGCTCGCGAGCTTCTTTCTGTTCTACTTCGACGTCGAGGCGAGCACACGCCGTCAATTCCTCGCCATGTCGTACGCCGGCTACCTGGCGACGCTGGGCGTCATCGGCGCGCTCGCGCTCTGGATCGACCCGACCCGCGTGAGCGGGCAGCTCTCGCTCACGCTGTCGGTCGTCGGGATCGGCGTGACGCTCGCGCGCGAGGTCCCCACCACGTGGCGCGTCGCGCGCGGCGGCCCGCTGCCCGCGGGTGGCGTCTACCGCGGGACGCCGCCCGGTTGACGAGGCTCAGGGCTCGTCGTCGATCGTGATCTCGACGACGGGCTCGTCGCTCGCCGGCTCCGCTCCGCCGCTCCGCGCTTCGTCCGGGACCGCCACCGAGAGCCCCTGGATCGTTCGGCGCGGCGTCACGGACCGCGCGACCGCTGCCGGCGACATCAGCACGAGACCTTCGCCCGGATTCGAGCCGAATTGCACTGTGCTCCGGACCCGCGACCTCGCAGAGGCGAGCTCGCTCGAGGACACCGAGCGGCCCGCGGCGTCCGGCGCGCCGCCGTCGAGGAGCGAGAGCGCGCGGGAGAGCGCGGCCTTGCGAAGCGCCGACAGCTTGGCCTCGTGACGCTCGAGCCTCGCGATGGCCTCGCGGGCCGCAGCCGTCGCGGAGTCGCGCGCGCGCCTCGCCTCGGGCTCGGAGGCCGAGGCTGGCCTCGGCTGCGCCCGGTCGGCCTCCGCGAGCCTCGCCTCGGCGCTCTCGAGCATTTCGCGCGCGGCGACGAGCGCAGCGGCCTGTTCGCCCTTCTCGGTCTCGAGCGACCGGAGCCGCTGCTCGAGGTGCGCGTGCGACCGCCGCACATGCGCGAGCTCGGCCTCGAGCGAGGTCGCCGTCACGGACGCCGCGGAAGCGCGGGCCTCCATGGACGAGAGGCGAGCGCTCGTCTCGGACGACGCCGATCTCTCGGCGCGCACGAGCTCCCGCTCCGCGGCGTCCGCGCGGCCGCGCTCGACCGAGAGCTTGTGATCGAGCTCGGTGTTGGCCGCCTCGCTCGCCGCGAGGCGCTGGCGCGCGGTGACGAGCTCCGCTCGGCTCTCCCGAAGCTCCACCTCGAGCTCGGCCGCGCGCGCCTCGAGGCGTCGATGTGCGTCGTCCTGCGTGGCCGAACGCGACCGCTGCTCCGCCTCGAGCTGCGCCAGGCGCTGTGTGAGCGACTCCTGGATCGACTCGGCGCGACGGCGCTTGGCCTCGGCCTCCGCGTACCGGGAGCGCAGGGTCTCGAGATCGGTGTCCGAGCCCGACGAGGTCGGGGCCATGGTCGCGGGACGTGCGCGCTTGAAGCCGACCTCGTCGGCAGGTGGCATGGAACCGCCTTCGGCGCGCGGATCGCGGCGCGACGGGTCTGTCTCCGGGAGCAGCGTCCGCGGCCGCTTCAGGCCGAGATCGTCGGCGATGGGGGCCTGCCCATCCTCGGTGCGCGGGTCGCGTCGGGGAGATCGCTTCGAGGTCATCGGCCACGAGTATGCCAACTTCGTGACGGGAGAACAGCGCGGCGCTCGGAGCGGTGTGCTACCCACCCTCGGTGAGCGACCGAAGCGATTGGCTGCGGAGCCTCGTGAAGAGAGCCGCCGACGAGATCGGGCAGCGGGTGCGGGAGCAGCCCGCGCTCGCCGCGGCGCGCAGCCTGGCCCGAGACCTCCGAGCGCGCAGCGCCGGCATCCCAGAGAGAGCTCTCGCGCGCGCTGCGCTGCGGCTGCCGGGGGTCTCGTCGAGCAGCCTGCGGGCGGTCGAGGGCGCGCTGATCTTCGAGGCCGAGCTCGAGGGTGGGCGGTGGGCGCGCGCGCGCATCGTTCCGGACAAGCCACGCTTCGCGGCGCGCGGCGCCAAGGAGGTCGTGTTTCGAATCTCCCCGCCCGAAGCCGCGGCCGAGCCCGCGGTGAGAGAGCTCGTGGGGGCCGTCTCCGCGCTCATCGCGCGTACCCTCTGGAGCGCGGCGATGAAGCCCTCGGTCGACGAGCGGCCCGAGGGCGCGTTCGTCGAGCGCGACGGCGAGGTCCTGCACGTCGATCTCCGCACGGTCCCCTCGGTGCGTGCCGCGAGCTCGACCGCAGCCGGCGCAGCGCTGCTCGAGGCCGTACGCGTCGAGCGGCTCGAAGTCCGCGACGCGGCGCTGCACGTCGTGCTCGGTCTGCCGCACATGACCTGAGGGCGGCGCCTGCGGGACGGCTCAGAG
>JBKDQC010000386.1:0-5130 GCA_046342295.1 Deltaproteobacteria bacterium | reverse complement strand
CTCATGCTCTGACGTTTCTTGCCGGAGGGTCTGGCCGCAGCCCCTCCCTCTCGCCGAGTGAATCGGCGAGAGCCTCCCTCCCGCCGATTCGAGCCCGTGGCACCCGCATCGATCCATCCGAGTGCCACGTGCTCTCAGTGCGACGGTCGCCACCACAAGCACAGCGGGGACGGAGCGTACCAGTAAGCGCATCGAGCAACGAAGCCACGTGCTTCGGTCCGTGGTCGAGGTCATTCAGTTCAGCGCGCAGCCGATCATCGCGAACATCACACGCGCTCCTTCCTTCGAGGAGCCGCAGAATTTCCGGAACGGGCCGCCGCAGAATTTCTGGAACCAACAAGTGCCGGGGCGTCCATGCGTTTCCAACGGGACGTTGCGGAACTTCTGGAACCATCACCCGAGGCCGTGTGGGGTAACGTCGCAGGCGCGCGGCGATCTCCCTGGCCGCCTTTGCCAGCGGTCACGGTGAGTGCCCGCGCCGCGACCGACGTGCCTGCGCTGACCGGCCACCGTCCCTCCACGGATCCGGGCCTCCGATCACGCGGCGGCGTGTCGGCGCTGCGGGGCCTTGCCGTGGAGGCGCACGGGGTGGCGCGTCGCCGTGCCTTCTGGCTTCACGCCGAGGCGCGCGCGGAGCTCGGTGAGCTCGAGCGTGAGCGCCGCGTCGTAGTCGAGGCCGAGGCGATAGAGCGTCGTGGTCCCGTGCGCGTCGCGGAAGGCCTGCAGCGTGCGGATCGGCGCGAGGAGCAGGCCCATGGCGACGGCCATGCCGTTGTAGACGTACGCCGCGAGGCCCACGCAGCCAGCGCGCAGCTCCCACGCCCCGATCTCGGCCTCGCCGATCAGGTCCGTGCCGTAGCCCGTGGCGAGGTGATGGAGGTCGTGCAGCTTCACGACCTTCTTGCGGCCCGCGGTGTTCGGCAGCGGGATGGTGAGGGGACCGATCGGGATCTCCACGGTCGGTGCCGTGTAGGCCTCCGTGGTGAACCCGTTGATCGCGAAGTACCGAGCGAGCGCGTCCTTGACCAGCATCGTCGCCTCCTTGTGTGCTCAGGGTCCGCGCAGAAACAACCTATCCGTTTCGCCGCCGGGGCATCCCCGCCAGAGCCGCCCGCTCTCCTCGAAAGACCCCCAGCATTCCTCGTCGCTCGGTCGGCACCGGCGGGGCGCCGCGACGCCGATCCGCTCAGGTTGTTTCTGCACGGGCCCTCAGCGTGAGTCCACGCAGGCACCGCCACCACTCGCGTTTCGGTCTCGCGATCGCCCTCATTCGTCGAGCGATCGTGCGTTCCGTCCGCGACTCTCCACGTTTGTCGTACCGTGCTGGTGTGGCACCCAGACGCGGCAAAGCGCCGAGACAGGCGCGCAGCAAGGCGACGGTCGACGCGATCGTCGAGGCGACGGGACAGGTGTTCGAGCGCGGCGGCTACCGACGCACGACGGCCGCCAAGGTCGCCGCGCGCGCGGGCGTGTCGGTGGGATCGCTCTACCAGTACTTCCCCGACAAGGAGGCGATGATCGCGGCCTTCTTCGACCGCCGGCTCGCCGAGGACATCGAGCTCCTGCAGGCCGTCGCGGCACGCGCCGTCGAGGCTTCGGGCGACACGGAGGGAGCTGCGCCTGTGGCGCTCCTGCGCATCGCGGTCGAGGAGATGGTCGCCCTCTACCGGAAGGACCGCGCGCTCTACGTCGGCGTGGCGGAGATCCTCCCGATGGCGGAGCAGACGCCAGAGGTGCGCGCGGGCCTCGAGCGCGCGGTCGCGATGACGCTCGTTCACCTCCGCATGCACCCCGAGCTCGCGCGCGGTCGCGACCCCGAGCTGCTCTCGCTCCTCTTCGTGCACTCGCTCCGCGCGTGCCTCTTCAAGATCATCGAGCTTGCCCCGGACAAGCTCGACGACCCGCACCTCACCGAGATGCTCACGGGCGCGGCGCTCGGCTTGCTCGGCCTGCCGCCCGATGCGCGTTAGGGCCCCGAGCCGGCTTCGCCGGGTGCGGGCGGGTCTGCATCCCACCCGCCGGCGAGGCAGGCGACCGATGGATCGACATCTCGCCGATCCATGTGTCGTCAGGCGCCGAGCTTCTTCGCCAGCGCCACGTAGGCCGCGCGCGCGGCCTCGGCGCTCGTGCCCTTGTGTGCGGCCCACGCGTCGAACTTGGCCCGACCCTTGGGATCGAACATCCCCGGCCGGCTCCCGCTCGCGTCGCCCGCGCTGGCCTGCTTGTAGAGGCCATAGAGCTCGAGCATCTGGTCGGTGCTCGGCGCCTTCGGCAGTGCGTTCACGGCCTTCGCCGCCGCTTCGAACTCGTCTTGGCTCGCCATGCGCACGAGCCTACCAGCCCGCGACGAAGCTGCGGGCCGTCCTGCGAGGGCGAGCGGCGTCGAGCATGCGGGGCCGAGGCGATCAGAACCACTCGCCGCCGACGCCGAGCGTCGCGGACATCACGAACTCCCCGTTGTCGAGGAAGGTCGGGTGGACGTTCGCGCTGACCGAGAAGCCTGAGTCGCCGCCCGGCCCATGGCTCCCCAAGGTGAGGGCGACGCGGCCATCGAGACCGAAGAATCCACCTGAGAAACCGGCGCATCCTACGGTGCCGCCCGCATCGCTCTGACACACCCCGAAGACGCCCGTGTCGACCGAGGGGCCCACCCCGAGGAGGAACGTGTCGAGCACGGTCAGCTCCACCATCACGGTGTGGTAGGCGCCTGCGAGGAGGCCCGCGCCGCCTCTAACAAGGTCCCTCGTCCTTCGGTGCTTCGTTCTTCGAGGCGTCGACGGGCGGCACGCCCTCGGGCGCCTCGTCCTTGGCGGCCTGGTCCGCGCGCCGCTTGGCGCGCTCCACGATCTTCGCCGCGATCTCCGGGCTCACGCGGAAGCCGATTTCATTCTTCTGCACGAAGCCGATCTGCGCGAAGCGCTTGGCCTGATCGGTCACCTTCGCGAAGCCCACCACGCCGAGGATGACTGCGAGGCCGGCGATCATCGGCGCCATCGCATCGAGCGCGAGACCGGTGAGCACGAGCGCGAGGAAGAGCCCGACCGCCGCGAAGATCCAGATGCGTCGAGCCTCCCCTTCGGCCCAGCGACCGTCGCAGCTCGCGCAGAGCGGAAGCTCCATGGCCACGCGCGGCGTGGCCCGGTGCGCGACGAACGCCACCACGCTCACGACCGCCACGAGCCCGACGATCGCGCCGACCGCGACGGCCCGATCCACGTGGCGGAGCGACTGGGCCGTCAGCGCTCCGACCACGCCACCCGCCGTGCCGGCGCCCGTGCCGTAGCTCGCGCCGATCGGGTACTCCTGCGTGCGCCGCACGACGTCCTTCGTCGCGCCGCAGAGCAGGCACACCTTCGGGATCCGTCCACCGACCTCGGCGCAGAGCAGACCATCGTGGAGTCGAACGTTCATGCGGGCGAGGCTACGTCATCGCGCCAGAGGATCTCCCCCGCTCGCGTCCGACCGGAGCGGACCGTCGTCCGGAGGAAAGACACGGCGGATGGTGACAGAACCTCGGCGGTCGTCATGCCGCACAGCATCGGGGGCTCGCGTCGGGTTGGTGGAGCTGTCAGCAGCGGGTAGCTCATTGAGCATCCCCAGTCCCGCTCGACGCCAGCAGCTCGGCCTGACGCAGGCCAGCACACCACCCGCTCGGCAGCTCATCTTCCTCGAAGGCGACGGTCGCACGCGCACCGAGGCCACGGGGTCAGTCACCACGGAGCTGCCGGTGGGTCCCAGCCTTCTGGCTGGGCCGGTGGCGGGGCCCTCGGTCGCCACGCGGCAGCGCGATCACCGAGAGGCACTGCCAGAAGGCTCGCGAGCAGCGCATCGTGGAGGACTTCTGCGACGCCTTGCGCTCGAGGTGCTGCTCGACGTCGAGCTGTGGAGAAGGCTGCCGATCGCGCCGGGCTGTGCACGGACAGGCGCCTGGCTGTGGTCGGAGAAATCGGGGTTACCGAGCGCGGGCGCGGCGTAGCCCTCTACCGCGGCGCCGTGGCAGAGCAGTAGCGGCGGGAGGCTTCGCGGCCTCGGGCGACCGCCTCCGCGCCGATCGCCTCCGCGCCGATCGCGCCGCGTGGGCCAAGGCGGCGGCGCGCCGGCAGGCTCCGGCTCGGTCGAGCATCCGGTCAGCCAGCAGCTGAACGAGCCCGCGAACGCGACAGCAAGCCAGCGCGAGCGCCGGTGCGGGCGTGGGCGCCACATGGGAGACGAGCGAACATCGCGCCCCGCGCTCGTGGCACCGGCCTGCCCCGGAATCGTCAGGAACCGCTCCGCACGCGCGCGTAACCCGGGTGTAACCCTGTTGCATGAAACCACCGCGCCCTGCGCGGTGACGGTCAGGCGCGAAATCGCCTGCGGCTCGGCGTTGTCGCGGGGCCGCGACCTGGGCCAACCTCATGCGAGGGGTGGCACGTGACATGCTGTTGGAGGTTGCATGAACCACAACGGCGTGAGCTCCCTTCTGGTGCGGAGTGCAGTCCGCGGGGTGATCCCTGGACTCTTGATCTTCGCTTGGTCCTGCGTCTCGGCGATCACCGCCGCGGCGGTTGGCTACGAGATCCACCTCTGGGGGATGCTCGAGGGCCTGCTCGCGGGCGCGCTGGTCTTCGCGCTCGTGCTGTCCCCGGTGTGGCGTCCGATCCGCCACGATCGCGCCATCGCCGGTGCGCTGACGCTCGCCGCAGCGATCGGCTCGGCCTTCGTGATGATTGGAACAGCCGAGCTGCTCGGGGCGTGCGCGATCGGCACGATGTTCGCGCTGGCGATCACGCAGATCACGCCCGCCGAGGCCTCGATCTCGCACCGCCTCGTGGTCGTCGGGGCCGGGCTCGCGGCGCTCGTCGGGGGGGCCTTGCTGCCGCATCTCGTCACGTCGGCGTGGCTCGACACGGGATGGAAGGTCTTGCGCGTCCTCCTCGAGGCCATGGTCGCCTGCAGGGTCGCGCTGACGATCGCCTTTCGCACGGGCTACCGTCCCGCGCCCGCCTCGCCCTGAGAGCACGTGGCACTCGGATGGATCGATGCGGGTGCCACGGGCTCGAATCGGCGGGAGGGAGGCTCTCGCCGATTCACTCGGCGAGAGGGAGGGGCTGCGGCCAGACCCTCCGGCAAGAAACGTCAGAGCATGAG
>JBKDQC010000385.1:0-2556 GCA_046342295.1 Deltaproteobacteria bacterium | reverse complement strand
GCGCAGGGCGTGGCCCACGGTCACGTGCGCGACGCTGACGTCGGGCTCGATGCCCGCGTGCCTGCTCCCTTGCGCGAGGTAGCGATCGAGCGTGAAGGCGCTGCGGAACTCGGCCGACGTCCACTCGCCCACCTGCACCCGGCACCACGCGTCGAAGGTCCGGTGGATGAGACGCAGGTCGCCGGTCTCGGGGTCGTAGTCCACGATCGGCCACGTGTCGCTGACGGGAGCCGCGGTGCGGGCGAACGCGAGCACCGAGCCGTGCTCGGTGCGCACGAAGGGCAGGAGCGCCTCCGGGTCGAGAAAGGAGGCCTCGCGCTGGCTCGCCACCTGTCGCAGCGCGGCGTCGATGGTCGCACCCGGGCCCTGGGCGGCTGTCAGGAGGACCCCGCTCGGGAGCTGTGCGCCATTGAAGCGACCGAGGACGAGGCGCAAATCGGACGGCAGCGGCGCGCCGAGCTCCTGCTCGAGCGCCTGGAGGTCTCCGGCCTGCGCAGGCGGACGCAGCGCGACGCCGTCCTTCTTGTCGTTCTGCTCGGCCCAGCGGATCAGCTCACGAACCCCGCGGTGCATGGATGGCTCGAGACTCTACACGGGGACGCGACGGAGTTGAACACGGACGTGAACCGCTTCGGGGCCCTCCTGCTCCGTTCGCTGACGCGAACGCTGCCCGCGGACAGGTCCGCACGGACCCTCGGCCCACGGAGCACCGCCGCGGGCGGTCCGCGAAGGGAATGCATTGACGCCGCGGAGCAGCCTCCCTTAGTCTCGTCTAAGACTGTGGACGAGCCCGACGTCAAGACACGCGTCACGCCGCTCGAGGAGCTGCGACCTCTCCGTCAGGGAACGGACTGTCTGGTCGTCATTTACTCGGCGGACACACGACAGTACGGCAAGCGCTACGTGCTCGAGCGCGAGCTGTTGAGCGTCGGTCGCGGCCAGGAGAACACCGTCGTACTCGACAACGACAGCGTGTCGCGCCGGCACTGCCGGATCGAGAAGCGCAACCAGGCCTGGTATGTCGTCGATCTCGACTCGACGAACGGCACCTACGTGAACGACGAGCTCGTGAAGGAGTACCAGCTCCGCCGAGGCGACCAGGTCAAGATCGGCGACACGATCGTCAAGTACCTGAGCGGCTCGGACGTCGAGGCCCAGTACCACGAGGCCATCCACGAGATGGCCATCAAGGACGGCCTCACGAACGTTCACAACAAGCGCTACCTCCTCGAGTCTCTCGAGCGCGAGATCCCGCGCGCGCTGCGTCACCAGCGGCCGCTGTCGGTGGTGCTGTTCGACATCGACTTCTTCAAGAAGGTCAATGACACCTACGGCCACCTCGCCGGAGACTACGTCCTCAAGGAGCTCGCGACGCTGGTGAAGCAGCGGCTGCGCCCCGACGATGTCTTCGGCCGCTACGGTGGTGAGGAGTTCTGCTCGATCCTCCCCGAGACACCGCTCGTCGGGGCGGGCGCGATCGCCGAGGACCTCCGGCGCAGGGTGCAGGAGAAGCGCTTCGTCTTCGAGGGAGAATCGATCCCCGTCACGGTCTCTCTCGGAGCCGCCGAGCTGAATGCTGGCCAGGACGCCACCGCGTTCGTCAAGGCGGCCGACGAGAAGCTCTACGAAGCCAAGCGCAGCGGCAGGAACCGCGTCTGCATCTGAACGGAAACGCCCCGCTTCGGCGATTCTCTTCGGACGGGACCCTCGCAACGTCCGCCCGCACGACCGCGGGCATGCTGTCCGGGCAGGCTCGATGAGCGCGCAGGTCTTCCTCGCCGTCGCAGGCAACATCGGCTCGGGCAAGACGACGCTGACCCGTCGCCTCGTCGCGAGGCTCGGGTACGTCGGTCTCTACGAGAGCACGGACGCGAACCCTTACCTCGCCGACTTCTACGCGGACATGGCGCGCTGGGCGCTGCCCACGCAGCTGCGCTTCCTCGCGGAGCGGGTGCGCTCGACGCGCGAGACGCTCGGCGAGGGGCGAAGCGCCGTGCAGGACCGGACGGCCTACGAGGATGCGGACATCTTCGCGGCGAACCTCCACGCGCGCGGCGCGATGGACGGCCGCGACTGGGAGACGTACGCGCTCATCGCGGGACAACTGCTCGCGGGTGAGCGGGCGCCGGACCTCCTCGTCTACCTCCGGCGCGAGGTCGAGGGGTGTGTCGCGAACATCGCGCAGCGAGGGCGTGGGTACGAGGAGGCCATCCCGCGCGACTACCTCGCGGACCTCCACCTCCGGTACGACGTGTGGTTCGAGCGCTGGAAGCGCTCGCCGAAGCTGCTCGTCGATGCGGAACCGCACGACTTCCTCCGCTCCGACGCCGACCTCGACGCGCTCGTGCGCCGCATCGAGACGGCGCTCCCGCAGCAGCAGTTGCCATTCTTCTGAGCGCACGTGGCACTCGGATGGATCGATGCGGGTGCCACGGGCTCGAATCGGCGGGAGGGAGGCTCTCGCCGATTCACTCGGCGAGAGGGAGGGGCTGCGGCCAGACCCTCCGGCAAGAAATGCCAGAGCATGAGTCCATCCAAGTGACTCATGCTCTGAGC
>JBKDQC010000384.1:0-7786 GCA_046342295.1 Deltaproteobacteria bacterium | reverse complement strand
GGTCTCGCCCGGGGCGACCTCGACGCCATCGATCTCGGGCACGACGAGGTCGCTCGCCGCGAGCGAGAGCTGCTCGCTCGCGGCGCGATCGTCGGAGCCCCGGGGTGGCAAGGACAGGCGGGCCACGCCGCCGTGCACCGGGAGGGCCACCGCGTAGCCGACGCGCACGAGGAGCCGCCCCCGCGTCGCCACGCTGTCCCCACCGATCCCCGCGGCCGGCACGGGCGCCGCGCGCACGACGAGCGCGCCGTCGCTCGCGCGCTCGAGCACGCCGATCGGCCGCGCTTCGCCCGCGAGCGGCCCGGTCGCCACGAGCGCCGCATCGTAGGCGCTCGTACGCGTCGTGGCCGGCTCGAGCGCGCCTGCGCGGCAGTGGCCCTCGTCGTGGCAGACCTCGAGAGCAAACGGCACGGCCCCTCGGGGCGCGCCGATCCGGTAAGCGATCTCCGCGGCGTGGCGCGCGCTCGACTCGAAGCGCATCTCGGTTCGCACGAGCGCGAGGCCAGCGACGAGCTCGATGCGCGTGCGGTGCTCGGTCTCGCGGACGCCGGAGACGGCAGCGAGGATCTCGCCCCGCGCGATCGGCAGACGCTCGACGACGATCGTGTCCTCGCTCGGGAGCGTCGCCGTGCTCAGCTCCTCGGTCCCATCGACCGCGAGCGGATCGACCGCGATGCCCTCCGCCCCGTCGATCGGCGAGTCCGCCGCGAAGGGGTCGGAGTCGACCAGCGCTCGGAAGCCCTCGGGGGCAGCGTCCGTGGTGCTGGCGCCAGCGTCCGACTGCGCGCGCGCGCGCGGCGCCGAGGCCGCGTGCCCGCACGCGAGCAGCACGAGCGCGATGGAGAGAGCACGCCACATCTTGGAGCGGACAGCCGCCGGCGGAGACGGTTCCCTCGCGGAACGCACGGCCATGAGGAATGTGTCCTTCCGAGCGAAATGATCCTTGGGTACGCTGCGTTGACCCGCAAGCCGAGGGATGTCCCTCGCGCTGCGGATCGTCGCCACGGCGACGATACGAGAGGAGACCACGACATGGGGATCATGGACTTCGTGAGGGGCGGCGTGCAGGAGATGGTCATCGCGCGCCCCGACGCGGCGAAGCAGCACATCGTCTACAAGCACCCCGAGCGCACCATCCCCAAGTGGTCGCAGCTCACGATCGGGGCTGATGAGGCCGCCGTGTTCTTCCGGGACGGCGCGCTCGTCGGGGTGCTGCGCACGGCCGGCGTGGGGCAGCGGCACACGCTCGACACCGGCAACATCCCATTCCTCTCGAACCTGGTCGACTCGGTCACCGGCGGGAACATCTTCGTCACGGACCTCTACTTCGTGACGATGCGCCCCATCCGCGACACGAAGTTCGGGGGGCCGCTCCAGGCCATGAAGGATCCGGAGCTCGAGATCACGGTGAGCCCACGCATCTTCGGCACCTTTCAGTGGCGCGTGGCCGAGCCCGACCGCTTCATCGTGAACTACCTGGGCCTCGGAGATGCGACCTCGAACGACCGCGTCGAGAGCTTCATCCAGACGAAGTTCATGAACGCCGCCAAGAAGACGGTGCCGAGCTTCGTCATCCGCCAGAAGATCGAGGTGCAGGCGCTCGGCGCCTACCACGACGAGCTCGGCCAGACCTTCCTCCAGAAGTGCGACGACCTCTCCGAGATCGGCGTGCAGTTCCTCGGCCTCGGCGACTTCACGATCAACATCTCCCAAGAGGAGATGAAGCGGATCCAGGACGCGCAGGACAAGTACGCGGAGATCAAGGCGAAGAAGCGCGCGAAGGACGAGCTCGGCGCCGGCAACTACATGCAGTACGCCGCAGCCGAGGCGATGCTCGGCGCCGGTCAAGGCATGGCCAAGGGCGGCGGCGAAGGCGGCGGCATGATGCAGGGCGGCCTCGGCTTCGGCATGGGCATGGCCATGGCGAACATGTACGGCCAGCAAGCGCAGGGGATGTACGGACCCCCGCAGGGCGGACCCCCGCAGGGCGCGCCGGCCGCGCAGGGACCGATGCCTCTGGGTGGTCAGACCGCGCCGACCATCGCGTCCGGTGCGAGCGGCAACCTCGCCATCTGCACGCAGTGCGGCGCGCGGGTGCCGCCCGGGAAATTCTGCGCCGAGTGCGGCGCAGCGATGGGGCCGCCCCAGCCCAAGCCGTGCACGGGCTGCAGTCAGATGAACCCGCCGGGCGCGAAGTTCTGCGCCAACTGCGGTACGCGCGTCCCGGTGTGACCGCGGGCGCGCAGAGCGCGCGCTGCGGGCGCGGGAGGCGGCTCTCGCCAACCGACCGCCGACTGCGGCGCGCGCGACGGCGCGCGCTGCTCGGCATCGCGGTGCCGTACTCGATGGGGAACACCGGCTGCGCGACGGAGCGGACGCTCGATGCTCCGGGGGAGCCCTGACCTCGAGGTTCATGCCCGCGCGTCACTGGCGTCGAGAGAACGTGGCTGGCGCGACGAAGAGTGGGGCTGAGGCGCCGAGGTCCCAGTAGGGCTCGCATCGCACGGGGACCACCTCCTCGAGGGTGCCGGGCCCGGGGCAGCGGAACACTCGTAGCTGGATCGGGAACGCGACCTGGGCGGCGTCTTCGGGCTCATACACGCACGACCAGCCAGCTCCGTCGCATCGTGGGTCGATGCACCGGAGGTGTCCCACCTGAAATCGGGAGCCGGAGCCCTCGAAGGTCGAGAAACTCGCCGAGAGACGGCCCTCGACGAAGCACTCTCCCGCATCGCCGGGCTCCTCGCCCCCCCGGGAGACGAACGACAAGTCTGTCATGTGAATCCCCTCGGGCGCGCTCCTGCCGACGCGGAAGCTGGTGAGGCTGCCTGCGTCGAGCGTGAAGCGGCTCGCCGTCGAGGGCGCGAGCGCTCGCTCTTGAACGTGCGCGCGTCCGGACTCGTCGATGCGGTCGAATTCGAGGGGGATCTCTCGGACTTGCGGGACCTCCAAGCGCAGGGGATCACTCGATCCCGCCCCCCAGAGAAAGGTGTTGCCGAAGGCGCCTGCCTCGATCGGGTAGGCCCGCTCCCCGACGTACAGCGTCGCGGGGACGAAGGCCGTCGCGTGGTTGAGAACGAAGTAGCCCTCCCTCTGGGCGACCGCGCACGCTTCGGGCGTGATGTCCCGGTCGAACCCCCAACGGCCATCGGTGCGAGCGAGCCCAAGCGTGTAGCGGTGACGTTCTCGCGCCCAGACGGCAGACCCCGAGCCCGGGCCGAGCATGGTCACTTCGCGTGTCGTGCCGGGGGCACACACCTGCTCTCGCACCCGCGAATACCATACGGCGGTCGTCGTCCCGGTGCAGGCAGCGACCGCCTCACTCTGGGGGTCGAAGACCGCGAGCGGGTCACCGACGCCAGCGCAGAGAGCGCCCTCGAACCGGTCGAGGAACGCAGCGGGAGTCTCCTCGACGGCTGGCTCGTTCGCGGCCGTAGCCGCGACATGGCTGGGGCCTACGGGTGCAGCGGCCTCGGCGCAGCCCGACGTGAACACCGAGAGCAGCGCGACCGCCCGGCACGTATGGCGGACAGACGCCGAAAGGTCGTTGCTGGCGTGCATGCAGCGCAGGGTCTCGAGGCCGGGTCTGACCTTCAAGGCCTGCAAGCACGGGCCCCGTCAGAGTCCGAGGTCCAACCCCTGGTCTTCGAGGGCCTTGCGCGCCCTGGCTGCGGCGGCGATCGGGCGGATCGTGAACGGCGCCAAGGCGGCTGCGATCCACGCGAAGACCAGCGTGCCGAGCTGCATGCACGAGAAGATCGTGAAGACGACGTTCGCCACCACCCACGCGGTGACCATGAGCGCGATCGACACCGAGAGCGCGGTGCCGAGCACGCCCCACGGGGCGCGGACGCGGACCACCTGCGCGGCGCTCACGACCTGAAGCACGCCCAGGGGCACGAACGCCCAGTTCGCGTACTGCACCAGGACCAGCTCGCCGAAGAAGCGCACGCTGAGAAGGAGCTGCACCGCGGAGAGGGCGAGGTAGAGGCCCGAGACCACCTGGAACGCGGCCGCGACGCGGACGAGGAAGGGCGCGTTCAGCGCCTGCACGTTGGAGTCGTCCGGCTCGCTCATGCGGTGGACTCTGCCATGGGTGAGCCCGGCACGGCATTCCCGCGCGACGCGCTGGGGAACCCCCCTCGGACGAACTCCCTCCCGGTGATGGCCGGACGCAGCGCGGACCGTATAGTCCGGGCTCCATGCGCCCTTCGCTCCTCCCTGCGCTCGCCACGAACGGCCTGAGCTTCGACGACCTCTTTCGGCCCGACGCGCTCGCCGCCCTCGACGCGCGCTTCCTCGCGGAGCTCTCGGGCCTCGCCCCCGAGACGCACGCGCGCCTCGTCGCGTACCGCGCGTCGAGGGGCGAGGGCATGGAGGCGCAGGCGATCAGCGACGTGCTCTGCGAGAGCGCGCCCTTCCTCGGCGACTTCGTCGCGCGCCTCTTCGGCGTGACGAGCGAACGGCGCGCGCTGATGAACGACGCCGACCACGTCGCGCCGATCTTCCGGATGCAGGATCAGCTGGTGAAGCGGCGCGCGATCAAGCGCGGCGAGCTCGCCTTCGACGCCGGTCTCGACGCCGACGCGCGTCGGGCCTTCGCGGCCCTCTCGGTCGACGCCCGCGACGAGCTCTCGGTCGCGCGCCTCGCGTGCGACCTCCTCGATCTCGAGATCGATCTCAAGCGCGCCGAGCTGCCCGAGGACCGCGCACGTCGCTGCGCGGAGATCGCGACCGCGCTCGGCATGCCGGCCGGCGGACGCGAGGCGGACAAGGCCGTCGTCGCGCGCGGCCTCGAGCTGCTCGAGAGCTGGCTCGTCATGCAGAAGCGCGAGCTCGAACACTGGATGGCCTTCCGCCTCCCCAAGGCCCTCAGCCACGACAAGCTCGTGCAGATCCGGCGACCGAGCCAGGAGCGCCCGGAGGAGCTGACGACACCCGAGCACCACGTGCGCCACCGCGACGGCTTCAAGCTCACCGACCACCGGATGAGCCGCCTCGAGGTGCGCAACGAGGTCGAGTACTGTCTCTACTGTCACAACCGCGACAAGGACTCGTGCAGCAAGGGCTTCCGCACGAAGGAGGGCGCGTACAAGCCGAGCCCCCTGGGCGTGCCGCTCACGGGCTGCCCCCTCGACGAGAAGATCTCCGAGGCACACCTCGTGCGGCGGAGCGGCGACGCGATCGGCGCGCTCGCGCTCATCGCGATCGACAACCCACTCATGCCCGGCACCGGGCACCGCATCTGCAACGACTGCATGCGCGCCTGCATCTTCCAGAAGCAGGACCCGGTGAACATCCCGCAGATCGAGACCGGCATCCTCACCGACGTGCTCGCGCTGCCGTGGGGCGTCGAGATCTACGGCCTCCTCACGCGGTGGAATCCGCTGAACGCGCGGCGCCCGTTCCCGCGGCCGTACCACGGCCACGACGTCCTCGTCGTCGGCCTCGGCCCCGCCGGCTACACGCTCGCCCACCACCTCGTGCAGGAGGGCTTCGGTGTCGTCGGCATCGACGGCCTCAAGCTCGAGCCGCTGCCGGCGAAGCTGCTCTCGGAGCCGGTCGCGCGCTTTACCGATCTCTGCCAGGAGCTCGACGAGCGGACCCTCTTCGGCTTCGGAGGCGTCAGCGAGTACGGCATCACCGTGCGCTGGGACAAGAACTTCCTCACGCTTCTCTACCTCACGCTGGCGCGCCGCGAGAAGCTCCGCTTCTTCGGCGGCATCCGCTTCGGCGGCACGGTCACGCTCGAGGACGCCTGGCGCCACGGCTTCCACCACGTCGCGATCGCCGCGGGGGCGGGCAAGCCGACGATCGTCGACGTCGAGAACAACCTCGTGCGCGGGATCCGCAAGGCGAGCGACTTCCTCATGGGCCTCCAGCTCACGGGGGCGGCGAAGCGCTCGACGCTCACGAGCCTGCAGGTGCGCCTGCCCGCGATCGTCATCGGCGGCGGGCTCACCGCGATCGACACGGCGACGGAGCTGCGCGCTTACTACGTGGTGCAGTGCGAGAAGGTGCTCGCGCAGTGGGAGCTCGCCACCGACCGCGACGCGGCGCGCGAGGCCACGGCGATCGCACGCTTCGACACGGAGGAGCGCGGGATCCTCGAAGAGCTGCTCGCCCACGGCCGCGCGATCCGGGCCGAGCGAGAGCGCGCCCTCGCCGAGGGCCGCGCGCCCGACTTCCACCCGCTCCTCGAGTCATGGGGCGGCGTCACCGTCGCCTACCGCAAGCGCATGGAGGACTCGCCCGCCTACCGGCTGAACCACGAGGAGATCGCCGAGGGGCTCGAAGAGGGCATCCGCTTCGCCGAGAACCTCTCGCCCGTCGCGGCGCTCAAGGACGAGCACGGCGCCCTCCGCGCGATGACCTTCAAGCGCGGCGACGGCACGACGCTCGAGCTGCCCGCGCGCACCGTCTGCGTCGCCGCCGGCACCTCTCCCAACACGACCTACGAGCGGGAGAAGCCGCGCTCGTTCTCTCTCGACAAGAGAGGCTTCTTCGAGACCCACCGCGCCTGCCGGAGAGAGGACGGCTCCTTCGTCCTCGAGAAGGTCGCCGGGGGCGCGCCGGGGCCGAACGCGGGCTTCTTCACGAGCTACCTCGACGAGGCCGGGCACACCGTCAGCTTCTACGGCGACAACCACCCGGTGTACGCAGGCAGCGTCGTGCGCGCGATGGCGTCGGGCAAAGACGGCCACCAGGCGATCGCGGCGCTCTTCGCGCCCGACATCGAGCGGGCGCTCGCAGCCTCCTCGAGCGCCGAACAGGCTGCGCGCGAGGCGCGATGGACCGCGCTGGCGACTGGGCTCCGCGACGACGTGCGCGCCACGGTGGTCGCGGTCCACCGCCTCACCAAGACCATCGTCGACGTGGTGGTCCACGCGCCGGCCCAGGCGCGTGCGTTCAAGCCTGGCCAGTTCTATCGGTTGCAGAACTTCGAGAGCCACGCGCGCGTCGTCGAGGGCACGAGTCTCCTCATGGAGGGCCTGGCGCTGACAGGCGCCTGGAACGACCCCGACAAGGGCCTGCTCTCGCTGATCGTCCTCGAGATGGGCGTGAGCTCGCGGCTCTGTGCGTCGCTCGCGCCCGGCGAGGAGGTCGTGGTGATGGGCCCGACCGGCGCGCCCACGGAGATCGGTGAGAACGAGACCGTCCTCCTCGCGGGCGGCGGCCTCGGCAACGCGGTGCTCTTCTCGATCGCCAAGGCGCTGCGCGCGGCGGGGAGCAAGGTCATCTACTTCGCGGGCTACAAGCACCCCTCGGACGTCTTCAAGCGCGACGACATCGAGACTTCGACCGATCAGGTCGTGTGGGCGAGCGACGTCGGCCCCGCGATCGAGCCGCGCCGCCCCCAGGATCGGGCCTTCGTCGGCAACATCGTCGAGGCCATGCTCGCGTTCGCCGAGGGACGTCTCGGCCCGCAGGCTGCGCCGCTCTCGGAGGTCAAGCGCGTGATCGCGATCGGCAGCGACCGCATGATGGCCGCCGTCGCCAAGGCCCGGCACGGGGTCCTGCGCCCACACCTCGCGCGCGAGCACGTGGCCGTCGGCAGCATCAACTCGCCGATGCCGTGCATGATGAAGGAAGACTGCGCGCAATGCCTGCAGCGGCACATCGACCCCGTGACCGGCAGGCATCGTGTTCACGTGCTTCAACCAGGATCAGCCCCTCGACGAGGTCGACTGGCAGAACCTGAACGACCGCCTGCGCCAGAACACCGTGCAGGAGAAGCTCGGCAACGCGGTGCTCGATCGCCTCCTCGAGAAGGAACCGGACATCC
>JBKDQC010000383.1:0-13925 GCA_046342295.1 Deltaproteobacteria bacterium | reverse complement strand
TCCGCACTATTTCGAGGGCCTCATGCCTCAGGCGCTGGATCTGGCCCCAGCTGCACCCGAGTGAATCGGCGAGAGCCTCCCTCCCGCCGATTCGAGCCCGTGGCACCCGCATCGATCCATCCGAGTGCCACGTGCTCTCAGTAGAGCCACGGACAGATCCGGTACGGGACGAGCTTGCAGTACTCGTCCCAGTCCTCGCCGTACTTCTCCTTGCAGAGCTTGTGGTCGCGCCGCTCGCGGTCGAAGAGGAGCGGCGCGAAGTACAGGAAGTAGAAGTACGGCACGACGCTTCCGAAGCCGCACGCGAGACACCACGAGAGCGCCATGGTGAGGTCGCCTAGGTAGTTCGTGTGGCGGGCGAGGCCCCACCAGCCCGAGAGCAGGAGCTCGGTGCCGCGTCGGGTCTTGAGCGTCTTCGGGGGCTTGCCCCAGACGGGGCGCGTCGGGTCCCGGCGGAAGCGCTGCTTCTGCAGGTTGGAGTCGCGGAAGACCGCGTAGCCCGCGAGGTTCATCAGCACGAGCAGCACCGCAGCCCACGCGGGCAGGCTCGAGGGCGACACGAGCAGGTACTGCTGCTGGAGCGTGAAGTTGAAAGGCATCCACACGAGGAACGCGTGCACCAGCATGAAGCCGTAGTTCTCGTAGAGGATGTCGAGCATGGAGAGCAGGTTCGACTCGAACACGAAGAAATCGGCGATGTAGAGGAGCTGGCATGCGCTCACGACGATCATCGGGAGCGAGAGCGAGCCGGTCTCCTCGAGCTGCGCCGCCGGTAGGATCACGGCCAGCGCGCCCCAGCTCCCCATGCCGATGTGCGACTCGAAGAAGAACTTGAGGTCGAAGAGCCCCACGCGCGGGTTGAGCACCGTGCCCATGAAGAAGTCGTAGGGCACGTTGCCGCTCGAGCGCTCGAGCGCCCCGCGGCGCCGCCCCCACAGGTAGAGGAAGAGCGCCTGCGCGAAGGCGGCGAGCGTGGAGATCGTGAGGAGCGGACCGAGCTCGGCGACGACGGCGTTCGCGCGGATTGCGCCCGTCGCGAGGCCCGCGACGAGCAGGGCGAGCGAGATCGCGAAGCAGGCGAGCCCGTTCAGGCGGTATTGCAGGCGCTCGCCGCTCGGCAGCGGCCCGCCGGTCACGACAGAGCCGGGCACTGCGATCCCGAGCCCGACCTGAAGGACGAGCCCCGCCGCGAAGATCATGGCGGCCCGCGGCGTCGGCGCGGGAAACATCGCGAGTGCTTCGGCGAGCGAGGACGGCAGCCAGAGCTGACCGTCGTGCTCGGCGATCGCCGCCCAGAGGTAGAACGTGATCGCGGGGACGAGGAAGGTCAGCGACGCGGCGCCCATGGGCCCGCCGAAGTGATCGGCAGGCACGCGCTGGGCGCCTTCATGGGTCGTTTCGCGGCTCGCGCTTGCATCGCTCGTGCGCGTGTCGGGCTGGCTCGGGGTGCTCACAGCGCGCGACAGTACCGAGCGGTCGGGGCGCACGCATCCTCGAATCCACCTCCGAGCGCGAGCTCAACGCTCCGGGAGCGAGAGCATGGCGCGCGCCTTCGCGAAGCGCGCGACGGTTCCCTCGGCGCCTCCTCGCGATGCCAGCCGCTCGAGCAGCTCGAGCGATCCCGCCCGGTCGAGCGCGGCGGGGATGAGCCCTGGCGCGGAGAGCTCGCGCAAGATGACGCTCCGCGCGTTGTCGTCGCCGAGCGCAGGCCCGAGGAGCTTCACCAGGGCGTCGACGAAGTTCGTGCGGACCGACATCTCCTCGGAGCGTGTGGTGCCCGCCCGACTCAACCTGTCCCAGAGACGGCGCGCGGCCCCCGCGGTCGCGCCGTGGCCCCGCGAGAGCCGGGCGAGCACGCGGCTCGTCTCGGCGTCGCTCCAGCTCTTGACCTGCTCGATGTCCGCCGCGACGTCGACGATCTCGGCCGCGCGTTCCTCGCCCGTGACGGGCGCGAGCGCACGCAGAATCTGGGCTCGGCGTGTGCTCATCGAGGAAAGGCGAGGACAACGCTCGTCGTGTTGTGAAAGGCGCTCATGTCGCCTGCAGAGAGTGCGACCTCGCCGTACGTCTCGAAGCCCGCGATCGGCACGTCGCCCAAGGTCTCGCTGATCCCGTGAACAGCCTTCGCGAAGTCCGCTCCGAGGATGAGATTGCGGCAGATGCAGTCGAAGACGAGCGCACCCGCGACCGGCGCGTTGGCGGCGCTCTTCGCGGCGCTCGCCGCGCTCAGCGCCGAGCGGATCTGCGAAGGCGCGTCGCTCTCGGTGATGCGAAGCACCGAGCCTTGCGGGATCGCCGCTGCGAACAGGATCGAGCCGTCCTCGCGGCGCGAGAGAGGTGCCCGGATCTTGTAGCTCCCGCCGTTCGCGAGCCCCGCCTCGAATTGCAGCAGGAACGCGCCCTCACGCGCGGGGTCGAGGTCGTCGACGTCGATGCCGCGAGCGCGCGCGGCGTCCCTCGTGTGCTCTCGCCAGACTTCCCACGCGGGGCGGCCATCGACCTCGTGCACCCAGCCCTCGGTCGCGCGCGTCACGCGCAGGGGCTCCGAGATCGCGCGGTGTCCGTGCGCCACACCGAACGCGAGCGGCCTGCGAGAGAAGATCTGCGCGATCACCACCGCGTCCGTGTCTGACTGCTCCCCACACGCCACGACGGTTCGCTTCATCGCGAGGTCGTCGCCAGCGGCGCCCCCCACGAGGGGCTGGTCCGGCCCGAGCTTCTCCGCGATGAGGAGCGCGGTCTCCTCGCCGTTGCCGGCGAACGGATCGAGCAGGGTGATGCCCGTGCGGTGCGGGAAGCCGCGCATCTCGTGGGGCTGGCCCTCGAGCGCGCGGTCGATCGCGGCCTCGGCGCCGGCGCGCAGGCCGGTGCCGAGCCCCGCGGTCACGCGGAGGTCGTCGCTCGCGACCGCGAACACCGACACGCTTCCTTTCGCGTCGCCGCGCTCCGTGAACTCGCCCGCGGTGCTCGCGCCGATCGCCACCGTGCCCGGGCCCGAGAGCCCGGCGACCAGCGCACCGACGTCCTGCTGCGTGGAAGCGAAGACGGCGACCAACACGGGCTTTCGCCCCCCGAGCTGGGCAGCGAGCGCCTCGCGCGTCTGCTCGAGCACCTCCGCGGTGGTTCCGTGGGCGAGCGAGGTGGCGACGGTCGTGGTCATGCGCTGCACTCCTTCGCCTCCCATCCTACAGAAAGTGACGAAGTTGCAGCCGGAGTTTCGATGCGTCCCGGATCCCGCGCGTGCCGCGTCGCTCCCAACGCGCTCCGCGGTCCAACGCTGGTCTGGAGGCCCCGCGAGGTCGACCCTCGGAGCGCGCCCGTGGCTCAGGCGCGCCAGGCGAGGGCGTGCTGATCCGCGAGCGCACGCGCCTCGACGACGTTGTCTTCGATGCTGCAGTAGGTCCAGCTGCCGTAGCGTCCGATCGAGCTGACGCCGCGGCTCTCGAGCACGCCTTTCTTTTGCGCGACGTCGGTGAGCGAGGCCCGCGTGATGTGCACGTAGGCCGGGTCCATCACGACGTGGTGGGACGCGAGCAGCCGGTGCTCCGACGTGACGCCCACCTTGGCGAGATCGGCGAGCACGCGCGCGCGGGCGCGTTCGATCTCGGCCTCGTCGAGGGTCGCGGACCGGGGGTAGCCGAGCTCGACGTAGACGCTGAGGTGCGGGCTCCCGAAGATGTTGTCGTAGAAGCCCACCCGGTAGAACGAGAGCTCCTTCTGCGGGTAATACGCCCAGTGGACCCCCTCGGGGCCCTTGCGATCGAAGCCCAGGTTGAACACGAGCACCTGGTTCCACCCGTAGATGTTCGCGTCGTACGCGAGGCCCGCTGCCTCGAGGAGCTTCACGAAGGGCATGCTCGAGACGAGGTGCTCGAACGCGATCGAGCGCCGGGTCGTCGTGGCGACCTTCTTCGCGAGATCGATCGACACGACGCGCTCGCCGAGCGCGATCGCGCCGCTCCGGAGGCGGCTCGCGAGCGCGTGCACGTACTGGATCGCGCCGCCTTCAGGGTAGGTGAAGGTCGCGTTGTAGGTCGCGTTGTTCGCCTCCCGCATGTTCCGCACGATGTCGGCGATGTCGGCGTGCGGGAAGAAGCGACCCATCGCGTCGACGTCGAGCGTCGCGAGGTCGGTGGCGTAGAGCTTCTCGTTGTACGGGCGGAGAAAGCGCTCCGTGATGCCGCGGCCGAAGCGCTGGTAGAGCATCTCGAGGAAGCTCGTCGCCCGCTGCCCTCGGGGCACGCGCTCGTCCCGCAGGTAGAGCTCGTAGAGGCAGTCCACGAACTCGGCGTGCGGCAGCTGATGGATATTCTTCTGAAACGGGAATTCGACCCAGTTCGTGGGTGATCGTGCAATCTCGCCGCGACCATCCTGCGGGCGCAGTCCGCCGGGCCAGTGGATGCGCGAGTCCTTCTGCACGGCGAGCACGCGCTGACCTTTCATCCGGCCGACGAGGTCGGCCTCGATGTCGGGATGCTTGAAGTGGAAGAAATGACCCGAGTAGTCCCATACGAAACGTGCTGGCCCGCCCGGGGCCTCGACCTCTCGCACGATCGTCTTGCAGTAGCCGCCGATCTCGTGGTCGGCCTCGAGGACGAGCAGATCGTCGCTCGCGCCGTGCGGACCTCCGTGGATCCGGTCTGCGTACGCGAGGCCGGAGATCCCGGCCCCGACGATGAGATGACGAACGCGCTCCATGTGCGATGCCCTTTCTGCGGCGCCGAGTGTAGTGTAGCCGGCATGTACGGCCCCCCCCGCACACGCGCTGCGTCGTCGATCGTCACGATCGCGGTGTCTTTCGCGCTCTCTCTGCTCGTCGTGCCGTTCGTCGAGGCGCAGGACGAGACGGGCGAATTCGGCGCATCGCCCGCGCCGAGCGAGCCTGCGCCGGTCCAGCCCGCGCCGATCCAGCCCGCGCCGGTCCAGCCTGCGCCGAGCGAGCCCGCGCCCGCGGCGACCGCCGCGACCGGTTCAGCCCAGCCTGCGCCAGCCCAGCCCGTGACTGCGTCGCCGGCCGGTGCCGCGGGAGAAGCGGACGCCGCGCAGCCGCAGCCGACGGCCGCGCCCATCATGGTGGTGGTGTTGACGTCGGGTCGGGCCCCCGAAGAGATCGCGGTCGCCGCGCGCGACGCGGTGATCGCGCAGGTCACGCCCATGACCGGCGGCCGTCCCGTCCTGCCGCTCATGGCGCCGGCGCTGCGCGACGCGATCGCGTCCTGCGCCGAGCCGACGTGCATCGGCGGCCAGATCGCGGGCGCGGGCGCGTTCGGCGCCATCCTGGTGAGGCTCTCGCGCCGCGCGGCGCGCGGTCCGACGCAGCTCGTCCTCGAGATGGTCGATCCCGTGAGCGGCTCGCCCCGGCTGACGCCTCTCGCGGGCACGATCGCGGACGCCGCCAGCGCCGCGGGGGCGCTCCAGCCGCTCACCGCGCAGCTCGAGGGCGTGATGTTCTCGCCGCCGCCACCGCCGCCTTCGCTTCTCGTGACGGTGAACGTCGATGGCGCGCGCGTCCGCGTCGATGACGCGGAGCTCGGGGAATCTCCGGTCGCGCGCACCACGCTCCGGAGCGGTCGGCATGTCGTGACCGTCACGCGGGCCGGCTATGTCTCCTCGCGACGCACGATCGAGCTCGTCGACGGCCAGAACGAGCGGCTCGACGTGCTGCTCTCTCCGAGCACCGCGACGATGGGGGACGACACCGTCACCGGAGTCGGCGCTGCGGGCGCCGGCACGCCCCTCGTCGAGGAGCCGCTCTTCTGGGTGGCGATCGGTGGCGGCGTGCTCGTGATCGCGGGCATCGCGATCGGCGTTGGCGTCGCGGTGGGCAACAGCGGGCCTCCGCCCGACCCGATGGGCATCCCTCTCCCCCCGATCGAGCCGTGAGGAACACCATGAAGAACGTCGCCCTCGCCACGGCTGCGGCCGGTCTCGTGACTCTCCTCGGCTCGTGCGGCCAGTCGCCGCCCGAGGGCGCCACGCTGCGCTTGCAGTTCATGGGCATCCGGACGAACGCGATCGACTCCCTGCGCATCACGTTCACGCCGCAGGTGACGCAGCGCTTCTCGATGCGCCCCACACAGACCGTCGATGGAATCACGCTCGAGGTCGCTGCCGACGGCGTGCTGGTGATGACCGTGCCGGGCGACTACGTGCGCGGTCGGGCGCTCGAGACCGAGGCCGCGGGCCTCAGCCCGCAGCTCGACATCGAGATGTGGAGCGATGACCGGACGATGAACCAGGAGCCCCTCGTGCGCGTCACGGTCGACCAGGGTGGATCCATCATCGGGCAGGGCTCGGCCTACGCGATGGGTTGGCCGCTCGAGCTCGGGGCGATCTCGCAGATCAACGTGATGTGCAACATGGGCTCGCTCATGCAGTGCCAGCGCATGTGACGAGCCACGTGCCACGCTCCGTCGAGAGAGCCGCGCTGCTCGTGTGGGCGCTCGTCAGCCTCGCGGGCTGCGTCCGCTACGCGCCCGACACGATCGAGCGATCGGTCGGCGGGGGGCGCAGGCGCGGGCCCTGGGTGCCACCGAGCGGCTACGAGCACTTCGTGCGAGCCGAGCTGGCGCTGGAGCGGGGCGAGCCCCGGGTCGCCATCCGGGAGTACGAGCTCGCGCGGAGCGGCGTGATCGACGGCTACCTCCTCGCGCGTGAGGCCGAGGCCGCGGTGCGGGTGCCCGATCCGACGCTGGCCGAGCGCCTCGTCGAGGAGGGGCTCTCGGGCGACCCGAGCTCCGAGCCGCTCCTCCTCCTGCGCGCGCGGCTGGCGGGCGAACGGGGCGATCGCGCCACGGCGGAGTCTGCGCTGCGGGCGGCCCGCGAGGCCTCGCCGGAGGCGGCCGCGCCGACGCTCGCGCTGGCCGAGCACCTGGCCTCGAGCGGTCGCGCCGAGGAAGCGCTGGCGTTGCTCGACGCCTTCGTCACGAGCCGTCCGCGCGATGTCGCGGCGCTCCGCGCGCTGCTCACGCACGCTCTCGTCGCAGGCGATGCGCGGCGCGCGAGCCTCGCCGCGTTGCGCCTCGTCCGCGCCTCGCCAGTGCACCGGCGCGAGGTCCGCCTCGCGATCGAGGGAGCCCTGGCACACGCACAGGCACCGATCGCGCATGCGATCTTTCGAGCCCTGCCGGTGCTCGAGAGCGAGCTCGAGCTCCGCTTCTCCGCGGCCCTGGCGGTGGGGGATCGAGACGAATGCGAGCGTCTGGCGCTCCGCATGGACGACGGCAGCACCGCCGGCCGGCTGCGTGCCGCGGAGCGCTGGATCGAGCTCGGCGACGGCGCGCGCGCCGAGGAGCTCGCAGGCGAGGTCTTGCTCGAGGCCGGGCGCGCGACGCCCGACCCGCGCGCGCAACGCATCGTGGCCCATGCCCTCGTGCTCGAGCGGCGCTTCGCGCGCGCCGCGGAGCTGCTCGCGTCGATGCCCGCGGGCACGAGCGAGGAGGCTGCGCGGCGTGCGCTCCTGGCCGCCTCGCTCGAGGGGGCTGGGCTGTCTGCGCTGGCGCGCGAAGCGGTGGTCACGCCTCGGTGAGCGCGGTCTGGTGAGCGTGATCCGGCGTGCCGCGCCTCCTTCCCGCGGGCCGAGGACCGCCTCTTCCGAGGCCCGATCGTGCTACACGTGGGCATGGCACTGCCTCTCTCGTTCTTCGAGCGTCTCCCCAAGACCGACCTCCACGTCCACCTCGACGGATCGCTTCGTCTCTCGACGATCCTCGAGCTCGCGGAGGAGGGCGGCATCGAGCTGCCGGGCAAGACCGAGGAAGAGCTCAAGCGCGCGATGCACCTCGGAGAGAACACGGGGTCTCTCGTCGAGTATCTCAAGGCCTTCGACGTCACCCTCAGGGTCCTCCAGACCGAAGACTCGCTCGTGCGCGCCGCCCGTGAGCTGGGCGAGGACGCCGCGAGAGAGAACGTTCGCTACATGGAGATCCGCTACTCGCCGATGCTCCACACGCGCAAGGGCCTCCGCCTCACCGCCGTGGTCGAGGCGGTGCTCGAGGGGCTCTGGCAGGCCAAGGAGCGCTACGGCATCGAGTCGAACGTCATCCTCTGCGGCATCCGCAACATCTCGCCCGAGAGCTCGCTCGAGATGGCCGAGCTGGCGGTCGCCTACAAGGGCCGAGGCGTCGTCGCGTTCGACCTCGCGGGCGCGGAGTACGACTATCCGCCCAAGCACCACCTGCCGGCGTTCCAGCTCGTGCGGGACAACAACTGCAACGTCACGATCCACGCGGGCGAGGCCTACGGTCCGGCCAGCATCCACCAGGCGATCCACCAGTGCGGTGCGCATCGCATCGGTCACGGGTGTCGGCTCCGCGAAGACGGCGACCTCCTCCATTACGTCAACGACCACCGCATCGCGCTCGAGTGCTGCCCGAGCAGCAACGTGCAGACGGGCGCCGTCCGGGACCTCGCCTCCCACCCTCTCAAGCTCTACCACGACCTCGGGATTCGCGTGACGATCAACACCGACAACCGACTGGTCACGGACACCACGGTCTCGAAGGAGCTCTGGCTCTGCCACACGCAGATGGGAATGACCTTGTCGGAGATCAAGCACATGGTGCTGAACGGCTTCAAGGCGACCTTCCTGCCGTTCCACAGCAAGCAGGCGTTCCTCCGCCGCATCGGCAAGGAGCTCGCGCTCTTCACGGAGGACGGGTCCGCGGCCGAGGTCAGCGGCGCGAGCCGGGCCTGAAGGCGCGCGGTCATCCCCTGCGCGCGTCCGTCAGAAGCGGCCGCCGAGCGTCAGCGAGCCGCGGAGCCCACCGAAAGCCTGGGCGCCCGGGCCCTGCGAGGCGCCCCCTGAAGCCGCCGGTCCCATGGTCGCGGCGATGATGATGAGCACGCCGCCCGCGACGGCGAGCGCGCCTCCGCCGCCGATCCACGCGCCGCTCGCGACGAGGTCGGGGCGGGAGTAGGTCACGCAGCCCGGCGGGTCGCAGCTCTCGCCGAGCGCGAGGCCCGCGAAGCCGACGACCATGCCCGCGACCCCGAGCACGAGCGCGCCCGCGCTCGCGATCCACAACGGCGTCGTGTCGGCTCGCGCAGAGGCGTCACCGGCGTCCTCGCCCGGGAGGAGCGCGATCTCGAGGCTCAGGTCGTCACCCGAGAGCGTGACTTCGCGGCGCTCGGTCCGAAAGCCGCGCGCCCGCACCTCGATCACGTGGGCGCCGGGGCTGACGGGCTCGTGGTGGGGCACCGTGCCCCAGGTGATGCCGTCCACGCGGATCGTGGCCCCGGCGGGTGCGCCGTTCACGCCGAGCGTGGGCCTGGCCTCTCCTCGCGAGCGAGCGACCGCTTGGGTGAGCGCGACGCGCATCGCCTCGTTGATCCCGGCGGTGCCGACCTCGGCGGTTCCGACGAATCGGTGCGACTCGCCCAGGAGGACGGTCGCCTGCACGCCCTGGCAGACGCCGTTCGACCCGTAGACCTCGACGAAGGCGGCGGCGTCCGCGGCCCCGGTCGACAGGAATCCATCGGCGCAATCGAGGTCCTCGCAGGCGCCGTCGGTCGGCAGCGGCACGAGGCCGAGCGCGCGGACGTGGCCATAGGCCGCCTCGCGAAGGTTCGGGCCGAGCGCGCTCGCGAGCAGGGGCTCACCGCCGACACGGAGGACGAGCACGCGCGTCGCGGGCGGAGCGCCCTGCGCAGAGAGCGGCGTCGAGGTCGCCACGCACGCGATCAGCGACGCGAACGACACCAGAGGAACGAGGAAGCGCAGCCCGTGATTCGTCACGCGCGCGGGGGTAGTCCAGCCCGAGATCGCGCGCAAGAAACGCGCTTCACTCGATCGCGATCTGCACCCGGGTGACGCCCCGACCCGTCACCCGCACCGTGCGCGTGCGGCGCTCCTCCCCCGCGACGCCCTCGACGCGGTGCGAGCCCGTCGCGACCGTCCCTCGGTAGGGCGAGCGCCCGACGTCCGTGCCGTCGATCTCGACGCGACCCCAGGGCACGACGACCACCTCGAGGCGGCCCTCGCGTGGAGCTGCGGTCGTGCGTGGACCGCGATCGGCCTCGCGCGGCGCCGCGACGTCGATTCGAGGTGAAGTCGCCAGCGCCGAGGACGTGCCGCTTGCGTCGGTGACGCTCGCATCGAACGCGTTGGCGTCGGTGACGCTCGCATCGAAGGCGCTCGCATCGAACGCGCTCGCGTCGCGGTCTCGCGCTGCGCGCGGCGTGTCGGAGCCGGCGTCGGTCGCCGCTGCGGCGACGGTCGTGACCGCGGCATGCGCTCCGAGACGCCATACGACGATCGCCGCGATCAGCCCGCCCGCCGCCAGACCTGCGAGCCCGACGCCGAGAACGATCCAGCCGAGCGCACGCCGCCCGAAGGCAGGCCGGGTCTCGGTGATCTCCTGCCTCGCGAGGCTGACCTCGGGGCTGACCTCGGGGCTCACCACCACGCTCGGCGCAGCGGCCATCGCGGGGCGGATGGGAGCCGCGGTCGCGCTGTGCGGCGCGAGCGAGTCGTGCCTCTGCGTGGCGTCCAAGACGCCTCGGCCGAGCGAGCGCTCGAGGGCGTCGTCGAAGACGGTGCGCGTGCGGGTGGCGTCGTCCGGCGCCGAGGGCACGGGCTCGTCCTCCGGCGCGCCGAGCGCGAGGGATGTGATCGCGAGGGTGCGCTCGGTCTGCGCGGTGCCCGCTTGCGCCGACGGTTTCGCTGCGTCGCGCGGGCTCTCCGCGCGCAGCTCGCCAGCCTGCATACGTCGGAGAATCTGCGCGAGCCGCCGCCGCGCCGTGGGCGGAGGTGGGCGGTGCTCGAGCGCCTCGAGCACCTCGGACGCGCTCTGAAAGCGCCGATCGACATCCACCGTGAGCAGCCTCTCGACGATCGCGCAGACGTCGGCGGGCACGTGCGGCGCCGCGTCCGCCAGCGTGCGGCGCTCTCCTTGGCTGACGAGGAGGATCGTCGCGAGATCGGTCGCGGCCTCGAACGGCCTGACGCCCGCGAGCGCCTCGTACAGCACCACCCCGAGCGCCCAGAGGTCGGTGCGCCGATCGAGCTTTCGGCCCAGGCCCTGTTCGGGGGCCATGTAACAGGCCTTGCCCTTGATCTTGCCAGTCGTCGTCTCGCTGCTCGAGAGCGTCGACTTCGCGATCCCGAAGTCGACGAGCTTGAAGTTGCCCTGTTCGTCGATCAGCACGTTCGACGGGCTCACGTCGCGGTGTACGAGGTCGGCTGCGCGCCCGTCGACGACGAGGGCGTGCGCGTACTCCAGCGCCGAGGCGAGGTCGATCGCGAGGAGCAGCACGAGGTCGACCGGCATCGGCTGTCCGAGCGCCTTGAGGAGCGCGCGGAGATCTCCGCCGCCGACGAGCTCGAGCGACATCCACCACGTGCCCTCGACTTCTCCGAAGTCGTACACCTGCGCGATGTGCGGGTGCACGAGCCGCATCGCGAGCTTCGCCTCCTCCTGGAAGGCGTCGACGAAGTCGGACGAGGCCGCGTGCTCGGAGAGGATGCGCTTGAGGCACACCGTGCGCTCGAAGCCCTTCGCCGTCCGGTAGCGGGCGACGAAGGTCTCGGCCATCCCGCCCCGACCGAGCGGGCGCTCGATCTCGAAGGGCCCAAAGCGCATGCGCGGCCGCGAGCATATCGACCTCCCCGGCGTCCGCAATGGAGCTCGGGCCCGGACCGAATCATCGGCCCGCGACGCGCGTCGGAGGCTCCGCTATGGTCCAGCCGGCCGAACGCCCATCCGCGGCGGCCCGACGAGGAGCTCCCACGATGATCGCCAGCACGCACCGCGCCGCATCCTTGGTCTCGTTCGCGCTCGCGACCCTCGTCGCCTGGCTCGCCGTTCCGCACGCCCGGGCACAGATCCAGCAGCCTCCGCCCGTGGTCGAGCGCCTCGAGCCGACCGCCGGGCCCGTGGGCACCGAGGTGCAGGTGCTCGGACGCTTCTTCCGCGCCGACCAGCGCCTCTTCCTCGGGGCCGTCGAGCTCCCGGTCCGCTCGCGTCTGCCGAGCCGCTGGTCGGTGACGATCCCTGCGGGCGCGCAGACGGGCCGCCTCGAGGTGCGCCTGGCGGATGGAACCTCCGTCACTGGCCCGGAGCTGCGGGTGCTCGCGTCGGTGCCGGCGCCGTCGATCGCCGGCTTCACGCCCGTCGCGGGGGCGGCCGGGAGCGAGGTGCGGATCCAAGGTGAGAATTTCTCGCCCCGCCTCACCGACAACGCGGTCACCCTCGCGGGGGTGGGCGTCGTCGTGCGCAGCGCCACGCCCACGGAGCTCACGGTCATCGTCCCGAGCGGCGCTTCGAGCGGCTCCTTCGTCGTGCGTGTCGCGGGCGCCGGTGAGGCGACCTCGACCACGCAGTTCACCGTCGGTTCGGGCACGCAGATCGTGAGCTTCACGCCGCGGGTCGCCTCGCCGGGGGCGCGGATCACGCTCACCGGGACGGGCTTCGCCGCGCAGGCGCCGCGGGCCCGAGCGAGCGCGAACCGGGTCTTTCTCGAGAGCCTGCCGCTGCCGGTGCTGAGCGCGAGCGCGACCGAGATCGTCGTGCAGCTTCCGGCGAATGCAGCCACGGGGCGCTTGCTCGTCGACGTGCGCGGCGGCGGTCGTGCATACGCGACCGAGCTCCTCACCGTGATGCCGGCGCCGACCGTCACGTCGCTCGAGCCCGCGTCGGGCGTGGTGGGCGCGCCGCTCCGCATCCTCGGTACGAATTTCGGCAGCGACATCCGCCAGGTCAGCGCCACGATCGGCACGACGCCGCTCACGCTGCGCGCCGTCACGCCGACCGAGATCACCGCGCAGATCCCGGCGGGCGCCACGACCGGGCCCGTCGCGGTCACGGTGGCGGGCCTTCCGCCGGTGGCGAGCGCCACACCTTTCGCGGTGCTCGTGCCCGTCGCGGTCGGTGGCCTCGAGCCGATCTCGGGGCCCGTCGGCACCGAGGTCACGATTCGCGGCGTGGGCTTCTCGACCGTGCTCACCGACAACCGCGTCACCCTGCAGGGCGTCGAGTGCCCGGTGCTCGCGGCGACTCCGACCGAGCTTCGCGTGCGCATCCCGCAGACGGGCTCGGGCCCGCTCGTGGTCACGGTGCTGAACGCAGGCAGCGCGCGCGCCTCGCAGCCGTTCGTGATCACGACGCCGCCGTTCATCGCGCGCGTCGAGCCGGCGGCGGGCACCGTGGGCTCGCTGGTCCGGATCTTCGGGACGAGCTTCGGCACGAGCTCCGCGACGGTGGAGGTCGCGCTGGCCGGGCGCCGCATGGAGATTCGCTCGATCACCGACACCCAGATCGAGGTGCTCGTGCCCACGAGCGCGACGAGCGGCCGCATCACCGTGACGCAGCGTCTCCAGGGCACGGGGACCGCGCCGACCGACTTCACCGTGCTCACCGACTTCGCCGTGAGCGCGCTCGAGCCTGCCTCGGCCCATCCGGGCCAGACGATCGCGATCCGCGGCGGCGGCTTCGTGCAGGAAGGCCTCACCGTGACCTTCGCCGGTGCGCGCGCGGCCTCGCCGTTCGTGTTCGTCCACGGGAGCGAGCTCCGCGTCGTCGTCCCGGCGGACGCGGCGAGCGGCCCGATCACGGTGCGTCTGCCGGACGGTCGCTCGCTCGCGTCGCCTGCCTTCACGCGCGCGGACACGCCGCCGGGGGTGGGCATCACGGAGCTCGCGCCTGCGTGCACGCGCCCTGGATGCACCCTCGTCGTGCGCGGCTGGGGCTTCGGCGCGCGCCCGAGCGCGCAGACGGTCACGCTCTACGGTGAGCGCTTGCGGGTCAGGCGCGCGAGCGCCTACGAGCTCGAGCTCACGCTGCCACGCACGCCGGGCTCGGGTCCCGTGATCATCACGGTGCGCGGCCAGCCCCCCGTGACGGACTTTCGCTGGGTGCTCGACACGGACAATCAGGGCTGGGTCCCGCGCGTCATCATCGACTCGGTGCGCCCCACGGCGGCGCCGG
>JBKDQC010000382.1:0-1071 GCA_046342295.1 Deltaproteobacteria bacterium | reverse complement strand
GGGCGTGCCCGTCGCGGGCCCACGCGCGCCCTCGAGGAGCGCGCGGATCTCGGCGCGCGACGCGTCGTCGCCGTGCCACGCCTCGTCCTCCGAGGCGGTCTCCAGGCGAGAGAGCAGCACGCGCGCGAGCGCGCAGCGCGCCTCGACCGAGCCCTGTTCGAGATCGCCCTGCTGGAGCTCGATCGCCCGGCGGTAGCTCGCGATGGCGTCGTCGGGTCGCTCGAGGTGCTCCTGCACCTTGCCCAGGCGCGTGCGCGCGGCCGCCTCGGGCGCGCCGAGCTCGATCTCGCGGGTGATCTCGGGCTCCGCCTCGGCCCAGCGCTCGGTCGCTACGAGGGCGCGCGCGCGCACCTCGTGCTCGTGGGCCGTGGTGTCCGAGAGCGCGATGGCACGCTGCGCGGCCGCGTCCGCCTCGACCCAGCGCGAGGCCGCGAGCTCGATGTCGGCGAGTCGCGACCAGGCCGCGCGCAGCGTCGGATCGAGCGTGGTCGCTTGTACG
Source organism: Deltaproteobacteria bacterium (assembly GCA_046342295.1). Classification (GTDB taxonomy): domain Bacteria; phylum Myxococcota_A; class Polyangia; order Polyangiales; family Sandaracinaceae; genus JAFLCL01. The sequence continues at coordinate 572 of JBKDQC010000382.1, read as the reverse complement.
AGCGCGTCGCGCGCCGCGACGCCCGTGCCTGCGCCGGGCCCTTCGAGGAGCTCCTGCGCGCGCTCAGCGTCGCTCTGGCAACCGACGAGGAGCCCCGCGAGCGGGGCGCACGCCGCGAGGGAGAAGGAAGCGGCGAGGAGTCGGGCGGTCAGCGACATGCCGCAGGTGTACGCGAGCGGGGTCGCGATCTTCCTCCGGGGCCCGGACTGAGAGCACGTGGCACTCGGATGGATCGATGCGGGTGCCACGGGCTCGAATCGGCGGGAGGGAGGCTCTCGCCGATTCACTCGGGGAGAGGGAGGGTCTGCGGCCAGACCCTCCGATCAGAAACGTCAGAGCATGAGTCAATCCAAGTGACCCATGCTCCGAAAAGCTCGGCCGGCGCGCCTCTCCACGAGGTGCGCGAGCGCCGCGCTGCGTGCGCGCGAGGCGTCGACGACGTAGGAGGGCGGGCGATGCCGACTGGCGAGCCAAAGCACTCGGGGCGACTGCTCCGCACCCTGGGGCCGGCGACGCCATGGCTCGCAGCGCTCGTCGTGCTCGCGCTCGCGTGGCTCTCGCGCGGCTACACC
>JBKDQC010000381.1:0-7950 GCA_046342295.1 Deltaproteobacteria bacterium | reverse complement strand
CCTCCACGAGCAGGAGAGGCGCTTCGAGGGCGGACCCGTCTCGCGGCCTCCGCACTGGGGCGGCTACGCGCTCGAGGTCGTCCGTGCCGAGCACTGGGTCGAGGGCGCGTACCGCCTCCACGATCGCCTGCGCTTCGAGCGCGATGGCGGCGGTTGGCGGCGCACGAGGCTCAACCCGTGACCTCCGGCAGTGTCAGGTTGCATCGGGGCCCGCTCCCGACGACCCTCCCGCCGCCATGACCGACAAGTCTCCCGTTGAGCAGGCTGCTTCGTCCTCCTCCACCGCCGGGCACTCGACCTGGGGGGGTCGCTTCGAGGAGCCGCTGGACTCCGTCGCGGCCCGCGTGAACGCGAGCGTCGACGTCGACAAGCGCCTCGGTGAGGACGACATCCGCGGCTCGATCGCGCACGTTCGCATGCTCGCGAAGACGGGAATCGTCTCGCACGACGATGCGCAGACGATCGAGGCGGGGCTGCGCCAGATCGGAGCGGAGATCGCCTCCGGCGCGATGGAGTGGAAGGACGCGCTCGAGGACGTCCACATGAACATCGAGACGCTGCTGACTCAGCGGATCGGCGAGGCAGGAGGGCGCCTCCACACCGCCCGCTCGCGCAACGACCAGGTCTCGACCGACATGCGCCTCTGGACGCGCAGCGCGCTCGAGCGGGTGCGCGCGAAGACCGAGGCGCTCATGGCGGTGCTGCTGGTGCGCGCCGAGCACACGGTGGACGTCGTGATGCCCGGCTATACGCACCTCCAGCGCGCGCAGCCGGTGCGCCTGGCCCACCACCTGCTCGCGTGGTCCGAAATGCTCGAGCGAGATCGCGGCCGCTACGTCGACGCTCACCTCCGCCTCAACGAATCTCCGCTCGGGGCCGCGGCGCTCGCGGGAACGACCTTCCCGATCGACCGCGAGATGACGGCGGCGGAGCTCGGGTTCCTGCGACCGATGCGCAACTCGCTCGATGCGTCCGCCGACCGCGACTTCCTCCTCGAGGCGCTCGCGGCGCTCTCGATCCAGGCGGTGCACCTCTCGCGCATCGGCGAGGAGCTCGTGCTCTGGAGCTCTCAGGAATTCGGCTTCGTGGAGATGACCGACCGGTTCACCACCGGCTCCTCGATCATGCCGCAGAAGAAGAACCCCGACATGGCCGAGCTCGTCCGCGGCAAGGCCGGGCGTGTCATCGGCGACCTCGTCTCCCTGCTCGTCCTGATGAAGGGCCTGCCGCTCGCGTACAACCGCGACATGCAGGAGGACAAGCGTCCCGTCTTCGATGCCTTCGACACCGTCGAGGACTGCCTGGACGTGCTCGCTGGCGCGATCGCGACCGCGAGATTCCACGGTGACCGGATGCGCCGCGCGCTGCGCGAGGGATTCGTCGAGGCGACCGAGATCGCGGACTGGCTCGCCGCGCGCGGGGTTGCCTTCCGGGAGGCACACCACGTCGCGGGGCGTCTCGTGCGACGCTGCGTCGCCGCCGGCAGGACCTTGCCGGAGCTGTCGCTGCACGAGCTCCGCGAAGAGCATCCGGGCTTCGACGAGAGCATCTTCCGGGCGATGGAGCCCGAGGTCGCGATCGAGCGCCGTGACGTGATCGGCGGACCTGCCAAGGGCCGGGTGCTCGCCGCCATCGCCGCGCTCGAGGGGCGCCTCCGCAGCCACGGTCTGGACCCGCGTGGTCTCGCCACCGAGCGCGGAGCTCGGTGATGGACCGGGGCTCACGCACGGACGTGCCGCCGAGCACCTGGATCACCGAGCGCGGCGGCGCACTCAGCGCCGAGGGTTGCGACTTCGAGGCGCTCGCCGCGCGCCATGGCACGCCGCTCCACGTGATCTCGAGCCGCGCCGTGCGCGAGGCCTTCGCTGCGGTGGATGCCGCCCTCGAGGGCCTGCCGCACCTCGTCTGCTACGCGATGAAGGCCAATGGAAATCCTGCGATCCTCCGCCTCCTCGGGGGGCTCGGCGCGGGCATCGACGCCGTGAGCGGCGGCGAGGTCTTCTGGGCGTTGCGGGCGGGGGTCGACCCCGAGCGCATCGTCATGAGCGGCGTCGGCAAGACCGACGAGGAGATCGCGCTCGCGATCGACGCGCGCATCCGCTCGATCCACGTCGAGAGCGCCTCGGAGCTCGACGTGATCGAGGCCTTGGCCGCAGAGCGCGCGGGCGGGCGACCCGTCCGCGTGGGGCTCCGCATCAACCCCGACGTCGACCCCAAGACCCACCCCTACATCGCCACGGGCATCCATGGGACGAAGTTCGGCTTGGAGCTCGACGTCGCGCACCAGCTCGCCGACCGCATCGCCGCGAGCGCCCACCTCACGCTCGAGGCAGTGACCTCCCACATCGGCTCGCAGCTCGGAGATCTCGGGGCGCTGACCGAGAGCGTCGACATCACGGCCCGTTTCTTCGCGCGGTGCCGCGACCGCGGGCTGACCCCCTCGATGCTCGACGTCGGCGGAGGCTGGCCCATCGCCTACGGTGATGAGGACGCGCCATACCCGTCATACGCCGCGATCGGGGAGGCGATCCGGCGCGGTCTCGGTCTCGCGGGCCTCCTCCGCGACGGTCGGCTCGCGCCCGGCGTCCTCCTCACCGTGGAGCCGGGCCGCGCGCTCGTCGGCGACGCAGGAGCGCTGCTCACGCGGGTGCTTCACGTGAAGTCCCAGAGCGGCAAGCGGTTCGTCGTCTGCGATGCGGCGATGACCGAGCTCATCCGCCCTGCGCTCTACGGCGCCTACCACGCGATCGCGCCCGTGCGAGGTGCGGGACGCGCCGCCGTCAGCGTCGCCGAGATCGTCGGGCCGGTCTGCGAGAGCGGCGACTTCCTCGCCGAGTCTCGACCGCTCGCCGATGTGCGGCGCGGCGAGCTTCTCCTCGTTCGGGGCACCGGCGCGTACGGCGCCGCCATGTCGAGCGAGTACAACGCGAGGCCCCGCGCTGCGGAGGTTCTGGTCGACGCCGATCGGCACACGCTCATCCGGCGTCGCGGCACCTGGGAGGCCCTCCACGAAGAGGGCCCCGGGCTCGGGGCTCTCCCCGAACCGTGACTGCGCCCGTGCGGCCCCGACGGCTGTCCACTACGCTCACCGGATGCGCAGCGCGCTCGTCGTCTCGTCGGCCTTCTCGCTCGTCGTCGCCACTTCGGCCGCTCCGGTCGCCTCCGCCCAGATCTTCCAGCCAGGCTCGCAGCCGCTGGGCTCAGGGCACCCCGACGCGCTGACGGTCCCTCTCCAGACCTCCGGGGGATGCGCGCGGTGTCACGGGGCGTACGCGCCCGAGGGCGACTACGAGCCGTACGACTCCTGGCGGGGCTCGATGATGGCCAACGCTTCGCGCGACATGGTGGCCCGCGCGGCGCTCGCGGTCGCAGAAGCGGACATCCCGGGCGCGGCTGATTTCTGCGTGCGGTGTCACTCGCCCTTCACCTGGTACAACGGAGGCTCGTCTCGGCCGGAGTACGAGCCTGCCTCGGGGCTCTCCCGCTTCGCGGCCGACGACTCGAGCACGCTGTCCTCCGACCTCGACGGTGTCGCGTGCATGGCGTGCCATCGCGCCGAAGACCCGGGCGAGAGCCAGATCCACAACAGCCAGCTCGTTCTCCACGACGGCCAGCGTAGGTATGGCCCGTACGACTACGCCGACGGCACGGACCCGCGCCACGAGACTGGTGTCTCGAGCTTCCTCGCGGAGAGCCGCTTCTGCGGCCAGTGCCATGACATCCACAACCCCCTCCACCAAGGCTACGTCGCCGACGCGATGGGCCGCGCCGTCCCGACCGGCCGCCGCTTCGTGATCGAGCGGACGTACACCGAGTGGGCCTACAGCCGCTTCGCGGAGCCGGGTCCGGAGCAGCGCACCTGCCAGGATTGCCACATGCCGGAGGTCGACACGCCTGTCCTCGCCGCGAGCGAGCTCGAGGTGCTGCGGCCGGAGATGAGCCGGCACGATCTCGTTGGGGCGAGCGTGTGGCAGCCGATGGCGATCCTCGCCGCGCTCCCGAGCCCGTTTTCTTCCGACCTCGAGCCTGTGTACCAAGCAAGCTCCGAGCGTGCGCGCCGGATGCTCACGCGCGCTGCGCGGCTCGAGATCGTCCTGAACGAGCTCGGCGGCGCGCGAGCGTCGGCGACGATCCGCGTGACGAACGAGTCGGGTCACAAGCTCCCGACGGGCTACCCGGAGGGCCGCAGGATGTGGCTCGAGGTCGAGGTCCTCGACGGCGCGGGCCGCGTCGTGGCGTCGAGCGCCCGCTACGCCGACGCGACCAACACGCTGGTCGAGGACGCGCAAGCGCGCGTCTACGACGTGTCTCTCGGCGAGAGGCAGCCGGACGGCACGGTCGTCCCGAGCTTTCACTTCGTTCGCAACGACACGCTTCTCCACGACACCCGCATCCCGCCCGAAGGGTTCGACGCGCCCGCCGAGACCGACGCCCACCCGGTCGGTCGCGACTACGCGAACGGCGATGGCACGTTCCGCCACTACGACGAACCGCGCTACGTGTTCAGCGAGCTGTGCGGAACCGGCACGCTCCGGCTGCGCGCGCGCCTGCGCTTCCAGTCCAACAGCCGCGAGTACATGGAATTCCTGCGCGACAACGCCCCCAACAGCGCGCTCCCCGAGCTCGCGGGCCGAAGCTGGGGCGACGTCGCGTACGACGCCTGGAGCATGCACGGCGGCGATCGACCGATCGACATGGCGACGGTCGAGACCGACCTCGGCGCCTCGCCCGGTCCATGCACCGAACCGGACGCAGCCTTGCTCGCCGATGCGGCGCCCGCGTCCGACGACGCAGGGCCCGGCCTGGACGACGCGAGCGCGCAGGACGCGGCCAGCGGCATCGACGCGGGTGCGGGCAGCGGCGCCGCGGCCTGCGGTTGTCGCGCGTCGAAGCCTCGCGCCAGCGCCCCCGCGCTCTGGCTCCTCGCCGGTCTCGTGCTCGCCCTCCGTGCGCGCGCCACGCGCGCGTCACGCGCGTCGAGGCCCGCGCCTCCGGGGGCGTGAAGCGCAGCACGTCACGCCATGCGGCTGACGAATCGGTCGAACAAGTACGCCGCGTCGTGGGGGCCCGCGCTCGCTTCCGGGTGGTACTGCACGGAGAAGGCTCCGCTCGCCTCGTGCTCGATCCCCATGCAGGTTCCGTCGTTGAGGTGCTGGTGGGTCATCACGCACCGGCCGCCGAGGCTCGCGACGTCGACCGCGAACCCGTGATTCTGCGTCGTGATCTCGATGCGACCGGTCTTCAGGTCCTGGACCGGATGGTTGAGGCCGCGATGACCGAATTTCATCTTGTAGGTCGTGCCGCCGAGCGCGAGCGCCAGCATCTGGTGGCCGAGACAGATGCCGAAGAGGGGCTTCTTGCCGACGAGCCCGCGGATCGTCTCGATGCCGTGCTTCACCGCAGCGGGATCCCCTGGCCCGTTCGAGAGGAAGACTCCGTCGGGGCTCTGCGCCAGAACGTCCGCGGCGGTGGCGGTGCTCGGCAGCACGGTCACACGGCAGCCGCGGTCGACGAGGTGGCGCAGGATGTTCTGCTTCACACCGAAGTCGATCGCGACCACGTGGTGGCGCGCAGGCCTGGGCTCCTTGCCCCAGAGCCCGTGGCTCCACGCGTAGGGCGCCTGGGTCGACACGAGGCCCGTGAGGTCCTGTCCGTTCATCGACGGGGCCGAGGCGGCCCTCTCTCGCAGCACCGCGACCGGCTCGGTTCCGATGGCCGCCATCTGCGCGCCGTGGTCGCGCAGGTGTCGCGTGAGCTCGCGCGTGTCGAGGCCGGCGATGCTCACGATCCCGTGCGCCTCGAGGTATGCGTCGAGCGAGCGATCCGCGCGCCAGTTGCTGACGACCGAGCTGAGCTCGTGCATCGCGAAGCCTGCGAGGTGTGGGCGGCTCGCTTCCTCGTCCTCGGCGTTGGCCCCCGTGTTGCCGATCTGCGGCGCGGTCATCACCACGATCTGCCCGCAATACGAAGGGTCCGTGAGCACCTCCTGGTACCCGGTCATTCCTGTCGTGAAGACGGCCTCGCCGACCGTCGTTCCGGACGCGCCGACGGCGACGCCTTCGAAGACGGTGCCATCGGCCAGGACGAGATGTGCCTTCTGTCGTCGGGTCATCGGTGTGCTCCTATCGCGCGTAGGCGATCTCGCCATCGATCAGCGTGTGGGTGCAGGCGCCGATCAGCTCCTTGCCCAGCCAGGGAGAGTTCAGTTGCTTGCTGCGGATCGTCTCGCGCGAGACCGTCCAGCGGAGCGAAGGATCGAGGATCGCGATGTCGGCGCGCGCACCGACCTCCAACGTGCCGCCCGGCAGGCGGCCGACGCGGGCCGGGGCGGTGCTCATGACCTCGACGAAGCGCAGCGGGCTCAGCACTCCGTCGCGCACGAGACCGAGGAGGAGAGGGATGGTGGTCTCGAGCCCGATCATCCCGGGGGAGGCTGCGGAGAGCTCGCAGTCCTTCTCGAGGGAGCTGTGCGGCGCGTGATCGGTCGCGATGCAGTCGATCGTTCCGTCGCGGAGCGCCTGGCGCATCGCCTCGATGTCCTCGTCCTCGCGCAGCGGTGGCGTCACCTTGCAGAACGTCCGGTAGCCCACGAGCTCGCGGTCGCTGAGGAGGAGATGATGCGGCGTCACCTCCGCCGTCACCGAGAGCCCGCGCGACTTGGCCTCGCGCACGATGCGCGCGGCGCCGAGCGTCGAGATGTGGGCGACGTGGTAGCGCGCGCCGATGCGCTCGTTGAGGATCACGTCGCGGGCGACGATGACGTCCTCGCCCTCGCGCGGCCATCCGCGGAGGCCGAGCGCCGTCGACACCGCGCCCTCGTGCATCTGTGCGCCTGCCGTGAGGTGGTGATCCTCGCAGTGCTGCGAGACGAGGAGGTCGAAGGTCTTGGCGTACTCGAGCGCGCGTCGCATCACCGCCGCATTCATCACGCAGACGCCGTCGTCGCTCACCCCGATCGCGCCGGCGTCGCGCATGTCTGCCATCTCCGTGAGCGTCTCGCCCTTGCTTCCCACCGTGATGGCGCCGAACGGATGGAGGCGCGGTCCCCCGGCCTCCCTCGCCCGCGCTCGCATCTGCTCCGTGATCGCGCGGTTGTCGTTGACGGGGCGGGTGTTGGGCATCGGGCAGACGGCCACGTAGCCGCCGGCCGCTGCCGCGCGCAGCCCCGAGGCGATGTCCTCTTTGTACTCCTGGCCGGGCTCGCGGAGGTGGACGTGGAGGTCCACGAAGCCCGGCACGACCCAGCGTCCGGAGACGTCGAGGCGACGCACCGACTCGCTCCGGGGGTAACGGTCGCCCGCGCCGCGTCCCACGGCGCTGATGCGACCGCCCTCGATCACGACGTCGGCCACGTCGTCGAGGCCGCGGGAGGGATCGAGGACTCGGCCCTTCTCGAGGATCAGCATCGCCGCGCTGGTAACGGAGGGTGCCGGGTGCGTCAAGCGCGAGGTCCTGTTTCCGAGCGGAAGTGAGCCGGGGCCCCGCATCGCGGGGGACCCTCCAGCACCGCCGAGCCACGAGCACCGACGTCCCGCCGAGCGTGGTGCGAGGCGCAAGCGGGTCTGGGTCACCGCGCGGGAGCGGCCGTTTCGGTGGCCGGAGGGGGAGGGGGGCCCGCCTCGCGGGGGAGGCTCCCTACGCGCCCTCCAGCCAGCTCAGCCAACGTCGCTCAGCGCCTCGTCCTCCGCGGCGCTTTCGCCGGCATCGGGCGCGTCGATCAGGCCCACCGAGGACTTGTCGGGGACGCGCTTGGCCGACACACGGCCGTCGCGGATGTCGCCGGCTTTGGTCTTCATCGCCTGCACCTTGCGGCAGAGCGACGCGAAGTCCCGGCTGCGCACGGCCATCGCTGGGGTCCCGCCCCGCAGCAGCGTCGTGAGGATGAAGTCGAGGACTTGGATTTCGCCTTCGGAGAACGAGTTCGAGATACGCATGGGAGCGATCTAACAG
>JBKDQC010000380.1:0-1466 GCA_046342295.1 Deltaproteobacteria bacterium | reverse complement strand
CGGCGCGCGAGCTGACGTAGTCCAGGCCGCGAGCCTTCAGGTCGGCCGAGCGGATGTGGTCCCAGTTGTTGCGCAGGTACTTCTCGAGCGTCGCGACCGGGCACTTGTCGAGGTGCTGCGGCAGTTGGGGGACGCGATGCTCGTGGGCACGCCGCACGAGGCGGTTGCGCTCGCGCACGTCACGGGTCCAGCACGCATCGCGCGTCTTTTGTCGCCAGCGCTCGACATCGATGCCCGTCAAGACGTCGCTCGCCTTGCGGATGTAGTCGCAGACGTGGTGCCAGTCGTCATACCAGTGCGCCTTCGGGTAGCCGACGAACGCCTCGGCGAACGCGGCCGGCAGGTTCGAGCCCATGTCGCCGAGGCCGACGACCTCGGTTTCATCACCGAGCCCCCTGCGCGCCGCGAGCGCGAGCCGCTTGCGGACGGTCTCGCGGACCGTTTCGCCGACCTGCGCGATCCACTCCTCATCGCCCATGGAGCGCCTCCCGCGGCCACCGCGCCCCACTCGTCATTCGTGGTCGAGCGGCATGCCGGCCGTCGGATCCTTGCCGGGGATCGCGTGCCAGGCGTCCTGTGGACTCAGCGTCTGTCGCATCAACTGCACCTTGGCTTCGAGCGCGGCGGCGCGCGGCGGCGGCAGATGGAACACGAAGCGAGCGCGTGTCTCTGCCAGACGTCCCAGGGCACGCCGCGTGTCGCGCATCATGCGCCGAACGTCGACCGCCTCCGGAGGGAACGTCCGTGGTCAGATGGGTGACCGACACGTACACGGCCATCGCGACCCGCAGCGCGGAGGTGCTGGGCAACTTCCACGAGGGCCTCGAGATGGCGATCGCGGGGCTGCTCCAGTCGCCGAATTTCCTCTTTCGGGTGGAGGTGGGCGAGGGACCCCCGAGGGCGGCCGTCGCTACACGAGCCGAGAGATGGCGAGCCGCCTCTCGTTCGCGCTGTGGAATTCGATCCCCGACGAGGCGCTGCTCGCTGCGGGCGAGCGCGGCGGGCTCGCCACCGAGGAGGGCGTCCGCGAGGCCGCTTGGCGTCTGCTCGACTCGCCGCGCGCGAGCACCGCCGTGCGGGCCTTCTTCAGCGAGATGCTGCGCCTCGAGGCGCTGGATCGCCTGCCGCAGTACGCGACCGACTTCCCGTTCCGCACGGAGACCATCGGGGCCTCGATGCGCGAGGGCACACTGCTGACGATCCAGCACCAGCTCTGGGAGCGGGACGGCGGCTACCGCTCGCTCTTCGACTCGCCCACGACGTTCGTGGACCAGGACCTCGCGGCGCTCTTCGGCGTGCCCGCCCCGACCGGGCCGGGCTTCGCGCAGGTCGAGCTGCCAGCCAACGGCGCCCGCGGGCCTCCTGGGCGAGGCGAGCATCCTGGCCCTGCTCTCCCACGCGAGCGCCAACTCCCCCACCGTGCGCGGCAAGTTCGTGCGCGAGGCGCTGCTCTGCCAGAGCATCCC
>JBKDQC010000379.1:0-1799 GCA_046342295.1 Deltaproteobacteria bacterium | reverse complement strand
CGGCGCGCGAGCTGACGTAGTCCAGGCCGCGAGCCTTCAGGTCGGCCGAGCGGATGTGGTCCCAGTTGTTGCGCAGGTACTTCTCGAGCGTCGCGACCGGGCACTTGTCGAGGTGCTGCGGCAGTTGGGGGACGCGATGCTTGTGGGCACGCCGCACGAGGCGGTTGCGCTCACGCACGTCACGGGTCCAGCACGCATCGCGCGTCTTTTGTCGCCAGCGCTCGACATCGATGCCCGTCAAGACGTCGCTCGCCTTGCGGATGTAGTCGCAGACGTGGTGCCAGTCGTCGTACCAGTGCGCCTTCGGGTAGCCGACGAACGCCTCGGCGAACGCGGTCGGCAGGTTCGAGCCCATGTCGCCGAGGCCGACGACCTCGGTTTCATCACCGAGCCCCCTGCGCGCCGCGAGCGCGAGCATGCGGCGCGCGCGTTCGCCCTCGGGCGCGTGCGCCGGGACCATCACGTCGAGCGCGGTGGCCTCGACCTCGCCGGGCACACGCACATCGAACGTCATCAGTTCGCGAAACTGCTCCTCGCGCTTGCGGCGGAGAATGTCGCGCTTTGGCGCCTTCTTCTCGAAGCCAGGATCGCCTCTCACGCACGGAACCAACTTGCCGGTACGGACCACACCTCCGTCGGCCTGGAGCATCAAGAGGGGCGTACCGCTCGTCTTGCGTTCATCCGCGATCGTCGCGAGCGCATCCTTGCGCTCGCGCTCGGCGTAGTCGTTGGCGGCGTGCTCGACTTCGAGAGCCATGCGGCGGAGCTTCGTGCGTTCGAGGCTCACGCCGTAGTGCGCGCGCATGTCTCGTTTGGCCTTGCCGTAGCTGTGTTGCGAGCCCGCATAGCCGGCGCGCAGCATCAGCTCGCTGCTCGCTTGTCCGCTCGCGAGCCCGGACACGAGCGTGATGATGCTGACGCCCGGCGCCGGGCACCGCGCACACTCGAGGTAGGGCTTGGGCACGCTCACCGTCAGGCCAAGCACGTGGACCTGCATCGGGTCGCGCTGCTTGCACTTGCGCGCATGTCCGCAGGCTGGGCAGGCCCTGGCCACCTCGATCGCCATCCGTGTGAGCGTCTCGGCCCAGACCTCGAACGCCACGGCCGCGAGCGCCGCGCAGAGCGCGCGCACCAGCGCCTCGATGCGATCGAGCGCTGCAAGTTCTGCAACGCTCAGTTGCGAGAGCCGCTTGCGGACGGTCTCGCGGACCGTTTCGCCGACCTGCGCGATCCACTCCTCATCGCTCATAGAGCGCCTCCCGCGGCCACCGCGCCGCGCTCGTCATTCGTGGTCGAGCGGCATGCCGGCCGTCGGATCCTTGCCGGGGATCGCGTGCCAGGCGTCCTGTGGACTCAGCGTCTGTCGCACCAACTGCACCTTGGCTTCGAGCGCGGCGGCGCGCGGCGGCGGCAGATAGAACATGAAGCGAGCGCGTGTCTCTGCCAGACGTCCCAGGGCACGCCGCGTGTCGCGCATCATGCGCCGAACGTCGACCTTCGCCGCCGGCTCATCGAGGACCCAGAGCGCCTCGGCGTAGTCCCCGTCGAGATCGAACAGCTCGTTCAGGGTCGGCTGGTGCAGCTCCCGAGCGTCCATCGGTAGCTGGTCGATGGCGCGGAACAGCGCGAGCAGCTCGATGCGCGCTGTCTTGAGCCCGTCCTCCCAGCCCGCAGGCATCCTCGTCCGAACGAGCCCGCCGATCATGCCCAGACGCTACCGGCCGCAACTCCCCACGCCTGCGACCTCGATCACAGGATCAAGCCCGCTACGCCCCCACCGAACCGCCCCCAGAGGGAAC
>JBKDQC010000378.1:0-2465 GCA_046342295.1 Deltaproteobacteria bacterium | reverse complement strand
AGTTCGGATAGCGCAGCGCGGGCAGGAGGTACGTGCGCTGTCGCATGCGCCCGTGGCGCGTGGGCACGCGCTCGAGCACCTCGAGCGTGAGATCGGAGATGTTGGGTCCGACCGAGCTGCCCATGTCGCGGCGGGCTCCGGCCGAACGGTCGCGGTGTCGGCCTCGTGGCCGCAGGATGCGAGGGCGAGCGCGAGGGCCAGCCATCGGGCATGCGTCGTGGCGGTCTCGGGTCGAAGGTACATCGAGCTCGTCTTTGCGCGCACCGTCGTGGTCTCCTGGTCAGGGCTCTCCACCCCTGGTGGCCACGAGACCCGCGTTCGTGACCGACCCGGTGGTGTCTGCCCGGGCCCTCACGACCGCGTCTGCCCCGGGGCCGAGCGGGTTGAGGCGTGCTCGCCGAACCGGCGGACCCTGCCGCTCGCCGCTCCGCGAGGAAGATCGCCTCGATCGCGCCGTAGCTTGGCCGGTGATGACGACCCCCTGGCGCAACGACCGCGACCTCGTCGGCAAGCTTCACCCCCAGCACCCCGACGACGTGCAGGTGATCGTGCATGACGGCGAGCCGCGAAGAACGCAGAAGAGCCCCGAGGCCTGCTGGGTTCGCATCACGGGCACGGGCGGTGTGCTGCGCTCGCCCCTCGCACAGCGCGGCGCGACCGCCGCACCCACGCCCTCGAACGTGCAGTGGCTCGAGCGCACGATCTACACGGGGCAGTTGCTCAACCAGCCTCACGGGCTCACGTCCGTGCGTGAGGGCGCGACCGTTCGCTTCGTGCATGCGCCGGGCATTCCGAACCCGCTGATGATCACGCCCGGCTACGAGAGCGAGCGCCCGCGGTGGGCGGTGACCCCTTGCGATCGCTGCGGCGCGGATCAGGCGCTCGACCCGATGTCGGTGATGGCCAAGACGCGCTTCCCCGACATGCCTCCGGACGCGGCCCCCGTCGCGTTCACGGCGTTCTGTCCGTGCGGCGGCACGATGATGCTCGGGCAGATCGAGGGGGCGGGCGCCAGCGTGCCCCCGCCCGCAGCGCAGGGTGGTTTCGGCGCGCCCGCGCAGGGTAGTTTCGGCGGCTCACCGAGCGTGCGAGCTCCGAGCGCGTTCGGCTCGAGCGGGCCGACGGAAGGCTCGTTCGCGCCGCCTGCGAACGCGCCGGTCCAGCCCGCGAGCGGTGATGGCAACGGTACGCGTGTGCTCCTCTACTCCGCGCTCGGTTGCCTGGGCCTCGTGTCGATGTGCTGCCTCAGCAGCTTCGGCGGCTTCTATTACCAGCGCTCGAGCCTCGCCGAAAACGGCCGCCAACACGCGGAGCGCCTCCTCGGCCTCGTGCAGCAGCACCAGTGGGCGAGCGCGCTCGCGGCGGCCGATTACCTTGGCGGCTATTCGGTCGAGACCTTCGGCGCGTGCATGACGGCGACGCCGCTCTTCGAGATGACGTCCTACGAGTGCACCGACGCGAGCGGTGGGTGGCCCCTCGACGACGGCGCCGAGGTGCGCTGCACGGTGACGACGTCACGCGGACCGACGGAGATCACGGTGACGGTGAACTCCACGTCGGGCGCCCCGTACCTCGGCTACGTGTGGTTCTCGCCCGACGCGATGATCGGCCCGCCCTGGCACGGCGAGGACTGCGCGCGCTGGTCCGGCCACAGCTACTACCTCGACCCGCCCGCTGGCCGCGTCCGGCCCTGACCACGACGCAAGGGTCGCGCGACGCGGCGTGATCCGAGATGTCTCGGGCCCAGGGCCTGTGTCCGACGCGACCACGGGAGGCGCGACGTGGTGCCCGGGGTGTCTCGGTCGCCGGGAGGCGTCGACTTCGCCGTCGACATCGCCGTCGCCTTCGACTTCGACTTCGCCTTCGCCTTCGCCTTCGCCTTCGACTTCGCCTTCACCTTCGCCTTCGCCTTCGCCGTCGCCTTCGACTTCGCCTTCGACATCGCCTTCGACTTCGCCTTCGCCTTCGCCGTCGACTTCGACTTCGACTTCGACTTCGACATCGCCTTGGACTTCGCCTTCGACTTCGACTTCGACTTCGACTTCGACTTCGACATCGCCTTCGCCTTCGCCTTGGACTTCGACTTCGACATCGCCTTGGACTTCGACTTCGACCTCGCCTTCGCCGTCGACATCGACTTCGCCTACGACTTCGACATCGCCTTCGCCGTCGACTTCGACCTCGCCATCGACTTCGCTGCTGCGTCGCTGGCGCCGCTTCGCACGAAGGATCTTTTGGGGCCGTTCCGGGCTTCGTGACGATGGGCTCGTGCTCGGCGGCGTGCAGCGCGGCCTTCGGCCGTCCGTGCTCGCAGTGCTCCCCATGCTCGCCGCAGCGGCTGCGCGTGGGTGCGCGCTGCTCCGCGCGGATGGCGCTGCGCGCCACGCCGGACTCCGCCTGCGCGCGAGCCGGGGTGGGGCTTGTGCCCGGAACGGCCGACAGGCGGTCGTCGTCGAGAGACGAGC
>JBKDQC010000377.1:0-11967 GCA_046342295.1 Deltaproteobacteria bacterium | reverse complement strand
GCTCGATGGCGAGACCGAAGTCGACGCCTCGATGGCTCGACGTCGCGGCCGAAGCGCCAGGCAGCGGGGCTGGGGCCCCGCGCGCAGCGGTCGCGTCAGCGAATGGAGCGGAGGGGGCCCCGCGTCGCGGGGGGCGATGCGCGCCCCGGCCGGGTCGGCGCCCTCGTCGATCTCTACCTGAGCGACTGCGACGGTCTGCTCCACGTCGCGCAGCCGCTGCGCGCGCTCGAGCCCGGGCTCGACATCCGCATCTTCACGGGTCTCGGCCCGGAGGATCCGGCGGTTCAGCGCGTCGTGGATGCCGGGTTCTGGTACGTCCTCAAGGACGAGGCGCGCGAGCAGCTGCGCACGCTCGGTCCGGTGTGGGGTCGGTCGGCGGAGCTCGTGGCTTCGTCCTTCGAGCATCCAGCGTCCGCCGCTCGCCCCGTGCTCGCGACGCCGTCGCCGGAGCTCGACGAGCCGCTCGTCGAGGGCCGCATCGCCACGCTCCGCGCCGCCGGTGTGCTCACGGCCAGGCAGCTCGAGATCCTGGTGCTCCAGGCGCGCGGCCTGAGTCATACGGAGGTCGCTCGCGCTCTGGGGATCTCGAGCAAGGCCGTCGAGCACCACTCGAACGAGGCGCGCAGGCGCACGGGCAAGTCGCTCTTCGAGCACGCGCACGACGTCGTCGCCGGCACGACGCGCACCCTCCGCCGCATGCGCGAGTGAGCTCGAACAACACGCGGAAGACCCACGCGATCGCGCCCTGCGTGAAGTTCTGCACGTGCCGTCTTCGTGACGTCCCGTTCCGCTCCGCCAATTTCGCCCGGTTTTGGGGACCTAGGGTGATTTGCCCTAGTTGTCAGCTCGTGCCGCTGCAGGCACAAGCGGCCCGTGGCGTGGCGAACGACGAGACCCTTGCTCCTGGGCGCAAGCCTCGCGATGGCGTGGCCAACCACGGCGCACGCCTACCGCACCTTCGCCGACGACCCCGAGGTCCAGGTCGCCGCGCGGCACACGAGTGACACCGTCCGGTGGGACCTCGTCTCTTCGGCCGACGTCGACGTGGTGGAGCCTGCCGCGATCCGCGCGTTCGCAACGTGGTCGACGCCGGAATGCACGGGCTTCGCGGCGGAGTACGTGGGACGCACCGCGGCCGCAGCAGCGCCGCGGGACGGCCGAAACACCATCGAGATCGTCACGTCCGGCTGGGTCGCCCGTGGATTCCAGGCGGGTCGGGGCGCATCGACCGATGTCCAGCTCCGCGTCTTGGATGGCCCGGCCGGTCGCCAAGCGGAGATCGCCGAGGCCGACCTGTACCTCAACTTCGACGAGTTCACGTTCGGCAGGCCTGGCTCGGACCGCTCGGATCTCGACCTCGACGGGGTCCTCGTCCACGAAGTCGGTCACATGGCCATCGGTCTCCTGCATCCATGCGAGACCGCTGCGGGCGTCGCGCCTGCGTGTGAGTCCACTCCAGTGGCCCGCCTCAGCACCATGTATCCCGAGTATCTCGGCGAGTCCCAGCGGATGCTCGGGGCCGATGATCTGTTGGCGGTCTGTGCCCTGTATCCCGCGGAAGGTTGTCCTTCGTCATGCGCGATCGGCTTTCGATGCGAGGCTGGCGCCTGCCTGCCCTGCACCGCGGATGACTGCTCCACGTCCGAGTGCCGTGGCCCGGAATGTGACCCGGAACCGAACACGCTTTGTTCCGCCGAGATGCCTTGTCTGGCTGGGGTCTGTGCACGGTTCGGCGTGGGAATGGGAACCTGCGTCCGGGCCGGAGCGCTGGGCGCCGACTGTACGGTTCCAACTCAGTGTGACTCGCGGCTGTGCGTGGTTCGCGTCGCCCCGACGACGGGGGACGGCTACTGCAGCACGAGGTGCATGGCGGATGGCGAGTGCTCGGGTCCGGGTCAGTTCTGCTCGGCGGACAACGTCTGTGAGCCGAGGCCGGGCGGACCGAGTTGCTCCGTCGGGCACGGCAGGGGGCCGGGCCCTCTGGCTGGGCTGATGATTGCGGTGTTCCTGTGGGTCGTGCGGAGGAGACGGCGATGAACGTGAGAATCTACGTGTTGATGGGCGCTCTCTGGGTCGCCGGGTGTAGCAGCCCGTCGATGGTCGTCGACGACGCATCGGGTGGCATGGATGCCGCGCCGGAGCAGCCCCTGGACACGGGCGGACCCGCTCCCGACGCCGCGACCGAGGACACTGCCGCCCCGCAAGACGCCGGGGTGGACGCGCCGGCTCTAGGCGACGCCGGCCCGCCGGACGTCGGCGCCGCGCCATGTACGGCGGAGGGGATGTTCCGGCGCGTCGATTGCGCCTGCGGCGGTATGCAGTCGGAACGCTGCAGCGGCGGAGCGTGGCAGATCGTGGTTCCCTGTGACCGCGAGACGGTCTGCATGGCCGGCGCGTTCGAGACCATGCCCTACGTCAACTGTGGTCTCCAGCAACGCGAGTGCCCAGACGGCTGCGGCTGGACGGACTGGGACGTGGTGGTTCCCAGCGGGGAGTGCAATCCAGCCATGACCGACCTTTGCTCCGGTCCCCCTTACCCGGAGGCCAACTGCCACTGCTTGGCCGACTGTACCTGCGAGGCAATACCTGGGTGTCCCTATCGCGTCGGTTATCCGTGAGGGGCGGCATGGAACAAAGGAGCAAGAAGATGAACTCCGCAAGGCGAGTGATGCTCGCAGTGAGCATCGCGCTGTTGGCGACTGCCATGCCGTCCTGCGGGACGGAAGATTGGCAGGCGATTGAAGCTGGCGATCCCGATGATCCGCGCGCGCGCGAGCATGTCGCTCGGCTCGATATTCGCATCACGTCCGGCACATTCCCATCGGGCTGCGACTCTGTCGCTGGCACGTGTCCTGCCGATTCGTTTGCAGCCGGAGTTCTCGCCGGCTGCACCGCTCCAAACACCTGGGGAAACAACACCTGCGGCCTCGGGGCGATCAATGCCTCACGTCGAATGTGCGTTGCGCAGACCCTGCTTCGTCTGACAGCGATCCTCGAGCCGGAGACTGTGGCGGTCAGCGGGGGATCTGTTGTTGTTCCTGTTCAGGACGTGGAGTCGCAGGCGGAGCTCGCTCGCCTTGCACGCAACAGTGCCTATGAGGCCGCAAACATCGCGCTGGATGCGCTGAACGAGGTCAACTGCAGTGGCACTGCGATGAACGTAGCCGGGAACAGCACGGTGGCTCCGTTGCCTCCGACGGGATCCCCATTGTTCAGGTTGACGCAGGGAGAGCACACCGCGCACTACGTTCGCGAGTCGCTGCAGGTGCTCCGCGATGCCCAGGACGCCGTGCAGCGTACAGCGCTCGCGGTGGCCGACGCGCAGAGGTCGCGCTCCGCCGACCCCGCGCAGGCCGAGGCCGTGGAGCTCAACGCCTTCGCGTCGCGCGCGTTCGCGGCACACTCGCTCGTGGGGGGAAGCAACGGCCTCCCGGGTCTCCGAGGCGTCCAACAGACGGGCTTCTTCCCCCGCGGACGCTTGTCGGCGGAGGGGCGGCTCGCGCTGAGGTACTTGCGGACGGCAGCGCTCAATCCCGTCGACATCGCCAACATCCCACCCATTCCCGTGCAGACGATGGAGGCGTCGTTCCTGACCATCGACCAGCTCGTCTATGGCAGAACGACCACCGTCTCCGATGTCATGGCCTCCGTTCGAGGTCGGCTCGGAGTGATGCTTCCGAACTACGATCTCTTCACGGCCATGACGGCCGCGCAGGTCTACGCGATCCTCGGTGTCTCGCCGGAGGCCTTCGTGGAGGCGCGTGCCTACCTGGCCGCGGAACAGCGTGCGTTCGACCGCCATCCCTCTCGGGCACTGGCAGCCGAGAGGCTGCCCAGTGGCGACCTGACTTCGAGCTTTCAGGTGCCACTTCCGAGCGCGGTGAGTCCCACGCTCGGTCAGTCCATCACGCTCTTTGCGTCGACGCGCTCGGCCCCCGTCCAGCCGCTGCCGGTCTGGTGGGCTGCCGTGGCCCGCTACGACAACACCCTGGTGGCCCTGGGCACGAGCTTCGCGGGAGGAACAGCCGGTCCCGCGTGGACCTGGGCGCCGGCAAGCGGTCAGACGACGGTTCCGCAGGGGCTCACCTACGGCACCGAGACGCAGACCGCCGGGTCGATCCTCGTCGGCGGCCCGATTCACTATGCCGCAGCGCTGGAGTCGATCGCGTCCCGGATTCAGACCACGTTGACCCGAATCGACGGGTTCTCGGCCGCCGACCGTGCCCTCGCGGGCGTGGCCACCACCAGGAACAACCTGGGCTCCACGCTCGGCGACATCGGCGCTCCCACGGCGAGTGACGATGCCAGCGACGGACCCGCAGGGAGAGCGCGCGTCTGCATCATCAGCCAGAACGCCACCACAGCGACCCTTCGGTTCGACGTCGAGTTGGCCGGCGTTGCCACCTCGGACCTCGCGATCGTCTCGTCGCGAGATGCGCTCGACTGCGCCGTCCGAGGAACGATCGAGCGGGTGCCCTGCCAGGCGGGAGAGATCGGCGCAGTGACTCCATTCGGCGCGTTGGGCGCTGGTGGCATCACGAACGTGACGACTGGGTCGATCACCGGCGTCGGTCTGTCGTCCTGGCAGCCCACGAACCGCCCCAATGCCGACGTCGTTCAGTACTTCGTTCTTCGACGACGTGCTGGATACGCCGCGCACAACCTTCCGGGGGGCTACGAGCCTGTGGTGGGTTGGCTCCTGCCGAAGCCGACGCTGTTGGCGACCAACCACTACACGAACTGTGTGTACACGCCCATCTCCACTGCGGTGGACACCCAGGTCGCGGAATCGATCGCACCGGATCCCGCATTCCCTGGCGACGCCGCGACGTCGTGCACCGGAGAGCCGAACGATCTGCGCCTGCCCCTCGAGAACGAGCTCAGCGACGACGGTGGTAGCACCGAAAACTCCTGGCGGTTCTACCTGAGCATGGCGCAGCAGGCGGCCAGTGAGGCCGACCAACTCGGCGAGACGTTGATCGACGAGGGGCTCCAGATGGAGGTCCGCTCGGAGGCCGCCGTCGACGAGCTGGAGCGGATCTGCGGTGTGGGGATCAGCGTCAGTCCCACCCAGTCGCTCCCAGCGACGGTGGAGGCCGCGGGTGGGTGTCCCACCGGCTACTTCCGGCGCGCGGGGGTGACGACAGGCACGTGCTTCCTGGATCCCGTCGGCTACGCCATCGCGACGCGTACGCGCAGCCAGGACAGCGCCGCGCTCGCGACCTGTCTGGGAGACGATCCTGAGCAGGGTCTGAACAACACGAGCTTCACGACGCTCGGAGATCGTGACCTCTGCCTCTGGTACGACCCAGCGAATCCCAGCAGCGTGTGCGCACAGCCCACCAACCTCGCCGCCCAAAGAGAATGTCCGTTCCCGGCCACTGCAGGGAGCTGCCCCGCCAGCGACATCGCGACGGGAGTCAGCGCCACGCCCCTTCTCGTGAACCAGCGTCTCGGCCTCTTTGCGACTCCCCCCGAGCCCCTGGGCCAATCGACGTCGAACAGCCAGGACAACGCCTTCCCTTGCGAACTGCTGGCCCGCGCCCGCGCCAACCCGGCCTCGCTGACGGATCCTGAGCGTGACCAGATTCGGAATCTTCCGTTCCTCACCGCAGAGGGCTTTCGCACGCAGGCCGCTCAGCTTTCCGTCAGCGTGACCGCGGGCGACTTCGTGCAGATCCGGATGGGGCGTAGTACGATCGTTTCGACAGGGAGCGAGGCCGGACCGGGGTCGAGGTGGCCCATGGTGTCGCCCGACTTCGGCGGTGCGGCGTTGTGCCCGGCCGGTGGTGTCGGCTGGCCCATCCCGTCCAGCGCCATGGGGTTCCGAACCGCTCTGCAAACGCACACGGGGCCGCTGTTCTGTCTCTCGAGCACCATCCCGTCGCTGTCGACCATTCTGAACGGGAACTGGTTGGGCGATGCCGACCCTCGTCGAGCACGCGCAGCTCTCAACAACCTTCTCATTCGTGCAGTGGTTGCTGCACGCGTGCTGAGCGGCGCCGGCGTGCGGGGGCTTCGCATCCCCTACTACACCAGCCGAGACGAGGACCTGGTCTACTTCGAGAGAGAAAGCTTTGGTCAGCTTCCTGGTACCACGCTCACCTTCCAGTCCGAGAGCGGGAGTCGGGGCTATGATCAGCGGGGAGATCCAGATGGCCCCTCCGTCTTCGACAACGCGATGAGCGGAATGGTGGCGCAGTATCTGACCGGTACCACGCAGGAGTGGATGCACTGTGACTACCGAGGGGCGGCGTGCCGGGTGTTCGACGCCGCGGCTGGTTCCCCTACGTCGTGGGCGAGGCCAAGCAGCGGCAGCACCCCTCCGAGCACGGGCGTTCCCTCGCGTGGCATGCCGTTCATCGTTCACACACTCGGTGCGGACGCGGAGACGCCGAGCGCGGAAGCTGTGGCGAGCGAGCACTTCGTCCGCGCACGTGAAATGCTCCTCTTCGGGGGACGCACGAGCCCGAGTTGGGGCACCCGCGGATATGCGTTGGGGACGGACGAGTCACGCTACTCACGCTACCTGCAGAACGCTGATATCAATGACGCTTACCCGGGCAATCTGACGGGCAACGACTACATGAATGGCATCGAGCTCGCGTGCTACGGCGCCCGTCTCCAGGTGCCCAACCCCATCGTCCCCAACTGCAACGAACCGCCTCCGATGGCGACAATGCGCGACCTGCTGGGCTCCTCGCCCTACCTCGAGTGCGTGGCGGCAACCGCGGAGAGAAGGGCCGCGCGCACAGTGATACGGGGTCTTCCAGCGTCTGTGATGAACGAGGTTCGACAGGGTGGATCGAGCGTGGTAGGGCAAAGCACTGGTGAGATCAGCGCGCAGACGGCCGAGATTCGTGCCGCGCTGCTCGCGCTCCGCGCGCACCAGATGGGCATAGCGAACGACCTCCGCGACTACGCGGCTGTGATTCGTACGACGCAGAACGCGGTGAGGCAGTCCCATATTGCTACGCAGATCGAGGACATCAATTTGAACAGGGAGATCGCGGGTCAGAGTCTTCAGTGTCTTGCGTCGATTGCGAACGCCGTCTCCGAGTCGATAGGCAAGTTTGGGATCACCTCCGGTCTGGCCACGGGGGTCTCTGCCGCGACTTGCTTAAATTCTATCTTTCAGTCGGTGTCGGCTGCGCAGATCAACGCGCTACGTGACCAGGCTGGCGCACTCGAGATCGACTCTGCATTCGCCAATGCAGACCGTGAGTTCGTGCGTGCGGCGTCGTCGATCCAGAATCGCTCGATTGCGATAGGGGTCGAGCTCGCGCGGATCGACGCCGCCATGACGCGGCTCCGCACGCTGCAGGCGGAGGCGAGGAACGCGGTGTCCCGCGCGCTCTTCCTCGACAACGCCACCACGGGCCGCGCTTTTCCCGTGAACACGGTGATGCGCGCCCGCTACGACACGACGCTGGCCCGGTACCAGGCCGCTCACCTTCGTGCGCTCCGCCTCGCGTTCATCGCGCGGCGGGCCCTCGAGCAGCGTCTGGGCATGAACCTCGAAGAGATGTCGGACGACCTCGTCACGGTCAACGCGCCTTCGGAGTGGGCGAACGAGCTCTGTACGCTCACTCCCATCGACTATGAGCGTGTGAGGAACGCGGGGGACCCGACGCTTGCGTCCCCTGACGATTATTCCGGGCTCTTCGTAGGCGACTATGTTCGTAGACTGGAACAGGTTTTCGTCGGGTACTCCTTCAGCTACCCCTTCCAGGACGGTACCGACACGGCAGTCATCTCCGTGCGAGATGATGTCCGTCAGTTGAGGCGGCCGTGCGAGACCGATCTCCCGAACCTGCTCTACCACTCCGACGAACCTCATGTCCTGGCAACCAGTGTGTCACCAGGCTGGCTGCCCCGAGGGTGTGTCGCGACGCCGGCCACGGACGCGTGCACGACCGTGAGCGAGCTGACCGGCTCGGTTCCGACCTCGCCCAGCCCCGTACGGGTCGATCCGTACAGTTTGCCGACGGGCTTCACCGTGTCGTTCGGGAGTCGAGCGACCCTGGGGTCCCGGCACTCGCAGATCGTCAGCCTCGAGCGAGGGCGCTACCGTCTCTCATGGTTCGAGCGTACCGACTCTTTGCACAACGCCGGGGCTGGCCTGTCGGTTCGGGCGCTGGATGCGGCAAGCGGAGTCGAGCTTGCACCACTCTCGCCGGGTCGGATCTCACAGGCCACGGGCTGGACGAGCGGATGGACGCGCTGGAACTACTTCTTCGATGTTCCCGCGGACGCGGATGTGGAGATCGCCGTGACGCCTGGGGCGCGAGATACGGCGGTCGGCGCAGCAGGCACGTACGTGGTTCTGGCCGGCCTCCAGCTGGAGGCCGCGGCAGCGAACTTCAGCGGGAACTTGGATACCCCCGTCCCGCCGGCGACGGTGGGCCAAGCGATGCGGTTTCCGCCGGGTCGCTTCTACGCCACGGGCGCGGAGCGGCGCGGGGTCCTGCCCGTGTGCGCCGACGATGGCACGATGTTCCGCGGGTCTGCGTTCACTCGAGGGTGCGTTCGCGTCTGTCGGGACGGCTATGACGGTACGTGTAGAGCCTCCGAAGCACTCACGCGCTGCTATCTGCAGACCACGGTGGACGTGACGTCGGACGCTCTGGAGCGGACGCTCACCTACACCCCCTCCGGGTTTGCGGCGGGGAACTTCAACTACCGCATCGAGTCGGTCGGTGTGAATCTCGTTGGCACAGGCTTGCGGGACTGCTCGGCGGGAGCGACCGGTGGGTGCTTCGGCGCAGGCCATTTCTCGATCTCGCTGGTGCACGAGGGACCGTGGCTCGTGCGAAACGCCAACGGGAACCTCTACGACGCGCCGCTCTTCACTGGACGAGTGGAGAGCGCCCGCGCGCTGGCGGCGGAGCGCTTCCTGAGCAACCCACTGTCGTCTGCGGATCAGGCGCTGATCCAGCCCTACGTGAGACACGAGCTCCGAGGCCGGCCTCTCGGCGGCTCTCTGCTCATTCGCATCTGGGAGGACGAGGGCTTCCGGTTCGATCGACTGGAGGACGTTCAGCTGGTGCTGAACTATCGCTACTGGACGCATCAGCGATGAGGGGGGTACGCACAGCAGCAGCCGCCGCCGTGGCAGTCGCGGCGGCGGCGGGGTGTGATTCGGCCGTCATGGTCGACGCGGGGCCGGGGGCGTCGGACGCGTTCGAGGCGCCGGACGCGTTCGAGGCGCCGGATGCGTTCGTGAGGGCGGAGGACGCGTTCGCGCCCGACGGGTTCGTCGAGGCGGATGCGTTCGTGTCGCCGGACGCGTTCGAGCCGGATGCGTTCGTGGAGATGGACGCGGGGTTCGATTGTGCGGGGTGCGCGGCGCCGGGGGCTTGCGAGAACCTGAGCTGCGTCGACTCGTGCGTGTACACGCCTGTCGCCGATGGCACGAGCTGCGGGGCGGGCGACGTGTGCGTGGGAGGGGCGTGCGTCGCGCCGGGATGCGGAGATGGGATTCGCACGGGGACCGAGGCCTGCGACGATGGGAACCTCGAGCCCGGGGATGGATGCGATGCTGCCTGCGAGGCAGACGTGCGCGTGGTGGCCTCGGTCGTGCCGGGCCGGACATCGAGGGTCCTCGGGGCGGTGACGCTGCCGCAGCCACTCCTCACCGTGCCGGGCGTCACGGGCCTGGGTGCCTCGGGCATGGACGACCTGGGGAACCTCATCGTGACCTGGTCGCGCCACATCCCTGGCACCGTGAGCCCGGTCCAATACGACATCCTCCTCCAGCGCTTCGACGCGCACATGGTGCCGGTGGACGCGGAGCCCGTGGTCGTCGCCACCCTGGCGCCCGAGCTGGAGCGCCATTGCCTCGGTGTGCTGCCGCTCGCATCCGGCTGGGCGCTCGTGCGCCAAGGCTATCCCACCGGGGCGGCGCAGTATCTGGTCGTGCCGCCGACAGGTCGGGTGCCCGCCGAGGCCCCCGTGTCGACGGACTACGCACGGAGCATCTCGGCGACACGAATCCGCTCGGGCTTCGTCGTCGGCTGGGACACCTACGATTCGACGCCCGTCGTTCGCGTGCGCGTCTTCGACACGATGGGTCGCGGGCCCGCCGCCTTCGATCTCCAGCCACGGGCCGAGCCGCGAGAGACCAACGTCTCGGTGAGCTCGATCGGGGAAGACGACCGCTGGACGAGTTGGTGGCTCTCGGGATGGGCGGACCCTGTGGCCTATCGGCGCGAGCACGACGGCGCAGTGGCGCTCGGAAGCCCGGTCCGGACGTACGAGCCCTATCTCCTGATGCACGTCTCCGACCGGAGAGATGATTGGCTGGTCCAGGCGGGCCTGGAGATGACGGATCTCAACACGGTGCAGGTGACCGCGGTGCAGGACGGGGTCACTTACCCCGACGCCTCTCACTGGGTCTCGGCCCCGAGGCGCGGCACCGACGATCAGCTGAGCGTGGCTTCGCTCGGTGGCGGTGCGTGGTTCGCGATCTGGCGCAACGACCGAATCGGTCTTCAGCTCCTCACCTCGGCGGGCGCCTCGCCGCCGCGCGGGTGGGATCGGCTCCAGGCCGCGACCAGCTCCATCACGAGGAGCGCCTCGCTCGGCCGTGCGGGCCCGCGGGTCGAGGACGGCTGGATCTTCACCTGGGTGGAGCCCGAGAGCACCACCGGTACCGCGGACGAGCTCCGCTTGATTCGTCTCATGCCCGCGCTCCCCTCGGGCGGGTGAGCTTCGGGTGGGTGTGGCGCTGGGTGCGTGAGTGCTCGTGAGAGGGCGAGCGATTCGCCCGCCACCGGACCGCGACGTCTTCTTGTCTGTCCTCTGTTTCGAGGTGAACCATGAACCGGTCGTCCCTCGCCGCTCGCGGTCTGTGCGCCACCGTGGCGACGGCGTTGGTGTGGCTCCCCGCGGTGTCCTACGTGCCGCACGCGCGCGCCGACGAGCCCGCGTCCGAGGCGCGCGCCGCGTCTCCCCGCGAGGGTGCGGCCTCGATCCCTTCGGGGGACATGCCAGTCGTCTCCTCGGAGCCTGTCGCGAGCCGGCACGGCGGGGCGACGCTCGGGGACTCCCACACGGCCTCACTCGGTGAGGCGGAGGCGATCGATCCCGAGCTCGCGGAAGTGCGAGAGGACATCGAAGGTGCTTCGACCGCCGACGCCGAGGACGCCGCCGCCGAGGCAGATGCGCTCACGCCCATCTCGCTGCCGGGCGGCGAGACGCGAACGGCCGTGAACCCTCAGGCCATCTCTCTGCCCACTGCGGAGGGATCGATCGAGGGCATGGGCGAGTCCTTCACGCCCGTGCTCTCGTCGGGCACGGCGACGTTCGGTGTGCCCATCGCCGTCGCGCCGGGGCGCGCGGGTGTCCAGCCTTCCATCTCTCTGTCGTACTCGTCGTCGGGTGGCAACGGCGCCGTGGGCTTCGGCTGGGGCTTTGGCGTGCCGTTCATCTCGCGCCAGACCGATCGCGGGCTGCCCGTCTACGACGATCAGGCGCGGTGGCACCCCAACGAAGACCGCTTCATCTACAACGGCGGCCAGGAGCTCGTGCCCGTCGACAACGGCGCCATCGGCGTCGTCGATGCCCAGGCCGATCCGAGCGCGGAGGATCCCGTCGGCACGGTGCCTCCCGAGCTCGCGACGTGGCAGCAGTACCGAGCGCGCGTCGAGGGTGGCTTCATGCGATTGTTCCGCGCGCGCGACTCGCGCCGGTGGGTCGTGCAGTCGCCGGATGGCTCGCGCTTCGACTTCGGCGCCATCCCCATGGCGGAGGCGCCCTCCGATGCCGACACGGAGAGCGCGCTCGAGGTGGACGACGAGGGCGGCACTCGCGTCTTCCGCTGGATGATCTCGCGATCGAGCGATGCCCACGGCTCGACCATCCACTACCGATATCGGCGCGACCGAGGGCAGCTCTATCTCTCGGACATCTCCTATGTCTCGCCCCATGCGTGTGCGGGCAACGCTGCTTGTACCGAGGCCCTCT
>JBKDQC010000376.1:0-2018 GCA_046342295.1 Deltaproteobacteria bacterium | reverse complement strand
TCCCGCCGCCCCGCGCTCGGTGAGCGTCATCAGTACGCGTTCCGCGTACGACGCACGCCCGATCGACGACCAGCGAGAAGACAACGCGGCTCCGCGCGGCCCGCTCGTCACGCAAGGACGGTGGTCGTGCAGCGGGTACCGTACAGATGGTCTCCCGCCCCGGGCAGAGGCCCCACCCCTCCTCGAAGCACACACACGTCCCATCCGGCCGACAGAACCCCGTCGCGTCCTCCCGAGCCCGAAGGTCCGCGTCCGCTGGCGGAAGTGCATCCCGACCTGCGTCCACCGAGCTCGTCGCATCCGGATTGTAGGCATCACCGGCGGAGGGCGGAGCATCCGGTCTTGTCGTGATCGGCGCGTCATCGAGTGTCGCATCGCGCGCCGCCGCCGCCGTGGCATCAGGCTCGGGATGGCTCGTCGTGCACCCGAGCAAGACGCAGCCGGCAAGGAGCATTGGTACGAGGCGAAGGGAGGTCATCGTCCTGCCACCCCGAGCTCGTTCCACAAGAGTCGTAGCAGCACCGCAACGCCGAGGAAAACCAAGCCGCCCACGAGCACCTCCGCTGGGCGGAGACCGCGTCGGTGAAGCACGGTGGTGTCATCCCTTACGACCGATGCACCGGCCCGACTCGCCCAACCGGCGATTTCATCGGGCTGGCGCTCGGTGAACGAGAAGAAGACACCCGAGCCGTCCGAACGACGACTCAAGTGCGCCACTCCGGGAGCGCGGTCGAAGAGTGTGAGCTCGGCACAGTCCTCCCACGGAATCCTCTCGAGCCGCAGCGGCCCCCGCCAGACACGGATCCCGCTGGACCTGACGACTTCGAGGCTTCTCGCCACGCCGGCGAAGGCAGTGCCGGCGAATGCGAGCGTCGCCAGCCAGTGACCATGGACGGCCGCAAACGCGGCAAGCCCACCGGCGATGGCTGCAGCGACTCGGACCATCCAACGTTGCGCTTCGGACATAGCCTACCCACTAGCTAGTCACGATCCGGCGGGATGCTCCCGATCGAACCGACGATGAGCTCTGAGCCGATCTCGGCAACGGTCTGCCCAGCAGGGCCGGCCGACCGCTGCGACCACGACTGATTCAGGGAGTCCGCGAGAGGCTGCGGAATACGCGAACCCGCCTGGAAGCCAGCAAGGGGAGGTCGCGCGTTGCCGGCAGCCCCCGAGCCGGCTCCAGCCAGAGACCCAGAAAGGAGCCCACCAATGCCGCCCGCCACGAAGCCGACCCCCACCGACCAAGCAAGGTCGCCGCTGTCGAAGTCGTCCGTCGTCGCGCAATACTGAACGCCACTGGCAATGCCGTTGGCTGCCGCAAAGTTGAACATGGTCTCGCCGAACAGGACGGCGCCACCGGCCGCA
The DNA here is from genome assembly GCA_046342295.1 of Deltaproteobacteria bacterium. Taxonomy (GTDB): domain Bacteria; phylum Myxococcota_A; class Polyangia; order Polyangiales; family Sandaracinaceae; genus JAFLCL01. The sequence goes on along the minus strand of JBKDQC010000376.1, from coordinate 650 downwards.
AATGCTGTGGCCTCGGTCCGGGCGATGAGGAACGGCGATATCGCTCCCATCGCAACCCCGATCCCGATACTCACCGCGAGGTCGCCGCCCCGAGCGCCCTGACCGTACGCTATCACCCCGGCCACCGTCCCGCCGATGACAGCCCCCCAGACGAGTCCCGTCGGATCGATGCGGTTGACCGGATCGTTCTCGCAGTAGAGGTAGGGGCCAGTGCCGCCGGCGTACTCGATCGGGTCCTTTTCGACCCACTGGCCGATCGCGGGGGAGTAGTTCCGGGCGCCGAAGTGCCAGAGCGCCGTGGCGGCCATGCGGATGCCGCCGGCGAAGCCGAATGGTTGAAGCGTGCTGGCCCCGAACTCGACCGTCTCCACGCCCCACTCGTGTATCCGCTGCTTGAGCACCGTGGTGGCGTGGTGATCGGCCTCTGTCAGCGTCGAGGGCATGGCCGATCGGAAGACCTGGGTGAAGCGCGTCGCGGCGTGGCGTGCGAGCGGCATGACGTGCCGCGAGTACGCCGAGCGTGAGGGGCTGGGGCCGTGGCGCACGCTCCGGCACTGGGCGTGGCGGCTCGAGCGCGAGCGGGAGGCGAAGAAGACGAAGCTCGTGCGCGTCGTGCGAGAGGCCGAGGCGGTCGTCGTCGGTGCGCCCCA
>JBKDQC010000375.1:0-3423 GCA_046342295.1 Deltaproteobacteria bacterium | reverse complement strand
ACCGCGTAGAGGTCGGCACGAGCGTCGTGCTTGCGGCCGCCGAGCGCCACCTCGGGCGCGATGTAGCCCGCGGTGCCGATCACCTGCCCCGTCGCCGTCATCGTCGCCCCGGCGTCGACGTTGCGGGCGATGCCGAAGTCGACGAGGACCGCGCGCTCGCCGCCGCGCCCGGGGCGGGTGTCGGCGACGAGCATGATGTTGGCGGGTTTGACGTCGCGGTGAACGACGCCCGCGGCGTGGGCGACGACGAGGCCGTCGACGACGTCACGGGCCATCCGCAGGGCCGCCGGCACCTCGAGGGCGCCACCGAGAAGGCGCTGCTTCAGCGTGACGCCGTCGAGGAGCTCCATCGCGATGTAGAGGACGCCGTCGTCCGTGCCGCCGAAGTCGAGGATCTGTACCGAGTTCGGGTGGGAGAGTCGGCTCGCTGCCCGCGCTTCACGGTGGAATCGCTTGGCGACTCGGTCCTCGCCACCGAGGTGCTGGTGGAGAACCTTGATGGCGACGTCTTTGTCGAGGAGGACGTGGTGCGCCTGGTAGATCCGCCCCATCGCCCCCTCGCCGAGGAGGGCGTCGAGGCGATACTTGCCCGCGAGGGTGCGGCCGAGGAGCCGGTCTGGGTCGGACAGCCTCGATCGCTCGCCGCTGTCGGGCGTCAGGCCCCTCGGGCTCGTGGATCGCTCGAGCGCCGAGCGCCCCTCCGAGTGGCTCGGGGGGCTCTTGCGACCCCGGCGCAGCTTGGGGTCCGTCGCGCTTCTCGAAGGCGCACTCATCGGCATCGGGATTGTAAGCGAGAAACGGGCCTGAACTTCCATAGGAGAAACGGCGGTAGGGTCCGGGGGTGTCGCGTCTCTAACGCAGGAGCCGCGGCGGTGATTTCTCGGCTCACGTCTCGTGGCGCGCGGGACCACGGTCGTGAGGATCGTGCTGCAGTGGCTGGAGCCGACAGGATCCGTCGCGTTCCTTCGCGCGCGCCGCGCTTGACCCGCGATCGCGTTGGGCACTACTGTCTCGCGGGACCTCCGGGAGAGCGAAAGCCCTCGAAGGCGAGCCATGAAGGAGCTCCGCGGTGATCGTCTGCCCCCGTTGCAGTAAAGAGAACCAGGACCACTACAAGTTCTGTCTCGGTTGTGGCGCGGAACTGCCGCGCGACGCCGCCCACGCTCCCAAGAGCTTCACGGCGCCGACTCCACCCGCAGGAAGGGCCCCGGGGCCAGCGATGTCGCCGCCCGCAATGCCTCCGATGGCGGCGCCTCCGATGGCGGCGCCTCCGATGGCGCCGACAGGCGCCCCCGCGGTGCCGTCGGTCGGTGGATCCCCTGCGATGCCGGCGCCGGCGCCCGTCGCTTTCGCTTCCTTCGGTGCTCCCGCCGCATTCGGTGCTCCAGCCCCCGCGCCTTCGTTCGGCGGATCCCCCGCGATGCCCGCCCCGCCTCCGCCCGTGGCTCCGGTGCCCGCGCCGGCGGCCGCCGCGGATCAGATCGTGTGCCCCAAGTGCGGCACCTCGAACAACCGCAACTTCAAGTTCTGCGGCTCCTGCGGTCACGTGCTCGGAGCCTCGGCGCCGATGCCCGCGGTCGCCCCCGCCCCGCCCGCGGCTCCCACGGTCGGTCCTCAGCACGGCACGCTGGTGCTGATCCGCGCCGACGGCTCGGAGGGTGACTCTTTCCCGCTCCTTGAGACGACCCTCGTCGGTCGCGAGACCGGGGCCCTGTTCGCGAGCGACTCGTACCTGTCGCCCCGGCATGCGACGTTGTCCTTCAGCGGAGGCTCGTTGTCCGTTCGTGACGAGAACAGCCTCAACGGCGTGTACCTGCGCATCGGGGTCGACCAGCCTGTCGAGCTCGTCGACCGGGCCATCTTCCGCATCGGTCAGGAGATCATCCGGTTCGAGCGTCTCGGTGTGCGCCCCGCCCAGAACGGCGTGGAACGCATGGGAAGCCCGAACACCGGCCTCGCGGGGCGCATCTGTCTCGTCACGGGGCGCGACACCACCGGGAACTGCTACGGCGTGCCCTCCGCGGGACTGCATCTCGGCCGCGAGCGCGGCGACATCCTGTTCCCCGAGGACGGCTACGTCTCGGGTCTGCACTGCCGCATTCACGAGGAAGGCGGCCGCGTATTCCTCACGGATGTCGGCAGCTCGAACGGGACATTCATTCGACTCGGCGGCCGCACGACCGTCCCGAGTGGCTCTCTGCTGCTCATGGGCCAGCAGCTGTTCCGCGCCGAGTACTGATTTGCTGGAGGGGCCGAGCGGCCCCTCCCCCGCGAAGCGGGGCCCCCACCCGCTCCGGCCGCCGAAGCGGCCGCTGCCGCGCGGGGGGCCGAGCGGTCAGCGAACCCGCACGGTGACGCGGTAGGGCCCGCACGTCAGGGACCACGTCGGCGCGGTCACGCGGACGAGCAGGGTGCCGCTGTCGTCGGAGTCGAGCCCGCGGCTGCAGTCCGTCGCGAGCTCGACGGTCTCGGGCGCGCTGCCGCTCGTGCTGCCAGCGCAGCCGCGGCCGACGAAGTTGTCGGGCGCCCCGCGGGCGCAGGTGCTGTCGTCCGTCCGATCGCCACAGACGTAGAACGCCGAGAGCGCGTAGTCGCTGCCCGCAGGGATCTCGCCCAGCGTGACGGTGATGCGGGGGTTGCCGCCGTCGGTGCCGTCGGTGATGGGGAAGGAGAACCAGTCTTCATCCCTCGGCTCGTCGATGTTCGCCGTGAGGATGACGTCGGGCGGATCGTCGGCGTCGTTGAGCCCGGAGCGCATCGCCGGTGAAGTGTTCGAGTCGTTCGGCTCGAGCTCGTCCGCGGCGCAACCGCAGCGACCCTCCAGACACGTGGCCCCGCCCATGCACGAGCCGCAGTCGAGCCGCCGCCCGCAGCCGTCGTCGGCAGTGCCGCATTCGTAGGCGAGCGCGTCGCAGGTGGTCGGCGCGCACACGCACGCGTCGCCCATTCGCCGGAACGGCGGCTCGCACTCCCAGGCGCACTGGCCGTCCATTCCACAGGTGGCCACGCCCATGTCGGGTGCAGCACACGGCTCACCGCAGCCGAGCCGGCATCCGTTGGCGGGGTCGTTCGTCAGGTCCCGCACGCAGCGGGTGCCGCACACGTGCTCGCCGCTCGGGCACGAGGTCATTCCAGCGTCTCGCCCTGCATCGACATGCAAGCGCGCTGCGTCGAGAGCCGCGTCGACTTCACCTGCGTCGAAGCCTCGGCCAGCGTCACCGGCACCTCCGCCACGCGCGTCGGGGGCCGCGTCGAGCTCACCGTCCGCGCAGCCGAGCGCGAGCGCGGAGGTCGCCAGGACGAGGGGGAGCGCACGACAGACGAGCACCGACATTGGATGAGCGTGCCGAGCGCCCGACCCCGGCGCAACCGACCTCGTCGGGCTCAGGCTCCGCCCGCCTCGGCTTCCGTGTCGCCCATCGC
>JBKDQC010000374.1:0-26626 GCA_046342295.1 Deltaproteobacteria bacterium | reverse complement strand
GGGCGATCGCGCGCGAGGGCGGCCTCGCCAGCCTGCACGAATCGGTCGGCTGGCGAGACCACCGGCGTCTCCGGGGTCTGGCCCTCCGAGGTCCAGAACCAGAAGGCGCCTCCGCCGAGGAGCGCGAGCACGGCGAGCCCCAGGAAGACCGGCGTCAGGTTGCGGCGCGGCACTTCGGGCGGCGGCTCGTCGTCGAGCTGGAGCGGACGCAGCGAGGGGGGACGCCGTGAGTCTCGGCGCTCCTCCTCCGTTCTGCGTCTGGGCGGCGTAGGTGGCCGCTCGCTGCCGAGGGCCCGCTCCGGCGGCGGTGGGGGCGGGGAAGGGGCGGGAATCCGCGGCGGCGGCGGGATGTCCGGCTCCGAGATCGCGTCGCTCGATGCGAGCTCTTCCACGGAGGCGCGGACCGTTCTGCCGGTAGGCTCGCCGCGGCTCGGGTATGCTGGCGGGCTCGAAGGTGCCGGCGGGCTCGAGGGGGGCGGCGGGGCCGCCGAGCGCGCGGTCGTGCTCCCCACGCGGGGTGTCGCGGACCGAGCTCGAGGCGGCTTGCTGGGGGGAGCCGGCTCAGGAGGCATCGAGACGCCGCCCATGCCCATCATCGTGCCCTTGCCGCCCTGTTGTCGTGCGGCGGCGGCCAGCGTCGGCGGCCGAGCCTGCGCGGCCCGCGCAGCCTGGAAGAAGGTCGCGAGCTCTGCGATGTCGCCGAGGCGCTTCCACCCTTCTCCGGAGCGCGCGAGCCGGTCGTCCTCCGAGACCCGCCCTTCCGCGATGAGGCGCTGCAACTCTTTGAGCGAGCCGAACTCCTGCGTGTCCCCGGAGGCCATGCGCAGCTGCCAGGTGCGTGTGCTCTCGTCCGGGCGGGCCGTCTCGCCTTGGCGGTAGACCTTGAAAAGGTGCCCGCAATTCGTGCACTTGACGGTCGTGCCGCGGCCCGAGACGAGCGTCTCGTCGAACTCGTACTCGGTGCCACAGCGCTCGCAGGTGACGTCCATCGCGGGCCAGCTTACTCCACTTGTCCGAGGTTCGTGATGCCGACCCGCGCCGCCGCACCGCGGAGCCCCACCTGCCCGTCGAGCACGAGGTCGACCGGGATGTTCGCGAGGACGCCACGCATGCGGCCCTTCGCGAGGAACGAGCCGAGGAAGCGTCGCTCGACCACCTCGCGCACGCGAGGTGCCAGGCCACCCGCGAGGAAGAGCCCGCCGCTCGGGAGGGACTTGAGCGCCAGGTTGCCCGCCTCGGCGCCGAGAAGGTCGACGAACACCTCCACGGCGCGCGCGCAGTGGGGGCAGCGGTCGCGTCGGCCCACGACCTCTCTCGCGGGGTCCTCGGCGCCAAGCACTTCGCTCCGTGCTGGGCCATCGATCCCGACGGTGAGGTGCGTGAAGATCGCAGCGAGCCCCGGGCCCGAGAGCACGCGCTCGTAGGACACGTGCTCCGGGAACTCGAGCCGGAGCGCCGCGAGCAGACCGTCCTCGAAGGGATCCCGCGCAGCGAGGTCGGTGTGCCCACCCTCGGTCGCGATCACCCGCAGCCCTCCTCCGGGCAGCGGCACTGCGAGCGCCTCGCCGAGGCCCGTGCCGGCGCCCAGCACCGCGAGCGGTCCGCTCGGCTCACGGGCTCCGCGCTGGAGGTTCGCGCGCAGGGACGTCGGCACTTCTCGCACGCCCCAGCCCACCGCCTCGAAGTCGTTCAGGAGCACGACCTCGGCTGCCACGCCGACGTCGGCGAGCGCGCCCTGGATGGCGCGTGCGTCGATGAGCCAGGGGAGGTTCGTCGTGCGGCAGACCCCGTTCAGCACGGGTCCTGCGACGGCGAGGCAGACCACGTCGGGGCGTGTGTGGGTTCGCGCGACGTAGTCGAGCAAGTGCGGCTCGAGCGCCGGGGCCGAGGCGCTCGCATACGTGTGCGGGTGCGTCAGCTCGACGAGCCCCTTGTCGTCACGACTGGCGAGCGCGAAGCGGCAGTGCGTGCCGCCCACGTCGGCCACCAAGGCGAGCGAGGCGAGCGCGGAGTGGTTCATCGACGTCTCCCGAGGCGCGTCAGCGCTTCCTTGGCCTCCTGCATGCCTGGCGCGAGCGACAGGACCTCGCGGTAGGCCTCCGCCGCATCGGCATGTCCCGCATGCTCGAGCACCCGCGCCCTGAGGAGGTGGGTCAGATGCAGATCCGGAGCGAGCGCGCAGCCGCGCTCGAGATCTCGCAGGGCTGCTTCGGTGCTGGCGCGACCGTCCGGCTCGACGCAGTGGCGCGCCCAACCGAGGTACGCCTGGAACTCACCCTCGTCCGGGCAGAGCTCCGCGGCCCGCTCGAAGGCGGCGAGCGCGTCCCGGTGCTCCGCTCGCGAGAGACACCGGTTGCCGCGGCGGAAGCAGCGCTCGGCCTCGAACATACGCTCGACGTGCGCGTCGAGGGGCCTCCCCTGCGGGAGCGATGGTCTCGGGTTCGGCGGCGGCGTCTGATCGGCTCCGGCGAGGCGGACCTCCGCGTGTGCGCGTCGCGCATCCGTCGACTCCGCGTCGAGGGGGGTGCTGTCGCTGCGAAGCTCGACGAGGTTCGAGGCCGAGACCGTGTCCAGATCCGGTGCGCCCGTCGCGGGCGGTCCTCCCGACCTCGGCGCCACCGGGGGCGCGCCCGGAGGAGTCGGTGTCGCCGCCGGGGAGATGAGCCGTGGCCGCTGGCTTCGGTCTTTCGTCTCGTCGTCCCACTCCGTGTCGATGCCACGTCCATCGATCGCTTGCTCGAGCGAGAGCGGCGCGAGCAGGACCCGTCGAGGCTCGGCGGCGGCCTCGAACGAGACCGCGCCGAGGCACTCGAGCGCGTAGAGGAGCTGAGCGATGGCGCCGGGTCGGGGTCCCGCGCGGAGCACCTCCCGGAGACGCGAGGTGCCATCGATGCTCTCGAGCACCGTCCGCAGATCCTTGGCGATGCGGACTCTCGCGAAGCGCGAGAGCCGCATGGGATCTGGTGCGACGAAGAGATCGAGGCGGGGCGTCATGATGTCGAGCAGGAGGGTGGCGGGCATCGCTGCGCAGACGCCCTCGAAGACCATGTCCGGAAGCGCCATCTCGAGCGGGAACCCATCGCGCGGCGCCTCCATCTCCGACGAGAAACGGAACTCGCCACGGCGCCAGCCGAAGAGATCGAAGAGCTTCTGGCGCACCTGCTCGGACAGCAGCTCGCCGAGCTCGAGCGGAGAGAGCGCGCCCATCTGGACCAGGATCTGTCCTTGCAATCCGCCGCGCGCGCGCATGGTGCGGATCGACTCCTCGAGCGTCGCGACACCGATCCGTTTCTTGCGGAGCAGGAGCTGCCCCAGGCACTCGTCGAGCACGTTCGAGCGCACCTGCACGGGCACGCCTCCTCGAAAGTAGACGACCTTCGTGGCCGGCGCCTTGTCGACGGTGCCCCGCGCGGTGCGTGGGTCCGGCGCGCGCATCTCGCAGAGCAGACCGCCGCTCGAGCGCTCGTCGGCGATGCGGCGCAGGAGCGCGGGGAAAGGTGTCTTCGAGAAGGTGCCGGCCCACTCGCTCCTGCGGGTCTCCTTCGCGCGTGCGCTCACGAAGCGCCCCTCGTCGAGCGCGCCCTCGAGGATGCCTGGCCCGATCGCCACCGCGGCGACCTCGAGCAAGCTCGGGGTGAGCGCCGGTGCAGGCTCACGAGGCAGCGTGATCTGTCGCGTGCTCACGTCGCTGCGCCGAACCGATGACGGGGCGGCGGCGGGAGGCTCGCCTCTGTGCTGTTCGTCCCTGTGCTGTTCGTCCCTGTGCTGTTCGCCCACACGCAGCCCCTCGGCGACGTTCGCCTGCGCGCGCGGTCGCATCGGCGGCTGCGGAGTGGCCCTCGCCGGCGGCGCGACCGCCACGCTCGGCGGCGAGCTCGGGGCGCGGAACTGAGAGGTAGGCGTGGGCGATGCGAAGCGGGATCCGGGCCCGGCGCTCGTTCTCGCGCCCGGGCGACCGACCCGGCCGCTCGAGAGCACGGCTTCCGCATCGCTCGCACCGAGCGACCTCTGTGGTGCCGTCGGCTCGCCGCCTGCCGCGGCTGCGGGCTCCGCCTGCGTGATGTCGTCGAAGGCCGCGGGCGGCGCCGGATCACGCGCCCCACCGATCGCTCGCGCGGCCGCCGCTGCCTCGGGGTTCTGGCTCGTCAGTTCGTCCGCGAAGACCGACTCGGTGGTCTCGATCCGAACGGCTCCGGCCACCACCGTGGCCACCTCGAGCCACTCGGGCTGCGGCACGCCGGGAAGCGGTCGCCCGATCGGAGGCAGGGTCCGCCGCCGGGCCTCGCGCAGGTCCGCAGCGTAGGAGACGTCTCCCACCGCCAGCGTTCGGTCGTCGTCCCAGTCCTCCGCGAGCGCGACCAACTCGCGCTCCACGTGGCTCTGCTCGAGTGGCCCGACGAGCGCTGCCCGCGCGTCGACCCGGAGCGCCAGCATGTGCAGTGGCGCGGTCAACGGCTCTTCGAGCGCGAGCAGGACGACCCGCACGTCGCGGCCTCCGGGGGCCCATCGGATCGCCTCGATCGTCGCGACGCCGTCGCGCCCAGGCAGGACGTGTTGCACGAGGAGCGCGTCGGCCGGTCGCTGCACGAAGCGGTCGATCACCCGCTCGCCGTTCGGAAAGCGCTCCACGATGTAGCCTCGAGCCGCGGCGAGCCGCTCGAGCCATCTCGCGCGCGGCTCGTCGGGGTCGACCACGTAGACTCGCAGGGGGCACATGAAGACTCGATTCCAGCTCGGACTCGGCCTGCATCCTCCCGTGGATCGGGGGCCGATGTCGACCTCGTGCTCGGCGGCCTCGGAGCGCGCGTTGACGCTGCGGAGGCCGCGCAGTAGAACCGCCGACCTTTTCGGGCCCCCATGCACCTCGCCCTCTTCGAACTCCTCCACGTGTTGATCTGGCAGGCGCCGGGCGTCGCGCCCTCGAGCGCGCCCGCTGCGGGCGAAGCGGCCACGGCCGGCGATCCCGGCATGAGCTGCGCCATGCAGGGCGGCTTCATGGCCGTGCTCTTCGTGCTCATGTACTTCCTGATGATCCGGCCCGAGAACAAGCGGCGCGAGGAGCAGGAGAACATGCTCAAGTCGCTGCGGGCCGGTCAAAAAGTCCGAACGACCTCGGGAATCCTGGGCGAGATCGTCGCGATCGATGCGAACGAGGCCGTCCTCGCGATCGGCCAGAAGGAGAAGGTCCGCGTCAACATCCTTCGGTCGCACATCGCCGGTCTCGAGGCGGCTCCGACGGCCAAAGCCGAGGAGAAGGCCAAGACCGAGGACAAGCCCAAGACCGAGGACAAGCCTGACAAGGCCGACAAGAACGAGAAGAAAGCGGAAGAAAAACCCGCTGAGAAGGGCTGAAGGGCCCGCCCGAGAGAACGATTCGAGGCCCCGCGCCAGGCGCGGGCAGGTCGCCGGCCCCGCCGGTCACGAGAGGTCAGTCGCGCGACGCGCGATCGGAGAACGCTGCATGGACAGGGGTTGGTACTTCCGCTTCGCCCTCGTCGTGGGCCTGATGGTCTACGCGGGTCTCGTCTTCTGGCCGAGCCTCTCGGGCACCGACTATGCGCCGCCCGCGTGGGTCACGAACACGTTCCAGCGCCGCATCGCGCTCGGTCTCGACATCCAGGGCGGGCTGCGCCTCATGTACGAGGTCGAGGTCGAGCAGGCCGTGGAAGATCGCCGCGATCTCCGCGCCCAGCAGATGCTGGAGAGGCTCTGCGAGCGCATGGAGATCTGCTCCGAAGAGGAGCACACCGCCGACCAGCTCGAGGAGACCCGGGCGCGCGTCCGCATCTCGAGCGTCGACCGAGACGGCTTCCGCGTCACGTTCGAGGAGGCAGGTGACCTGGCCTCCCTCGACCGCGACGTCGTGAACCTCTTCGGCGACATCCAGGAGACGCGCCGGGACGCGACGTCGGTCTCGTTCGTGATGGACAGCGAGGCGATGGAGAACCTGCGCGAGCAGGCGGTCGATCAGGCGCGCGAGACCGTCGCGGAGCGCATCGATGGCCTGGGCCTGCGCGAGGCGGGCGTCATGGCCCGCGAGGAGAACATCGTCGTCGAGCTCCCGGGCGCGACCGACGAGCAGTTCGACCAGATTCGCGCCGTGATCAGCCGCACTGCCCGCCTGGAGTTCAAGGTCGTCGACGACGAAGCGACGTTTCTCGCCGACCTGAACGACGTCCCGCAGGGCGTGTCTCGGGCGCAGGAGACCGTGTCCGCCGGCGAGGAGAATCCGTCGGTTCAGTCGACTTATCTCACCGCGAGCGGCGAGGACGCGCGCACGCGCCTTCAGGACTACGTCGCCTCGCTTCGGCAGAACGGCAGCATCCCGGAGGGCCGCGAGGTGCTCGTCGGCCAGGCCGACCTCGGGCTCGACGCGGAAGACCTGGAGGATGGCGAGACACCCCAGGAGGTCTGGCGAACCTACACCGTCCACTCGCGCGCCGACGTGACCGGCGACGCCATCGCCGACGCGATGGTCGCCAACGACCCGCAGGACGGCAACCCCTACGTCGCCCTCACGTTCGACAGCGCCGGTGCCGACGCGTTCGAGCGCCTCACGGGCGCGAACGTCCGCCGCCGCATGGCCATCGTCCTCGACGATCGCGTCGAGACGGCGCCGGTCATCCAGAGCCGCATCGGCGGCGGCCGCGCCTCGAACCCGCTCGGCCGCAACGAGGCCTACCCGGACATGCTCACCGTGGCCTCCGACCTCGTGGTCGTCCTCCGCGCCGGCGCCCTGCCGGCGCCGATTCGCCCGGCGAACGAGCAGCTCATCGGGCCCTCGCTCGGGGCGGACGCCGTCGAGCAGGGCATCCTCGGGGCCGCGATCGGCGTACTCCTCGTGCTGCTCTTCATGGGCGCCTACTACCAGGTCGGCGGCCTGATCGCAGATGTCGCCGTGCTGCTGAACCTCCTGTTCCTCGTTGCCATCCTCGCGGCGTTCGAGGCGACGCTGACGCTCCCGGGGATCGCGGGCATCGCGCTCACGATCGGCATGGCCGTCGACGCGAACGTGCTGATCAACGAGCGAATCCGTGACGAGATGCGCCTGGGCAAGGCCCCGAGCACGGCAGTCGCGCTCGGCTACGACCGCGCGTTCACCTCGATCTTCGACAGCCAGCTCACCACGTTCATCGCCGGCGTCGTGCTGTTCCAGTACGGCACGGGGCCGATCCGCGGTTTCGCGGTCACGCTGATGATCGGCATCGTCACCTCGCTCTTCACGAGCGTCTTCTGCACCAAAGTCATCTTCGACTGGCTCGTGCGCGGTCTCCGCGTGCGCAAGCTGGCCGTGGGCTAGTTTCTCCGAGGGGCCGTGCGGCCCCGCCCCTGCGGGGGCCCCTCCCGCTCCGCGCCACGAGGCGCGCTGCGCGCGGGGCCCCAGCCCCGCGTGCCGGGGCTCAGCGGTCTCGAGAGTTTCTGTTGGAGGGTTCCTGTGGAATTCATCAAGCCCGGACGCGTCTTCGACTTCATGCGCTACCGCAACATCGCGGTGGTGTTCTCGACGATCGTCGTCGCCCTCAGCATCGCCTCGGTCTTCGCTCCCGGCCCGAACCTCGGGATCGACTTCGCGGGGGGCACGGAAGTGCAGCTGCAGTTCCGCGGGGATGTCCCGGTGGCCGAGCTCCGACAGACCCTGGAGGGCCTCGGGTACGCGAGCCCGGACGTCATCGAGATCGCGGGCCGCGCGAACCAGTACCTCGTGCGGGTGCGCGAGGTGACCACGCTGCCCGAGGGGATCGGGGAGAGCATCGAGTCGCAGCTCGACTCCGCGCTCGAGCCCGAGGTCACGTCGGTCCGTGTCTCGCCCGGCGGGGACAAGGTCTCGATTCGCCTCGCGGCGAGCGCCGAGCCCGCCCAGATTCGCGAGGCGCTCGTCGCCGCGGGCCTCGATGTCCGTGGCGAGGTGAGACGCTTCGGCCCCGAGAGCGACTACCGCTTCGAGGCCGACCTCGTCGGCGTGGCGGATCGCATGGTCGCGCAGCTCGGCGAGAGCCTCGGCGAGCGCGGCCCCGAGACTCCGCTCCGCATCGAGTGGGTCGGCCCGCGGGCGGGCGAGCAGCTGCGCAACGGAGCGATCAAGGCGCTCATCTACGCGATGGGCTTCATCATGCTCTACGTCGCGTTCCGCTTCGATCTGCGCTTCGCTCCGGGCGGCATCCTCGCCCTCATCCACGACGCGGTGGTGACGGTCGGCGTCTTCGTGCTCTTCCAGAAGGAGTTCAATCTCACGACGGTGGCGTCCCTCCTGACGATCATCGGCTACTCGATCAACGACACGATCGTCATCTACGACCGCATCCGCGAGAACATGGGCCGGCACCGGGACAAGCCCCTGGCTGAGCTCATCAACATCTCCACCTCCGAGATGCTCTCGCGCACGATCATCACCTCCGGCGTGACGCTCCTGGCCATCGTGCCGTTCTTCTTCTGGGGGACGCAGGTCAACCAGGACATCGCCTTCGCGCTCTTCGTCGGCTTCCTCGCGGGCGTCTACTCGACCATCTACATCGCCTCGCCCGTGACCGAGTGGATGGACAGCACGATCTTCGCGCCCGCGCGAGAGCGCCGGAAGGCCGAGCTCGAGGCCAAGCGCAAGGCCGCCAAGGCAAGCAAAGGCGCTGCCGCCGTCGCGACCTGAGCGGGCCTGGGGCGTGGGAACCCCGCTCGGGTCGCTCGGCGGGCTCTTCAATCTCTCTCGTCTCGGAAGCACGCTCGTCAGTCTGCGCGCTCGGCGCTCGTCTGCGAGGCATGCCGGACGTAGGCTCGGGCCCATCGATGCCCTCACCTCGATACGAGCTGCGCCACACCGACGCCGGCGCCGCCGCCGACCTCGGCCGGGGCCTCGGCCTCTCACCGACAATTGCCCAGGTGCTCCTGCACCGCGGGATCACGAGCCTGGAGGCTGCGCGAGAGTACGCCGAGCCCAAGCTCTCCGGGCTCACGGATCCGAGCCCGATGCGCGACCGAGACGTCGCCGCCGACCGGCTGGCGCGCGCGATCCGGGCGCGCGAGCGCATCGCCGTCTTCGGCGACTACGACGTCGATGGAACGACCGCGACGACGATCCTCTCGGGCATCCTCGAGCGCCTCGGCGCCGAAGTCGTCCCGATGGCGGCCCATCGATTCGAAGGGGGCTACGGCTTCAGCGAGCCTGCGCTCGCGAGGGTCAAGGAGTCCGGCGCGCGGGTGCTGGTCACCTGCGACTGTGGCTCGGCGGATCATCCACGCATCGAGTCGGCGATGCGCGCGGGCATCGACGTGATCGTCGTGGACCATCACCTCGTTCCGAAGGAGACCCTGCCGGCCCTGGCTTTTCTCAACCCGCACCGCAGCGACTGTGGCTTCGCGTACAAGGGCCTCGCGAGCGCCGGCCTCGCCTTCTCGCTCGGCGCCGCCGTGCGGTCGCGGATCGACCCGAAGCTCGATCCGCGCGACTTCCTGGATCTCGTGGCCCTCGGCACCGTCGCGGACGTCGCCCCGCTCGACGGAGACAACCGGCGCCTGGTGCGCGCGGGGCTCGCCAAGCTCGCCGCGCTCGGGGCGCGGCCTGGCGTCGTCGCGCTGCGAGAGGCCGCCAAGGCGGTCCCGCGCAACGGCGCCGGCATCGGAGGCACCGACATTTCCTTTCGTCTCGCGCCGCGCCTCAACGCTGCCGGCCGTCTTGCGGATGCGGCGCTCACGCTGGCCCTCTTGCGCGCGCGCTCGATCGACGAGGCGCGCGTGCTCGCGGCGCGCGTCGAGGAGCTCAACGGCGAACGCAAGGCGATCCAGGAGCTGAACACCGAGGAGGCGGCCGTGGAGGTGCGCCGTCTCTACGGAGCCGAGGTCGAGGGCGGCATCGTCGTCGCTTCGTCCGCCTGGCATCGGGGTGTGGTCGGCATCGTCGCCGCGCGCCTCACCGAGCTCTTCGAAGCGCCCGCGATCGTCATCGCGCTCGAAGGGGGGCATGGCCATGGCTCGGGTCGCACGGTCGGGAGCTTCCCGCTGCACGACGCGGTGAAGGCCTCGTCGTCGTCGCTCCTCGGCTTCGGTGGGCACCAAGCTGCGCTCGGCGTGCGCGTGGAGGCCTCGCAGATCGACTCGTTCCGCTCGGACTTCGACCGTGCTTGCCGCGAGCTTCGGAAGCAGGGCCACGGGCCGCGCGTCAAGCACGTCGACGTCCTGCTCGATGGCGCAATGTTTCCGTTGCCCCGAGCCTCGGACCTCGCGGTCCTCGAGCCGATCGGTGCTGGCAACCCCGACCCGCGCTTCCTCCTCCAGGGGGCGAAGGTGGAGGAGGCGGGCTCGGTGGGTGTGGGGCACCTCAAGCTCTCGCTGCGCATCGGCCGGGAGCGTCTCTCGGCCTTCGGCTTCGGGCTCGGTGCCGAGGTGGAGAAGATCGGGGACACCGCGAGTCTGGTCGGTACGCTACGCCCGGAGGGCTGGCGTGGCGGCGACGCGGTCGAGCTCAAGATCGAGGCGCTCGTCTGATCAGCTCGCGCCAGCCTTCTTCTGCAGGTGGCTGTGATGGCGGCCGTACGCGAAGTAGACGACGAAGCCGATCACGAGCCACACGAGCAGGCGCAGCCAGGTGTCCGCAGGCAGACCGTACATGACGTAGCCGCAAGAGAGCGCCCCGAGGATGCCCACCACCCAGGGCGCCGGAACGCGGAACGGGCGCGCTTGGTTCGGGTTGGTGCGCCGGAGGATCGGCACGCCGAGGCAGACGAGCACGAAGGCGAGGAGCGTCCCGATCGACACGAGCTCGCCGACGATGTGCATCGGCATGCAGCCGCCCGCGATCGCCACGAACACCGCCGTCACGAGGGTCGCGACGTGCGGGGACTTGTAGGTGGGGTGTGTCTTGTCGAACCACGGCAAGAGGCCGTCCTTGGCCATCGCGTAGAAGATGCGCGTCTGCCCCAGCATCATCACGAGGATGACGCTCGTGAGCCCCGAGATCGCGCCGAGCTTCACGAAGAAGGTGAACGTCGAGGCCGCAGTGGGCTCCCAGCCGCGGAGCTCTACGATCCGGTTGATGCCGACCGCGATGGGCGCCGGCACGCCGAGCTGGCTGTAGTGCACCACGCCCGTGAGCGTGAGCGCGACGAGGATGTAGAGCACCGTGCAGACGAGGAGCGAGCCCAGGATGCCGATCGGTAGATCCCGCTGCGGGTTCTTGGCCTCCTGCGCGGTCGTCGAGACGGCGTCGAAGCCGATGTAGGCGAAGAACACGACGCCCGCCCCCGTGAGCACGCCGCCTAGGCCCCATCCGTAGCGCGACTCGCCGTCGACGATCGTGGGCTCGGGCACGAGCGCGAGGAGGCCGCTCGCGTGCTCGTTGACGTACAGGTTCTCGGGGAGAACGAGCCCGATCCCGAGCACGATGAACATGCAGACGATGACGACCTTCACCACGACGATGAGGTTGTTGACCCACGCGCTCTCGGTGATTCCGCGGTAGAGGACCGCGCCACACACCGTCGCGACCACGGTCGCGGGGATGTTCCAGAGGCCGTGGACCGTCTGCCCGCTCGAGAGCGTGACGGCTTCGAAGGGGCCTTTGGTGAAGAGGAGGATGGAGTCCGAGAGGTGGAACGCGCTCTGCGCGGCGTCTCCACCGGGCCCTGGGAAGACGTGGCTCAGCGACTCGAAGACCTGCACCAGGTAGCCGCTCCACGCGATCGACACGACCACGGCCCCGAACGCGTACTCGAGCACGAGGTCCCATCCGATGATCCACGCGACGAGCTCGCCCATCGTCGTGTACGAGTAGGCGTAGGCCGAACCCGCGACGGGGATCATCGACGCGAGCTCCGCGTAGCAGAGCCCCGCGAATGCGCAGAGGACTCCCCCGAGGATGAACGAGTACACGATGCCGGGGCCCGCGTAGTTCGCCGCCGCTGCGCCCGTCAGCGAGAAGATGCCCGCCCCGATGATCGCGCCGATGCCGAGCATCGTCAGGTGGAAGGCGCCGAGCGAGCGCTTGAGGCCGTGTTGGCCTTCGGCGAGCTGGGGGTCCGTCGCTTCCCGGATCACCGACTCGAGGTCCTTCTTCGCGAACAGGTTCATGGGCGCGCATCATTGCGACCGGACCCCTCCCGCGCAACCGAGGACTTCGGCCTGCGAAGCGCCGTGCGTTGCGTCCTCAACCCGTCCTCGCAGAACGGGCCAGGGTTGCTATCGTCGGCCCCCCGCCATGCAGCGTTTCCTCGCCGATCTCGCCGAAGTCGTCACCCAGCGGCGGGTCGCGGTGCTGGTCGTCATGTCGATCCTCACCGCGCTCTCCCTCGCGGGCATCCCGCGCCTTCGGACCGAGAGCTCCCCCGAGAACCTCATCATCTCGTTCGGCGGCTACGAAGAGAGGGTCCGCGCGTTCCGGGAGCGTTTCGGCGACACCGACAACGTGATGATGCTGCTCGTCGAGGCCGACGACGCGACGAGCCTCGAAGCGCTCCGCTACCAGCACCGGCTCGCACGCCACTTCATCGCCGAGCCGATGGTGCTGCGCGTCGATGGGCTCACCGTGACGCCGTTGCCGCGCGGTGCTGGCGCGGAGGGCGCGGGCACGGAGGCCTCGCTCGACGACCTCGACGCGCTCGAGGCGGAGGAGGCACCCGCCGATCCGGCGGTCGAGGCGGCGCTCGAGACGCTCATCGCGTCCGAGCCCGAGCGCTTTCCATCGGGCCTCTACGACGTCGCCGAGCGGGTCACGGACGCTGACCGTGAGCCGATCGCGTCGGGTATGGCTGTCGAGGAGCGCCACGTGGAGGTGGTGCGCGCGGCCGTGGTGGAGTCGCCGCTCGTGATCGGTAGGCTCCTCAGCGCCGACCGCACGCTCGCGGCCGTCGTCGTGCGCCTCCGCGAGGAGATCGGCACCGGCAACGAGCGCGTCGCGTTCATCGACGCCGTCGACGCCTGGCTCGACGAGAGCCCTCCTCCTGCGGGCATGCGCCTGCACCGTGCGGGCTTGCCGCACCTTCGCACGGCCATCGTGCGTCACATGATGCGCGACCAGCGCGTGCTCGTGCCCGTCACGGTGCTCGTGTGCGTGATCCTCCTCTTCGCGTCCTTTCGCTGGATCCCCGCGACGGTGCTGCCGCTCCTCGCGGTCGGGGTCTGTGTCGTGATGATCGTGGGCACGATGGCCTGGGTCGGCGAGCCGCTGACGATCCTCTCGAACGTCCTGCCGACCCTCATCATCATCATCGAGCTCTCGAACGCGGTGCACCTCATCACGCGCTGGGAGGAGGAGCTGCGCCGCATGAAGCGGCCCGACGCTCGGGAGGCCGCCGCGCGGGCGCTTCGGACGATGGCCGCCGCGTGCTTTCTCACCTCGTTCACGAGCGCCGTGGGCCTCGGCTCGCTGCTCGTGTCCGAGACCGAGATGCTCCGGCGCTTCGGGGGGCTCGCGGCCGCGGGCACCATGCTCGCGTACACGGTCACGATCTTCCTCATCCCGGCGTTGCTCACATACCTCCGGCCCCCGCGCGCGCTGCCTTCGCCGGCCACGAGCGAGGAAGGGCACCACCGCCGCGGCGAGCCGGCCGGGTGGATCGAGCGCGCCATGGTCCACGGCACCCGCGCCGTGCTCCGGCGCCCGAAGACCGTGCTCGCGATCAGCGCCGCCGTCGCGGTGCCGACGCTCTACACGGCTGGTCTCGTCCAGGTCGACACCTCACTGACCGACACCTTCGAGCACGACGACCCGGTCGCCGTCTCGACGCGCATCATGGACGAGCGCATGGACGGGATCCGGCCGCTCGAGATCCTCCTCGTCGCGGAGCGCCCGCGCCGCCTCGAAGATCACGAAGTCGTCACAGCCATCATCGACTTCGAGCGCTGGGCCAGCGCGCAGGATGGAGTCCTCCGTGCGACGTCGTTTCCCGACTACCTGCTCTCGGCGTGGCAGCGGCTCGGGGGCTTTCCGCGCCCGGACGCGGGCGGCGATCCGCACGCCGCCGAGGCTGCCCTGCGCGATGTGCCCCTCCGCTCGGGCGAGCAGATCCGCGCGCTGCGGACGCTGCTCTCGCGCGTCACTCCCGATCCCACCGCGTACTACTTGACCGAGGACGGCTCGGCGGCGCACGTCGAGCTCCGCTTCGGCGACATCGGCGCGCGGCGCTCGAGCGCGCTCATCGAGGCGGTGCAGGCCGAAGCGGAGCGCCGCTTCGCACCGCTCGGGCTCGCGGTGTCGGTCACGGGAGAGGCCTACATCGGGAGTCGCGGCATCGAGTCGGTCGTGAGGGATCTGGTCGGGAGCCTGGGCCTCTCGGTCGTCCTCATCTTCGCGACCTTGGTGCTCCTCTTCCGCAGCTTTCGATTCGCGGCGATCGCCGTGCCTCCGAACGTCGTGCCGCTCATCGCCACCATCGCGTGGATGGTCCTGCGCGGGATCCCTCTGAACGCGGGAACGGCCGTGGTCTTCTCGATCGCGGTCGGCGTCGGCGTCGACGGCACGATCCACGCGCTCGCGCGTTTCCGCGAAGAGGAGGCGCTCGGGCTCGGGCGCAACGCCGCGATCGTTCGCACCGCGCGCGGGACGGGCCGCGCGATCGTGATCTCCGCGCTCACGCTGATGCTGGGCTTCGGCTCGTTCCTCCTCAGCTCGTTCGTTCCCATCCAGCACTTCGGCGAGCTCATCGCGGCCGCCATGACCGCCTCGCTCCTATCCACCCTCGCGATCCAGCCGGCGCTCGTGAAGCTCTTCGGTGGACCGGCGAACGAGCCCCGCCCCGTCTCGGGGAGCCCGGCTCCGACGACACCCGGGAGCCGGACCTGACGCGCGTCGCACGGGCTGGGGCGGGCTGGCCGCGCGAGGAATGGATGGGGCGTGGCGGCGGCGGTGTCCCTTGCCACGGAGGCTTCCGGGCCGCAGCACCTCAGCCCGAGGTCATCATGTGGAAGACGGGGCTGTTCACGGGGATCGCGCTGTTGGTCGGCGCAGCGGTCGTGCGATGGCAGGCCGCGGGCCGCTTCTGCGAGGAGCCCGCGTACGAGGTCGAGGGGGCGCTCGGGGCCAACGCGGAGATCCGACGCTACGCACCCCGCGTGCTCGCGGTGACGCGGGTCTCGGCGAGCGACCGAGAGCGTGCGGTGGGCGAGGGCTTTCGGCGCCTCGCGGGCTACATCTTCGGCGGCAACGTGAGCGCCGCGTCCATCGCGATGACCGTCCCCGTGACGCAGGCTGGCGCCCAGGCCGGGGAGCGCATCGCGATGACGGCGCCCGTCACGCAGGCGAGCGCGAGCGAGGGAGGGTTCGAGGTCACCTTCACGATGCCCGCTTCCTACACCCTCGAGACCCTGCCTCGGCCGAGCGACGCGAGGGTGGAGCTTCGCGCGCTGCCGGCGGAGCGTGTGGCGGTCTTGCGCTACACGGGGAGCACGTCGGGCGCCATCGTCGCGCAGCACGCCGAGACGCTGCGCGCGCGCTTGCGCGAGCGTGGCCTCGTGCCGCTCGGTGAGCCCGTCTCCGCGCGCTACGACCCGCCGTCGACGCTGCCGTGGATCCGGAGGAACGAGGTGTGGCTGCACCTCGAGGGGTCTTGACGAGCGGGGCTCTCAGGTCGGCGCCGCTCGGCTCCTGAGCTTCTCCGCATCCGCTTCGCGTCCTTCGGCCCGGTAACATGCCGCGAGGGCGTGGTAAGCCGCCGAGGTGTCTGGGGCATCGCCGCGCCGGAGCGAGAGCGACAGCGCTCTCAGCGCGAGTCGGACTGCGTCCGACGAGCGACCCGCCCCAAGCGCGACCATCGCGTGCGCCAGCAGGGGTTTGGGCCCATCGGCCCCGCCCGAGCGCACGATCCGGGCCTCGGCGTTCGCGAAGTCCCCACGCAGGAGGTCGACCACGGCCCTCAGGCGCCCGAGGGAGGCGGGCTCGGCGCCCGCGAGCGTCGCCTGCTCGATCCACCGCTCGATCGCAGGCACGTCGCGCTCGCGGAGCGCTCGGCGCAGCTCGCGCGGCTCCGGCCGGCTCACGGCGTCGTCGAGCTCATCGAGAGAGCTCTCGACGGTCACCATCCCAGAGCTCGAGGGCGCGAGCGCGGAGTAGGGCGCGACCGCGAGGGCTTGCCGCGGAGTCACATCGATCTCCGAGGTGTCCTCCACCGGAATGCGGACCGCGGCCGTGTCAGGCTCCGGCCGCGCGGGCGCCCCGGAGAAGTGCGCGCTCGCATGCACGAAGCCGGCGTCCCCGAGGAGCGCTCCGATCCGCCGCGCGTGCTCGCGCGCGTCCCGGCCTCCCTCGAGCAGGAAGTGCGCGAGGGCATGGCGATGCGCAGGATCGTCGATCAACGCGTCCGCGCAGAAACGGTGGAGCTCCGAGAGTCGGCTCGGGGGCATGGTGCTCTGCACGGCGCGACGGATGAAGTGGGCGCCAGGCTCGTCGCGCGGCGCCAGCCATCCTTCGTCCGCGAGGACCGCGAGCGCGTTCGCGACGCTCCGCGGCCCCAGGCCGTCCTGCTCGGCGACGCGGCGGATCAGGTCACGTGAGGCGCCGCGCGGGAGCACCGAGATGAGCTCCAGGACCCGGCGCGCGTCCGCGGGAAGAAGATCGACGCGGGCCTGCGCGAGCTCCTCGACGCCGATGCCTTCGACACCGCTGCGAGGGACGGTCCGCCAGACGAACGCCTCGTCCTCGCGCACGAGATCGCCTTCGCTGATCAGCATCCGCGCGGCCTCTTCGCATCCGAGCGTCGTGTCGCCGCCGAGCGTCGCCACCCGGCGCACGACGTCCTCGGGCGTCGCTGCGCCGAGCACCGCTCGCACGGCCTCGCGCGCGTCTGCCGGCCGAAGCGCCGGCAGCGTGAAGCGCGCGCTCACCGGGCCCAGGAACGAGGGCACGGGGGTGTCGTGCGGAGCGCGCGCGATGATCGAGATCCGCCCTCGGCGCGCCAGGCGCGCAGCGGCCACGGCCTCGAGGCTCGCGAGGTCGACGGCGGCGAACGGGTTCAGCACGATCCAGGCGGGCCCCTCGCCCAACGCCTCGAGCAGTGCGGCGGCGGTCTCGCGAAGGGGCGGGATCTCGCCTGCGACGAGGCGCCGCTGCGTCTCGCTCCGTGCGGGCACGTGAGCCAGGGCGCGCGCCAGGCTCTCGAGCGTCGCGAGGGCCCCGGAGGCGGCGCCGAGCCAGAGCATGGGAGGCGCGCCTGCCTCGCGGTGCACCGCGTCGAGCAGCTCCACCGCGCCCGCGCCGAGCGGACCCTCGAGCATGACGAGGGCCTCGGGTCCCCTCACTGCATCGGAGAGCCCCCTCGACGACTCGGAGAGCCCCTTCAACGCCTCGAAGAAAGGGCGAACGAGCTCCCGCGTCGCTGCGACGAGGGGCGGTCGTCCGAGGGCCGCGAGGGCCCGCACGCACTCGGAGCGCCGAGGGTATCTCCGATCCAAGGAGCCCGCCCGCGCGCCGCCGTGAGAAACCTGTCGCGCGAAGAGGTAGCTGCTTCCGATGCGGTCGCGGAGCGAGCCGTCCACGAGCAGCTCTCCGGCTTTCGCGCGCGAGGCGAGAAAGAACGAGTCGTCGAACGCGCTGCCGACCCTCAGCCCGGCATCGCGCGAGGTCGACGAGAGCGCGAGCGCGATGCCGAGGTCATAGCCATCGGCCTCGTCGAGCAGCTCGAGCCCGAGCTCGATGGCTTCGGTCGCGTCTGCCGCGGAGAAGGTCGCCACGAGCTGCCCGCCGAGCTGCGCCTCGACGGCACCGCCCCCAGCGCGGATCCGGGCCTCGAGCGCCCGGAGCGCGGCGGTCAGCGAGAACGCGCGCTCGCTGCGCGGAGGCCGTGGCCGACGGGAACGCGGGGGCTCGCTGCCCGAGGGGGGAGACACGCGCGCCCAGAGCACGACGTGCTCGACGACGGTACCCACGGGGCCCTCGGGGGGAGGCACGCTCGCCATCACGGGGGGCGCTCAACCCTCGAGCTTGCGCTTGAGCGCGGCGAGCTCGTCCTCGACGACCGCGCCTCCGCTCCTGCGCTCGAGCGCGCGGAACTTCGCGTCCACCGCCGCCCGCTCCGGGTCCTCGAGCACCGCCGAGGCCTCGACCTCTGCCTCGAGCTGATCGATGCGGCCGGTCAACCGGTCGATACCGCCGAGGCTGCCGCTCGCGAGGTCCCCGCCGCCGGGCGTCGCGCGGGCCGAGCGCACCTGCGCGGCGAGCGTCGCCTTTCGCGCCTTCAGGTCCTCGAGGCGCCGCTCGGCCTCGGCGATCGAGTCCTGGAGCTTCGTTGCGGCGGCCGACGCGCCGTCGGCCTGACGCTGGAGGTTGTCGGCGTTGGCCTTGGCCTTGTGCTTCATCTTCAGGGCCTCGCGCGCGAGCTCTTCGTCGCCCGCGCGCAGGGCCAACACGGCCTTGTTCGCCCAGCCCCCCACCTCCTCGGCAGCCTCGAGGACCTTCTTGTCGAGCCGCTTCGCGGTGCCGAGCTGGGTCACGAGGTCCCCCTTGGCCTTCTTGATCTCCGCGTCCATCTCGAGGACGGTCTGGTCGAGCATCTTCGACGGGTCCTCGGCTCTGTCGACGAGAGAGTTCAGGTTCGACTTCAGCACGCGGTTGAATCGATCGAAGATGCTCATGACCTCTCCTCAGACGTCCGAGGCTGGCGAGACGCCGCCGGAATCGTCACGCCGAAGCGTGCTGTCATCAACCACAAAGATGACCGTTTCATTCGTGCCGCCTCGACGCAGTCCGCGCGATGGCCGGCCGAGCAGGGGCGAATCGGTCGCGGAAGTGCAACGTCCTTGCCGACGTGGTAGCCGTCCTGGCCCATGAGCGATCCGACGAGCACGTTCGCGTCCCCGCGCGACAAGACCCTCCTCGTGACCGGCGGCGCCGGCTTCATCGGCACCGCGCTCACCCGGGCGCTGTGCGACACGAACCGAATCCGGATCTTCGACAACCTCCGCCGGAACGCGCTGGCCGACACGGGGCTCGACAAGCACCCGAACGTCGAGCTCGTCGTGGGGGACGTCCGAGACTTCGCTGCGCTCCGCCGAGCCACCGAAGGCGCCGACTACGTCGTCCACATGGCCTCGATCGCGGGCGTCGACACCGTGCTCAAGCACCCCGTGCTGACCATGGAGATCAGCCTCGAAGGCACGATGAACGCTCTCCGCGCGGCCAAGGAGGCGGGGAACGTTCAGCGCTTCATCGACTTCTCGACGAGCGAGGTCTTCGGCAGCTACGCGTTCCGAGTTCGCGAGGCCGACGTCACCAGCCTCGGCGCCGTGGGCGAGGCGCGCTGGACGTACGCGGTCTCGAAGCTCGCGACCGAGCATCTCGCACACAACTACTGGAAACAGTTCTCCCTTCCCACCTGCTCGATCCGCCCGTTCAACATCTACGGGCCGGGCCAGGTCGGCGAGGGCGCCATCCACGCGTTCGTCGTGCGTGCGCTGAAGAACCAGCCCATCCAGATCCACAACGAGGGCGATCAGATCCGGAGCTGGTGTTACATCGACGACATCGTCGACGGGATCGAGCGCGCCCTCGTGACGGACTCGGCGGTCGGCCAGTCCTTCAACATCGGCAACGCTCGCAGCACGATCACGATCTACCAGCTCGCCCAGCTGGTCGTGCGTCTCTCGGGCGCGAGCTCACCGATCGAGTTCGTGAAGTGGGACTTCCCCGACGTCGAGCTGCGCGTGCCGGACGTCAAGAAGGCCGAGCGACTCCTCGGATTCCGCGCCCGGGTGGATCTCGAAGAGGGCCTCGGTCGCACCCTCGCCTGGTATGAGCAGAAGCTGAAAGGGACGTGAGACCGGCGGGCGTGCGGCCGGTCACTCCGCAACGCCGTTGACGCGGGCCCCGTGCGCGACCGATCCTCTCGGCCTCGCATGGCGAAGTCCCAGAGCGCGCGGACGATTCCGCTGGATTCGGTACGCGCCGACGGTTGGTTCGAGCGCCTCGGGAGCGGCTCGGCCTCCTTCGCACAGCTCTGTCAGATCGTCGGTGACCGCTTCGTCGCGTTCTCGATTGTCGCGGGGCTGCGCATCACCGCGCTCCAGGTCGACGGCCGAAGCGCCGAGCGCTCCACCATCGAGTTCGGGCTCGGGGACGACGGCCCCACCCAGCGCATGACGCTCGGTGAGTTCCGCCGGCGCCTGGCGAACGCGCTGGTCGGGGAGGAGGAGCCCACGGCCGAGCTGGTCGAGAGCCCGGGCCCCGAGGAGCTCCAGGCCTTCCTCGGGGTACGCAACGTCCTCCTCGCGCCGATCCTCGGCGTCGAGCTTCTCGCGCTCCGCGTGCCCGTGGGCGGCGAGCCGCGCGTCGTTTGCCGCGTCGACGATCTCGACGCGGAGATCACCGTCGAGGAGCTCCACGAGCTCGTGCGAGATCGCATCCGCACCGAGGCAGAGAAGTACCGGACGGACACACCGTTCGCGATTGATCTCGCGGCGATCCCGGAGGCTGAGGCTGCGGCCCGCGAGGGGCGTCACGAGCGCGTGGTCGCGCTGCTCGGAGGCTGGCCTGGCCCGCACGCGATGATCCTCCGAACACCGGAGGGGGTCGCGATCGTCGACGAGCCGCGCCGCGCGATCGTGCGGGCGCTCGGGGTGCTCGGCTCCTCGTACGCCGTGCTCGGCCGGAGCGACTGGGCGGAGGATGTGCTCCGCCTCGGGATCCAATGGGCCGGCGACGGAACACACGCGGCCGACCTCTTCCGTCGCCTCGGCGAAGCCCACCTCCTCGCCGAGCGTGCGGGCGAGGCCATCGGTCTCTTGCGCCGCGCCCTCGCGCTCTGGGAGACCGACGGCGAAGACGAGTCGCTGCGCGGGTCACGCTCGCTCACGCACGTGGCGCTCGCGCGCGCGTTTCTGTCGCGCGGGCGGCACGCCGCGGCCCTCGTCTGTCTCGAGCGCGCGCGTGCGGACGGCGCCCCGGACGCGCTCGTCGAGCCGATCCGAGCGCAGGCACATGCGGTCGTCGGCGCGCCTTGGGACGCGCTGCGAGCCCACCTCGAAGGCGCGTGATCGGACGGGCTGCGCCCGAGCGTGCCGACCAGGAGAGGGCGCGCGGTGTTGGCAGGGTGCTCCCCCCTCAGGCGGGGATGCGCCAGGTCGTCCCTGCGGGGCCGTCCATCAGCTCGACTCCCATGGCGATGAGCGCGTCCCGGTGGGCGTCGGCCTTCGCGAAGTCCTTCTCGTCGCGCGCGGCCTTGCGCGCGGCGATGCGCGCCTCCACGTCCGCGTCCGTGATGCCACGCGCCTTGGCGCGCTTGTCGCGCAGCGCCCGCAGGAACGCGCGAGGCTCCGCGAGGCCGAGGCCCAGCTCCGCGCCGAGCGTCGAGAGCGCGGCGTGGGCCGCCTCGATGGCGGGGGCCGGAGCGCTGCCCTTCTTGCGGCGGGTGCCCTCCACGAGCTCGTTGATGGCCTTGAGGAGCTCGCTGAGCGCTGCGAGCGCGAGCGGCATGTTCAGGTCGTCGTCGAGCGCGGCGCCGAGCTCGCCCGCGAAGCGCGCGATACCCTCCGGAACATCTCCGGTGGCCGCCACCCGCGCGGGCTCGATCGAGGCGAGCCGCTCGCGCGTCTCGTAGAGGTACTCGAGCCGCTTCTCGCTCTCGTCGAAGAGCGGAAAGCCGAGGACGTGGCCCGCGTCGTCGAGCGTCACGTCGAAGTTGAGCGGCGACCGGTAGTGCACCGTCAGCATGGCGTAGCGCATCGACTCCGGCGCGTACCGCGTGAAGAGCTCGCGCGCCGTGAAGAAGTTGCCGAGGCTCTTCGACATCTTCTCCTTGTCGACCTCGACGAAGCCGTTGTGCATCCAGTGACGCGCCAGCGGCTGCCCGCTCGAGGCCTCGCTCTGTGCGATCTCGTTCTCGTGATGAGGGAAGACGAGATCGAGGCCTCCTCCGTGGAGATCGAGCGTCGTGCCGCAATGCTTGTGCCCCATCGCGGAGCACTCGATGTGCCAGCCGGGCCGGCCCCAGCCCCAGGGGCTGGGCCACCCCCACTCGCTCTCGGCCTGTCCCTTCCAGAGCGCGAAGTCTGCGGGATGCTTCTTGCGCCGGGTCTCTTCGTCCGAGACGCGCCCGCTCGCGCCCTCGACCAGCGCCTCCACGGGGCGGTGCGAGAGCTTGCCGTAGCCGGCGAAGGAGGGGACGTGGAAGTAGACGTCGCTCCCCACCGCGTAGGCGTGGCCCTTGGCGACGAGCCCCTCGATGAATGCCACGATCTCCGGGATGTGACCGGAGACCGTCGGCTCGAGGTCCGGGTCGAGGTTGCCTAGGGCGCGCATGTCCTCGCGGAAGAGCGCGGTGAAGCGCGCCGCCAGCTCGGCGGGGGTCTCGCCACGCTCCTTGGCGCGGTGAACGATCTTGTCGTCGACGTCCGTGACGTTGCGGACGTAGGTGAGCGCGAGGCCGCGCGCGCGGAGGTGCCGCGCGAGCACGTCGTAGATCACGTAGCAGCGCGCGTGCCCCACGTGCGCGTAATCGTAGACGGTCGGACCGCAGACGTAGATGCGCGCCTTGCCCGGCTCGGCGGGCGTGAAGGGCTGCTTCTTCGCGGTCATCGTGTCGTAGAGCGTGATCGTCATGGCGTGTCTTGGGGCCGTCGCTTGCCGGCGCGGCCGTTGTAGCGCGCAGACGACCAAACGCGAAGCGACGCCGCGCGTCCTCCTCCAGGACGCGCCGCGGTCGGTCGAACGGTGTGGTACACGGCGCCCACATGCCGGCACTCTCGGGCTCCCTCAGCTACCAGCGCTTCTTCGTCGACGCGGCGCTCCTCCGCGACGCCTGGCCCGGCAAGGCCGGCCAGCCCTGGAGCGCCGCCCGCTCGCACGACGCGATCCTCGCGCACGCGATGCGGCCTCTCGACCCCAAGGAGCCTGATGCCGAGCGCTCGGGTTGGTGCGTGATGGGCGATCCCATGGACCTCGCGCTCGACCGCTCGCGCGTCTACCTCGATGGCTTTCTCAACCTCGGGTTGCGCACGGATCGGTGGGCGATCCCCTCGGCGCTGTTCAAAACGCGCGTGCGCGAGGTCGAGGCGCAGGAGAAGGTCCGCAGGGAGCGCGAACGGCTCGGGCGCCGCGAGAAGGCCGAGATCAAGGAGCTCGTCACCCGCGAGCTCCGCAAGAAGCTCCTGCCGTCGATCCGCGCGGTGGATCTCTCGTGGTCGCTCGAGGAGAACGTCGTTCGCTTCTTCACGCACTCGAAGAAGACGACCGACGTGATGCTCGACCTCTTCCAGAAGACCTTCGGCGTCGCGCTCGTCGCGGAGTCTCCCTATTCGCTCGGCGAGCGGATCGGCTTCTCGGACGCGCAGCTCCAAGCCTGGGAGGAGCTCGAGCCCACCTCGCTCTTCCTCGAGTCCAAGAGCACCGAACCGGCGCAAGCCACCCAGAAGAAAGGGGCGCGCTGATGCAGCTCGTCGATCTCGTCGAAAAGCGGCGCTTCGTGGGCCGCGAGTTCCTGCTCTGGCTCTGGATGGAGTCGGAGCTGTCGGAGGCCACGCTCTCGACGCGCGAGCACGGCAGCTTCGGCCTCTGGATCGAGAAGAAGCTCGTGCTCTCGCTGGGTGAGGAGAGCACCAAGGTCACGGCGCCGATGCCGGGGCTCGGGCGGGAGGCCAAGGAGGCGCTCCTCCGCGGTCAGCTCCCGGAGGCGGCGGGCATCCGCATCGCTTGGAACGACGACGAGACCGCGCTGTCGATCGACGCCGAGCGCTTCGCGCTTCGGGGCCTGAAGCTCCGGACGCTGCTCGACAAGGCGACGGGGGAGGGCGGCGAGGTCTTCGGCGGGGATCTCGTCGACGAGATGTCGGGCAACAAGCCCGGGCGTTCGAAGAGGAAGCGCGCTGCCGACGAAGAGCGCGAGCGTGAGCTCGAAGAGGAGGCCGCGTTCCACGAGCGCATGGCGATGACGCGCGAGCTCGAAGACCTCCTCGCGGTCCTCTACCGCGATTTTCTGGCGCTCCGGCTCTCGCGCGCGTGGGGCGCGGCGGTCGTGCCGACCTTGCGGCGCTGGGCCGCCGGAGAGCACGTCGACGTGGAGGCTCACCGCGCCGCGACGAGGGCGCTCGCGCCCCGGAGCGCTGCGAGAGGCGCCACCGCAAAGCGACGCTGAAGCCCGCTCCTCCGACCGAGCTTGGGCACGTCCGGGCCCGATTCGAGCGCCTGCGAAACCGTCCCGCTCGTCAGCCGGCCACCTCGACTGCGACCTCGACTGCTCGCTCGGCGGCCTCCTTCGCGGCGTGTGCGGCGCGCTTGGCGGCGCGCACCTCTTAGAGGTCGAGGGGGCTCAGCGGCCCGAGACCGAGGTGCGTCCGAACCATACGGAGCGCGGGCTCTCGCTCGCCAAGCAGCGCCTCGATCACCTCGCTCGGCTTGGTGCCGCCGGAGCCCGTGATCCGGAGGCGCATGCGGATCGGCAGGAGAGAGCCGGCGATCCCTGCGCGGGCCAGCTCCGCGCGTCCCGCGCCCACCGCGACCTCGAGGAGGTACGGCAGCACGTCGATCTTCTTGCCGATGCCGTCGATCTCGCGAAGCACCACCAGGCTGACGCGCCCGGCCTGCGCCTCCGCGAGCCGCGCCTCGATCCGTGCTCGCAGCGCCTCGATCTCGCCCTCGACGTCCTCGCTCTCTCGCGCCAAGCCGACAACATACGTGGCCTCGTCGAGGACCTTGTTGATGCCTGGATCCTCCGCGCCGAGCTCGACCACGCCGAAGATCTCGAGGCCGAGCTCGCTCGCGCGTGCGAGCCGCTCGACGACGCCCGAGAGCTCGAAGGGGACGTTTCCGTCGAGCTTCACGTCGACGAATTCCGAGAGGCTCGCGGTGCCGAGCGAGAGCGCGGGGCCGAAGACCATCTCGGGCTTGGGGTGGTAGCCCTGGGTGTAGAAGAGCGGCATCTCGATGCGGCGGAGGATCCGAGGCAAGACGCGCACGAGGTCGAGGTGCCCTCGGTAGGCCGCGCGGCCGAGCTTGCGGTAGCCGAGGCGGATGCGGCGCGGGGCACCTTGCGCGAGCCGCGTCGGCGGCTGCTCGTGCATCGGCTTGACCTTGCCTGGCCCGCGTGGAGCAGGAGCGGGCGGCGGTTCGTGCGCGCCGAGCGTGCGAAGGAAGACGAGGCGCTCCTCGCGCATCTGCGTCATGTCGCACGCGACGCCGCAGTCGTAGCAGACGAGCCGGCGCGTCTCTCTCTGCGCGTCCTCGAGGTTGGTGGCGTGCACGAACGCACCTGCGACCTTGCCGCACGGGGGCGAGAGGCGGTTCTTCAGCGCCTTGCGGTACTCGCGGAGGAGGAAGCCGTCCTCGAGGCCGACGTGGATGTGATCCCACGGCAGGCGCGCGTGGACGGGCAGGGTTCCGAGGAAGCGCGTCGGATCGACCGCGGTGGCCTCGAAGGCGGCCGCCCACACGGGCCATTGCATGCACTCTTCCCACGAGTCGAAGCGGGCGCCGCCGCGGTAGGCGTGCTCGATCACGTCCGCGAGCGTGCGGTCTCCGCGCGCGAGCACACCCTCGAGCCAGCTCCCGTCGGTCGGGTGCAGCTTGAGGCGGACGCCGAGCGCCTCGGCCTCTTCGCGCAGCCACGCCTTCTTCGTCGCGACGACCTCCTTGCCGTCCATCGCGCACCATTGAAAGGGCGTGTGCGGCTTGGGGACGTGGATCGAACAGCTCGCCGTGACCTCGGGGCGCCCCTTCTGCACGCGGCGGCCGACGTCGCGCGCGCGCGCCGCCGTCTGCACGATCCCGCGGACGTCTTCTTCCTCCTCCGTCGGCAGACCGAGCATGAAATACAGCTTCATCTTCGACCAGCCACGCGAGAACACGCGCTCGGCCGTCGTCATGAGCTGCTCTTCGGTGACGTTCTTGTTCACCACGTCGCGCATGCGCTGCGTGCCGGCCTCGGGCGCGAACGTGAGCCCCGTCGCGCGCACCTTGCTGATCTCGTCGAGCAGCCCCTCGTCCAGCCCATAGGCTCGCAGGCTCGAGACGCTGAGGGCGACGCGCTCGGGCTCGAGCTTGGCCATCACGGCCTTCACGAGCGGATGAATCGCGCTGTAATCCGCGGTCGAGAGACACGTCAGCGAGGCTTCGTCGTAGCCACCTTCCTTCACGGCGCGCGTGATCGACTCGACGATGCTCTCGGGAGAGCGCTCGCGAACCGGACGGTAGATCATGCCCGCTTGGCAGAAGCGGCATCCCTCCGTGCATCCGCGCGCGATCTCGACCGAGACGCGATCGAAGATGGTCTCGGTGGCGCTCACCGGGCCGCCCGAGGGGAAGGGATACTTGCCGAGGTCGGGCACGAACGCGCGCCGCACGGGGTACGGCACGGCCTCGTCGGCGGGCGTCGCGACGACCTGCATGCCCGTGCTCGGCTCGAGCTCGGTCTCGTAGAGAGACGGTACGTAGATGCCGCCGAGCTTCGCGAGCTCGCGGAGGCGCTCGTGGCGCGGCACACCGGCCTTCTTCAGCGCGCACCAGGTCAGGAGGAGCTCGGTGGTCTTCTCCTCGCCGTCGCCGATGACCGCGCAGTCGTAGAAGGCCGCGAGCGGCTCGGCGTGCGTCGCGACGGGGCCTCCGACGACGACGAGCGGGTCGGACTCGCCGCGGTCGAGCGTGCGCAGGGGGATCCCCCCGAGCTCGAGCATGAGGAGGACGTTGCTGTACGTGAGCTCGAACTGGAGGGAGAAGCCCACCACATCG
>JBKDQC010000373.1:0-8123 GCA_046342295.1 Deltaproteobacteria bacterium | reverse complement strand
GCGGATGGCGTGGAGGCCACCCTCCTCGAGCGCGCCCGGGAGCGGCGCGCCGAGCTTGCGGCCTCGCTCGAGCGAGCCGCGTCGGGATCTGGCCATGCGGCGCCGCTCTGCCGCGGTTCGGCGTCTCCGTGGCCGTGGATCATCGTGGGGCTCGGCGCGGCGACGGTGATCGGCGGTGCGGGCGCGGGCGTGGGCGCGCTCGACGCGCGCGAGGCGGCGGACCGAGCTCCGAGCATGCTCCTCACCGTCGAGCGCGAGGCGCACGCACGCGAGCTCGCGACGGTGGCCAACACCCTCCTCCTCTCGGGCGGGCTGGTGGCCATCGTCGGTGGGACCTGGGGCGCCCTCGATCTGGCGTCCGCGCTCGCGCCGCGGACCTGCGACCCTCCGGTCACGATCCGCGGCGGCTTGATGGAAGTCCGCTTCTGACGGCGCCGCGCAGACGCCTGCCCGCTCAGCGCGCCTGGTAGATCGCCATCGTGTCGGCGAGGAGCTTGAGCGCCTCGGCTTCCGGACGCTGGAAGGCGTTGCGGCCCATGATGGACCCGAAGCCGCCCCCGGCGTGGATGCCCCGGATCTCCTCGAGCACCTCGGCGGTGCCCTTGGACTCGCCCCCCGAGAAGATGACGATGCGGCGACCGTCGAAGCACGACTTCACGACGTGGGCGATGCGGTCCGAGAGCTTCTCGTGCGGGATCTTCTCGTAGAACTTCTTGGTGTCGTCGCGCTCGATGTGCGCCGTGGGCGGCTTGACCTTCACGATGTGCGCGCCGAGCTGACAGGCGATGTGCGCGGAGTAGGCGATGATGTCGAGCGCGGTCTCGCCCTGCTTGCTCATGCTCCCGCGCGCGTAGCTCCAGAGCACCGTCGGCAGGCCCGCCTCGCGCGCCTCCCGGATCAGATCGCGGATCTGCTCGTAGGTCTCGTTGCGGGCCGAGGAGCCGGGGTAGATGGTGAAGCCGATCGCGCTGCAACCGAGCCGAACCGCGTCCTTGACGCTCGAGGTCAGGGCCGACTGCGGGGCCGCGGGGTTTCCGAGCACGTCGGAGTTGTTGACCTTGAGGATCAGCGGCAGCGCGCCCGCGTGCTTGTAGGCGACCGTCTCGATGAAGCCGAGCGGTGCGGCGTAGGCGTTGCACCCGGACTTCACCGCCAGGCTCGCGTGGAAGTGCGGGTCATAGCCCGCGGGGTTCGGCTCGAAGGTGCGCCCGGGGCCGTGCTCGAAGCCCTGATCGACGGGGAGGATCACCATCTTGCCCGTGCCCGCGAGCGTTCCGTGGTTGAGCATGCGGCGCAGGTTGCCGATGACACCGGGGGTCTCGCCCGCGTAGTTCGACAGGATCTTCTCGACGGTCTCGCTCATGTTGCTCCCTCGTGGCGTGGGCCCAGCCCAGGCGCGTCGAGGAATAGCAAGAATCGAAAGTCGCGCTCGTTCCCGAGGCTGCGGGGCGTGACGGTCCCGTTTCGCCTGCCGCAGCGGGTCGGTTGCGATCGCGATGGTTGCGTACGCAGAGGAGATCCACCTGTCACCGCGGCTCGCCTTTCCTCGTGGCCGTGCGACAGTCGCCCGCGCGTCGCTCTGCGCGCCGCGCGGAGAACCCGGTGACGACCTCGCCCACCTCGAAGACAGCCCAGCTCGATCCGGCGCGCAGCGCACCCGAGGGTCGCGTCGGGGCGCGCATCCTCGGCACCGGCAGCGACCTCCCGAACGAGGTGCGAACGAACGATGACCTCGCTCGCACGATCGACACGAGCGACGAGTGGATCCGCTCGCGTACGGGGATCCGGGCCCGCCGCATCGCAGGCCCCGAGGACAAGACCAGCGACATGGCGCGGCGGGCTTCGCAGCGGGCGCTCGAGGCCGCAGGTCTGACTGGTCGTGACCTCGACACCATCATCATCGCGACCGTGACCCCGGATCGCCTGCTGCCGTCGACGGCCTCGCTCGTCCACCGCCAGCTGGGCGCGCGCACGGACTGCGCCGCGTTCGATCTCGCCGCCGCGTGCGGCGGCTTCTGCTACGGGCTCTCGCTCGCCCGTGCGCAGATCGAGAGCGGTCTTGCGCGCCACGTGCTCGTCGTCGGAGTGGAGCTGCTCTCTCGCGTCGTCGACTGGACGGACCGCGGCACCTGCGTGCTGTTCGGCGACGGCGCGGGCGCGGTGGTGGTCGGGCCGACGTCCGGCACGTCGAGCGGACGCGTCCTCTCGACGGCGCTCGGTGTCGACGGAGCGTTCACCGAGTCGCTGACGATCCTCGCGGGCGGCACCGAGGAGCCGACGAGCGCCGCGACCGTCGCCGCGAACCGGCACTGCGTCCGGATGAACGGCCAGGAGATCTTCAAGGCGGCGGTGAAGCACCTCTCGGAGGTGAGCGCGAGGTCGCTCCAGCAGGCCTCCCTCCCGGCCGACGCGATCGACTGGATCGTCCCGCACCAGGCCAACCTGCGCATCCTCGAGGGCGTCGCGTCTCGCCTCGGCATCGGCACCGAGCGCATGGTCCTGAACCTCGACCGCTACGGCAACACCTCGAGCGCCTCGATCCCCATCGCGCTCGACGAGGCGGTGCGGGACGGCCGCATCCAGCCCGGACAGCACCTGCTCTTCTGCGCGCTCGGTGCGGGCGTCGCGTTCGGGGCGGCGGTCGTGCGCTGGTGACCGCGGCCCGCGGCGCGCGGTCACGGCGTCGGGATCGAGAGCACCCAGGTCGTGCCGCGGCTGGTCTCGCACCACGCGTCGCCGCCGTGCAGGCGGGCGATCGTGCGCGCGAGCGCGGGCGCGAGGCCCAGACCGAGGATGCGGCGTCCGCTCGCATCGACCAGCGCGAAGAAGGGATCGAAGGTCGCCTCGGCCTCCTGGGGATCGGTGGTGCGCGAGGGGTCGTGCACCTCCACGCGGAGCTGTCTCTCGTGGGAAGGCACGTCGTGGTCGAGCGCGCGAACGACGATCCGTAGCTCGGTCGTCGAGCTCGCCCGGAGCGCGTGCCGCACGAGACCTAGCGAGGCCTGGACCACGCGTCGGGCATCGATGGACACGACGCCGAGCGTCTCGAGCGAGACTTCGTCCAAGGCGAGCGAGCACGGTGGCTCGCGGTCTGCGACGAGCCTCTCGGCGCCTGCGAGCACGTCGTTCGCGACGGCCCTCGGCTGCGTGTCGCCGAGCGCGAGCTGAAGCCGACCGACGTCGGCGCGCGCGACGTCGAGAATGTCGGTGAGCGAGGAGACCAAGCTCTCGGCGCTGCGCCGGATGCGCGTGACGCTCTGCTTCTGCACTGCGGTGAGAGGCCCCTCGATTTCGTCCTCCAGCAGGCTCGCGAAGCCGGCGATCGAGCCGAGCGGAGCGCGCAGCTCGTGGCTCATCGCCGCGACGAAATGCGTGCGCGTCGGCATGGTGTGCGTGTTCGGGATCTCCCGCAGGCGAGCGCTGCGCACGAGCGGCAGCAGGAGCGCGAAGGTCGTCACCGGGCCCCTCGCGGTCTCGCCGCTCTGCATCTCGATCACGCCGCCCATGCGCGCCGCGAGCTCGTCGGCGATCGCGAGGCCCAGACCCCACCCCTCGGGGTCTGCGCGGCCCTCGGCGCCCCGCTCGAAGGGACGAAACGGCGCCTCGCGGGCCGTGAGGACGGAGCGGCCGAGGTTCGTCACCGCGAGCCCGGCCACGTCGCCGCGCGCGAAGACCGAGACCTGGACCGGGCCGGGCTTTCCATGCTTGGCCGCGTTGCCGATCAGGTTCAAGAGCACCTGGCGGACCGCGCGCGGTGAGCCGAACGGCCGGGGCATCGGCTCGCTCCGGGTGAGCATGATCTGGTGCTGCGTCTTCTTCACCTGCGGTGCGAAGAGGCGGGCCGCATCCTCGACGATGGGGTCGAGGTCGACGGGGCCGAACACCTCGAGCTCGCCGGTCGTCTCCGCGGACGTGTCGAGCACCTCGCGCACGAGCGCCGAGAGGTACTCGCCCGCGCTCGCGATCGCCTCGAGGTCCTCGCGTTGGCCTGGCGTGAGGGGGCCGTCGAGGCCCGACAGCAAGACGTGCGTGAAGCCGAGGATCGAGTTGAGCGGCGTGCGGAGCTCGTGGCTCAGCGCGGCGAGGAACTTGGCCCGCTCGAGCCCGCCTCGAGGCTGCCCGGTCGTGGTCCGCGCGCGGCTCACGACATCGCTCCAGCGCTCGAGCTCATGCGACCACCCTCGGCAACGAGGCTCCGCGGGAGAGATGGGCGGTCAGAGGAGCACCACGTCCTCGACGTCGAGGGTCTCCTGGGCCACCACGCTGTGCAGCTCGTCCGCGCGCGAGGTCGCGAGGTCGTAGAGCTCCGACAGCACGGCCGGGTGCTTGCGGATGGCCTCCTGGAAGCGTCGCCTCGAGAGCTCGAGCGCGACGGTGGGGAACGCGGCCGTGACGGTCGCGGTCGCGGGCTTTCGGAGAACGATGCTGATCTCCCCGACGACGTCGCCAGGACCGAGATCGGCGATCACGACATCCTCGCCCCCCGACGGGTCGCGCGCCGTGACGCGCACACCGCCGCTCGCGACGAGGTAGAGCCCGTCGGGCTCGCCGCCCTGCTCGAAGAGCACCTGACCTTCCTCGAAGGTCCTGGTCTCGAAGAGTGCCAGGACCGACGCGCGCTCCGTGGCGGGGAGAGCGCAGAGGAGGGCGCTCGTGCGAACCAGGTTCGCGAGCATGCGTGAGCGGCAGTACGAACCGAGCTCGCGCCCGATCGCAGGCTCGGTCTCCGCGATGGACTCGAGCGCGTCGCGGGCGACGACGAGCAACGTCGTCGGCTCCTGCGCGAAGACGGACGCAGCGCGCGGAGCGCTCGACACGAGCGCCATCTCCCCGAAGATCGCGCCTGGCCCGAGCACCGCGAGCAGGGTCGGTTCCGCGCCGGGGTGCGCGCGGCGCTCGGCGCGCAGCGTCCCGCGCACCACGACGAACGCTTCTCGCCCTTCGCTTCCTTCTTCGACCGCGACGCCGTTCGTGTCGAGGTCGCGCACGGTGAGCGCTCCGAGCAGGCGCGTGAGCGGCTCCGGAGCGAGCTGCGAGAAGAGGGGTAGCGCGGGCACGTCGGCGTGGGCCGCCGGGTCGCTCGCCTTCACGAAGCTGTCGAGCGCTTTGATCGCCCGCGCGACGAGGGCCTTGCCCGACAGCGCGTCGAGCGGCGAAGTGTCGGGGCTCGAGGGCAGTGCGGGCGGCACGGGCGAGACGTCCGCGACGCGTGCGCTCCCTCGCCCGAACGCCTCGGCGATGTTCTTGCGCAGCTTGGTACCGTCTCCGCCCGCCCGGTCGGCGAGCACCGCCGCCGCAGTGGCGCCGGGCAGATCGCCTCGTCGCACATACGCGTCGACGAGCCTGCCCGCGGCGGCGACCGCCTCGGAATTCTTTCCGGTCGCGATCGCGAGGCGCGTGAGGAGCGCCGCCGCGTTGAGCTGGAAGGGGTCCGCTTCGACGAGCGCGATCGCGATGCGCAGCGCCCGATCGCGCGCCTTCGCGTCGTCCGCGGCGGCCAGGAGCAGCGACCATCCCTCTTCGAGCAGCGTCGGCTCACGATGCGCTGGATGCATGGGCGCAGCGTATCACCCGCGCGCTCGGCGCAACCGTTCGGTTCGTGCGATGTCCCGGGCCCCGCGCTGTCAGTCCGGCCTCCAGGATCGCGACCGTGATGCATGCTCTCGCTCGCCAAGGACGCGCCGCTCCCGGACGGGGTCTCGAAGACCCACCCTGCCCTGCTCGAACGACCCGAGAGCGAGCTCGCGTGGCGTCGCTTCGAGACCCTCGCGTGCCGTCGCGACGCGGAAGGGCGTCGCCTGCTCGTGCCGGTGCTGGGCACCGGGTTCAACGCGCAGGCGCGCAAGCGCCTCGACTGGCGCGACCTGCTGGTCCGCGTCGCGCACGATCTCGGGCTCCAGCTCGCGGTGCCCGAGGGAGAGCGCCTGATCGGCAACACGACGCTCGTCTGGGAAGCGATGCTCACGGAGATCGCCCAGCGATCGAAGCAGAAGCCCTACCGCGTCGAGGCCGAGCTCGAGCGACACGTCCGCGCGACGCTGCTCTCCGAGTACCCCCCGGGCGGCTCCACGCGTGCGTTCGCGGAGCGCTTCGCCTCGGCGCGCTTCCGCGACATCGTCAGCTTCAACTTCGATCTGGGCCTTCACACGACGGCGCCCGCGTGGGTGCGTGAGCGCGAGGATCGCTTCGATCCCGTCTGGGACTACGCCGTTCACGGCGAGACGGGCGCGCGCGTCTGGTATCCACACGGGTCCGTGCTCGACGCCGACTCGCTCCAGCTCGGCCAGCGCAAGTACGGTCTCCTCATCGGCGAGCTGGAGCGCGCGCGACGGGGTCACAAGAACGCCGAAGAAGCGATGCGCAAGGCGCTCTTTCCACGCAAGCGGAGGAGCCTCGACTCGGACGCCTACAGCCCCGAAGAGAGAGAGGCCGTCTGGGACGCGCAGCGCCCTCATGCCAAGAGCTGGGTGAGCGCGGCGATGACGGCGCCCCTGGTCTTTCTGGGCATGGGTCTCGGGCGAGAGGAGTGGGCGCTCTGGTGGTTTCTCAACCAGCGCTGTCGCAACCTGGCGCGCGCGGTGGGCCGCGACCGTGCGTTGGCCGACCGTCGCCCCGTCTTCGTCCTGGTCCAAGCGAGCGAAGCCGCACGCCTCGAGACGGCGGCCACGCTCGCCGGGCTGACGCTGCTCGTGTTCCGTGATCGAGGCTTCGACGACGCGTGGAGCCGCGTGCTCGGGGCGCTCTCCGTGTGACGGCTCGGAGAGTCCCTCGGGGGGCCGCCCCTGGGGCATACCGTCCCTCGAGGAGGCACGGGCCTCGTGCGCGCGGTTCGGGCGCTGGACCGGGTCGTGCCTGGCCATCCTCGACGCCGCTGGGCTCTGCGCGCGTGACTTCGCGGCGCACGCACCCTATCTTCGCGCGCTCCCGATGGCTTCCGTCAGTCCTCTCAAGGAGATTCTCGAGACCCATCGCGTCGTCGTGTGCGTGGGGTCGGGGGGCGTCGGAAAGACGACGACGGCAGCTTCGCTCGCGCTCTGGGCCGCGATGCACGGTCGCCGCGTCCTCTGCCTGACCATCGACCCGGCGCGCCGCCTCGCGACGAGCCTCGGCCTCAAGGAGATGACCACCGACGAGAGGGTCGTGGACGCGGCCGTGCTCACGGCGCGCGGGCTCGAGATGAAGGGCTCGCTCTCGGCGATGATGCTCGATGGCAAGCGCACCTTCGACGACCTCGTCCGTCGCTACGCCTCGAGCCCTGCGCGCGCGCAGCGCATCCTCGACAACCGCCTCTACCAGTACATCTCGGGCTCGCTCGCCGGCACCCAGGAGTACATGGCGATGGAGAAGCTCCACGCCGTGCGGAGCGACCCCCGCTACGATCTCATCGTGCTCGACACGCCGCCGACGTCCAACGCGCTCGACTTCCTCGACGCGCCCGAGCGCCTCGCGGGCCTGGTCGACTCCCCGACGATGCAGTGGATCGTGACGGCCTTCGAGACCTCCGGCTCGATGTCGTTCAACCTGGTGGGGCGGGGCGCCAAGATGGTCCTTCAGGGCATCTCGAAGCTGACCGGGGCTGGCTTCCTCGAGCAGGTCGCCAGCTTCCTCACCGAGTTCAACGACCTCTTCGGCGGATTCCGCAAGCGCTCCGAGGAGGTCGGTGCGGCGCTCCGCTCGCCCGAGGTGGCCTTCGTCATCGTCACGAGCCCCGCACCGCTCGCGATCGAAGAGGCCGTGTTCTTCGCGGACCGCCTCGGCGCGGCCGGCATGAACCGCGACGCGCTCGTCGTGAACCAGGTGCACCGCGTGCTCCCGGAGGTGAAGGCCACGACCTCCGCGCTCGAGGCCGAAGCGAGGCCTCACCTCTCTGGCCTCGACGCCGGCAAGATCGTGGGCCGAGTCCGCCGGGCCTACGAGGACGCGAAGGTCCGCGCGGAGGCCGACCGCATCCAGATCGACAAGCTGAAGAAGCGCGTCGATGCGTCCTTGCCCCTCCTCGAGGTGCCCGTGTTCGACCACGACGTGCACGACCTCGACGCGCTCGAGGCGGTCGGACGCACGCTCGTCGGTTGACCCGCGTCGGGTACCGGACGCATCGCGTCAGCCTCGGCGCGGATCCGCGC
>JBKDQC010000372.1:0-21203 GCA_046342295.1 Deltaproteobacteria bacterium | reverse complement strand
CTCGAAGCCGAGAGGCGCGCCGCGTACGTCGCGAGCGGGAAGTCACCGGCCCACCACGCGCCTTCGGGGGCGAGCAACTCGACGCGCGCGTCGCTCTCGCCAGGGAGCGCGCCGGAGAAATCCCACCGGCGCACGCCCTCGCGCGTCGTCCCAACCGTGTCGACCGTCGCATCCTCCGCGATGCGGAACGTCGCGTAGAGGCCCGCGCGGAGGGGCGACTCGGCGCGGGTGATCGTCCCGTCGCGGTCGGGCGAGCACACGCGCGCGCCGGAGTCCGGCACGGGGCCCGTGTCGGAGCCTGGCGTCGTGTAGGCGTCGGGCGTTCCCACCGCGGTCGCGTCGGCGCCGGCCCCCGCGTCCCCGCGCCGCAGCGCACACGTGCCGTCGGACAAGCAGACGCCGGAGGTGCAGTCGGCGCCCACCCGACAGCTCGTGCGTGAGCCGTCCGCGCAGCCGGTGAGCGCGAGCGCGCCAGCCAACAGCGCCGCGATGGGCGGAGAGGTCACGGGGCTGTGGAACGACGGCGACGTTCGAGGAGGGTTCACGGCGGGCTCCGCATCTTTGCTGCGCTGCAACAAACGCGAAGGGTTGGCCCGCGGGGCGCTGTCTGTCAAGGATGTCCGGAGTGGACGCGAGCGCGCTGCGACGCGTCGTGTTGCGTTGCCGCAAAACGCGCTACACCCCGCCGATGCGCCTCCGTGGGCCTCGCGTGCGCGAGACGATCGTGATCAAGAAGTACGGCAACCGTCGTCTCTACGACACGGGCCTCAGCCGCTACGTCACGCTCGAGGAGCTCGAGACGCGCATCAAGAAGGGCGACGACGTGCGCGTGCTCGACGCCAAGACGAACGAAGATCTCACGCAGGAGGCGCTCGCGCAGATCATCCTCGAGAGCCGCGGCGCCGCGCGCCTCTTGCCGGTGCCGCTGCTCACGCAGCTCATCCGCATGAAGGACGAGCACCTCGCGGAGTTCTTCGGTCGCTACGTCTCGAGCGCCCTCGAGCTCTACCAGACCGCGCGCTCCGGGGCCGAGGCCGTCGCGCCTTACGTGCCGATGGCGACGGTCCCTTTCGCCGCGAGCAACGCCCTCGCGCGCATCGTGATCGGCGCCTCTCAGATGCTCTCTCCCGAGCGACGGCCGGCGCCGCCTGCCCCCGAGGGTGGCTTCGCGCCTCTCGAGCCCGAGCCGCCCGCGATCGAGGCGCGGGCCCCTGCGCTGGCTGGGCCCGCGGGGCAGGCCGACGACGCGCGCGAGGACGACGTCGCGGCCCTGCGCCGGGAGCTCGCCGAGCTGCGCGCGGCGGTGCGGGACGTCGCCGACGCGCAGCGCACGCAGAAGAAGGCGCTCCGCGCGCGCTGACCTCGCCCGGGCCGCGGCCCCTCGTCGCGCGCTTTCGGTCTCGGGCCCCGTCGAGGGCCCGCGCGCACGCAACCCATCCGATTCGCCGCCGGGGCATCCCCTCCAGAGCTGCTGTGCAGTGGCGATGCGGCAGCGTTGGCGTCGAGGCCGCGCTTGGGCCATCGTCGCGCCGTGCAGAGCCACCTCCTCCGCTCCCTCGCCCTCGCCTCGGCCGTGCTCCTGGCGCTCGGCGCGCCCCTGGCCCGCGTGTCCGAAGGGCGCGCGCAAGACCGTGAGGCGAGCGCCGTGCGCATCGGCGTGGCCCGCGAGGTCTGGGCGCCGGGGCCGCCCGCCGAGCTGTGGGCCGCGCCTGCCGCGGGCCTGGGCATCGGTGGCCTGACCCTCGCGCTCGCCGTCGTTCTCGGCCAGGTCGCGTCCGCCAACCACCGCGAGGCCTCCGACCCGAGGACGACCCAGGCGCGCGCGTACGACCTCGCGCGGACCGTGCCGGACTTGTCGCTCGCTGCGAACGTCCTGTTCGCCGTCGGCGGGGGGATCGCGGCCATCGGCGCGATCTGGCTCGTGGCCGTCCCCTTCGGCCACCACCGCGCCGAGGCGGTGCGCGCCTCGATCGGCCCCGGCGGCCTCTCGCTCGAGGGGTCCTTCTGATGCGCCCCTCTCGGCTCGCTGCGTTCGCGCTCGCCTTGGCGGGCTGCGAGTTCGGTCCTGTCTCGCTCGAGGGCCGCGTGTGCAGCGCGGACTCGGACTGCATCGCCGGCTACGTCTGCTCCGAAGAACGGCTCTGCGAGCTCGGCCTCGACTCGGGGCCCCCTGACGCCGCACGACCCGACGCCGCGCGGCCCGACGCCGCGCGACCCGATGCGCACCTCGTTCCGGACGCGGCGCTCGATGCGGGCTCCGGTGCGGCCGACGCGCCCGTTCTCGACGCAGCGCTCGACGCGCCCGGCGGCGTCGATGCTGCGCCGCTGGCCGACGCCGCTGAGCGGCTCGACGCGCCCGCCCTCGACGCGCCCGGCCTCGACGCGCCCGCCCTCGACGCGCAGCCGCCCGACGACGCTGCGGGTTCGTGAGCAGGCTCGGGCCCGAGCAGGGAACCCCCTACCAGCGCTCCCAGGGCACGTCGTTCGCCGAGGCGTCGGCCTCCGACTCGGCCTGCTTGATCCACGCGCCGAGACCGAACGGCTCGGGGTCGTGGTGCGTCAGTACGGCGTTCACGAGACTGCCCGGGAGGCCCCACAGGGCGAGCAGCGCCGCGCCGAGCTCGGGGTGGCCGAATCCGAGGTAGGCGCGCTCGAGCTCGTGCTGCGCCCGCTCGTCCCCGGGCGCGCCGCGCCGGACGTCGCGAAGCACGTCGGGCCGCGTGATCGCGAGCACGAGTCGACCGAGATCGTGCACGAGTCCGGTGACGTAACCGTCCATCGCCTGCTCCTTGGGCGCGAGCTCGGCCGCGCGCGCTGCGACCCTCGACGCGTGCCGCGCGTGCTCCTCCACGTCGAGCACGTCGAACGAGATCCGCGGGAAGTCGTGCGTCGCCTCGAGGCCGAGCGCGAGGCGCTGCACCATGGAGACTCCGAGGACGCGCACGGCCTCGCGGACGGAGGCGATGGGCCGGCGGAAGCCGAAGAAGGGGGAGGCCGCGACCTGGATCAACTTGGCGGTGAGCACGGCGTCCGCCTCGACGACCGCGACGATGTCGTCGAGCGACCAGCGCGAGAGCGCGAGCAACGACGTGAGCTTCGCGTACGTGCGCGGGGCCGGGGGCAGCGTCGGGCTCGCCGCCACGATCGCGACGACCTCCGAGCTCCCGAACATCGTCTCGAGGCGCTCGCGCCGCTCGATGATCTCGACGATCTTGTGGAGGTCGCAGGGCTTCTCCAGGTACTGGTGCGCGACCGAGAGGGCTCGCGTCGCCGCTTCCGCATCGAAATGGCGAGAGAGCGCGATCCGCACCGCCTGGGGATGCTCTCGTTGGACGCGCCGGAGGAAACCATCGCCCTCGAGGCGCGGGCCGATGTCCGCGACGACGACGCTCGGCGGAGCTGCGCGCATCTGCTCGAGGGCCTCGTCCTCGCTCTTGCAGAGGGAGATGCCCCACGTCCCACGGAACTTGCGAAGGCGCTGGTCGAGGGACGACAACGCCACCGGCTCGTCTTCGACGAAGACGATGTGCGGCCGAGGGGCTTCGGTGCTCTGCACGGGGGCGTTGGGGTCTCCTGGCATGGGCAAGACGCTCGATCGGTCGCCCCGCGCCTCGCCTTGAGATCTTTCGGGCCCCGGCGCGTGCGGCGCCCCCGCCCATCGTCGGGGTTGGCAAGGGAGCGCGGGGTGGGTAAGGAAGCGGTCGCACGCACCGGAGAACGACCGCCATGACCGTTCTGAACGTCACCGACTCGACCTTCGACAAGGAGGTCATCCGCTCTGAGCTTCCCGTCCTCATCGACTTCTACGCGGACTGGTGCCAGCCGTGCAAAGTGCAGTCGCCGATCGTCGAGCAGATCGCCAAGGAGCTCGAGGGCAAGGTCAAGGTCGTCAAGGTCGACAGCGACAAGAACCGCCGCTTGGCCCAGGCCTTCCAGGTGCAAAGCATCCCGTCCCTGTTCGTCGTGCAGGGGGGCGAGGTGGTGGGCGCCTGGGACCAGGGGCTCGCCGACAAGAAGACCATCCTGCGTTTGCTCCAGCCGGTCCTGCCCCGCACGGCCAACGAGCTGAAGCCGAACGAGCTCGCCGAGCTCATCAAACAGCGCCGCGTGGTGCCCGTGGATGTCCGCGA
The DNA here is from genome assembly GCA_046342295.1 of Deltaproteobacteria bacterium. GTDB lineage: Bacteria > Myxococcota_A > Polyangia > Polyangiales > Sandaracinaceae > JAFLCL01. The sequence continues at coordinate 17,073 of JBKDQC010000372.1, read as the reverse complement.
AGAGCTCGCGTTCAACCGCTACCGCATTCCGGGCGCGGTGAACATCCCGGCGGCGAGCCTCGAGGCGCGCGCCGCCGAGCTCGCGCCCCGCGACGGGAGGGTCCGGGTTCTCTACGCGCGCGCCGGTGACGAGGCCAAGGAGCTCGCGGAGAAGCTTCTGAAGCAAGGCCACCAGGTCGGGTTCCTCGCAGGCGGCTTCCTGCACTGGGAGGCCGACGGGCTCGAGGTCGAACGCGGACCGCGGTCGTGACCGAGCGGGCAGCCCGAGGCCTCCGACTTCCTCTCCTTCCCGCCGAGCCCGACGAGCTTCCCCCGATCGACGACGCCCTCCGGGCCCCCTTCTCGGTGCCTTCGATCGCGCTGGTCTCGGTGCGTCGCTCCGCGCTCGAGACGTCGCTGCGCGCTCTGCGCGCGGGGCTCGAGAGCGCGCGCATGCGATTCACCGAGCTCGAGGTGATCCTCCGAGACGGGGCCGCGACGATCGTCGACACGCCGACGGGTCGCCGCCTCGCAGCCCCACTGCTCGCGCTGCCCGCATGTCTCGCCGAGGTCGACGCAGGGCTCTCGGACGAGGCGCTCGTCACGGTGGGCTCTGCGGTCGTGGCGATCCGGGCTCCTCGGCTCTCGATCCTCCTCACCGCGGGTCTGCCCAGCACCGAGTGGGACGCTGACGTGCGCAGCGTTCGGCGACGATTCGATCTGGTCGTCCCGGAGCTGGACGCTGCGCTCGCGAGGGAGCTGGCGGCGCGCCTCTGACCCGGACGCTGCCGGGGCCCAGCCCCGGCACGTCAACCGCCGCCGTCTGCATCGAACCTGTCGCGGAGACGACCCACGAGGGTCAGCGGCTCGCGCGGCAGTCGGACACGTAGCGGCCGGTACCCTGCGCGACGCACGAGTCGAACGCGGCGCGCGCGCCCGCGCGGTCACCGAGCTCGCTCCTGGCCGCGCCGAGCACCAGCCAGGCCTGGGAGCTCGTCGGGTCCGAGACCGTGGCGCGCTCCGCGAGCGAACGTGCCTGCTCCATGTTCGCGCGACCCGGGCGGCTCACGTAGATGAACGAGAGCCGCGCCAACGCCTCGGCGCCGTTCGGGTTGAGCTCGATGGCGCGCTGGAGGAGCGGCATCTGTCGCGCCGCACCGCGGGCGGCGACCGCGTGCGCCAGCACCGACTCGTAGGTCTCGGCCGGGGTCGCCTCCGCGGGCGCCGTCGTCGGCGGGGGCACCGCCGCCTCGGTGGTGGCGGGCGGCGCGATGGCGACCTCCGTGGTCTGCGGCGTCGCTTCTACCGGCGGCGTCGCTTCCACCGGCGGTGTCGCTTCTACGGGCGGTGTCGCCTCGGCGGTCGGCGTCACCTCGGTCGCGGCTGCTGCGCCCTCGGTCGCCTCCGCCTGCGTGCCTGCCGCCTGCGTGCCTGCCGCGCCAGCGAGCTGAGGCATCTCGACCGGACCGGCCTGACCGAGCTGGACCGGCTGGGGCATGTGGTAGTTGTGGTAGTAGTAGTAGCCGCTGATCGCAGCGAGACCGACCACGACGATCCCGGCCGTCGCCCACATCGCACGCTTGCGCTCGGGCGACATCGGCTCGAGCGACCGCTGGAGGTCCGCGAAGTCGTCGTCCTCCTCGGGGGCCCCCTTCTTCTTGCTCTTGCAGAACTCCGCGGTGACGACCGCGTGGTCGCCGGTGCCGAGCGCGCGCACCTCGCTCGACTCGGTCAGGGGCGCCTTCCTCTTCCGCTTGTCGCGCCGCTCCTTCGGACCGTCCTCGTCCTCGTCCTCGCTGGCCGCACGCGGCGGCTCGCTCCTCGAGGCCGGCGGGCGCTCGGACTTGGTCTCGGTCTTCTTGGCCTCCGCGTTTCTGTCTTCCGAGTCTTCGGCTTTCAGGCGGGGCTGCGTGTGGTCCGTCTGCGGCTGGTCGTCCGGCTCGTCGTCGGCGGTAGAGGCGCCCCGCTTCGCCTGTGCCGGGAACTGAATGACGTTGCTCGCGGCCTCCTTCTCGTCCGGCTTCGCAGGGGGCGGGGTCGTCTCGACCCGCCTGGCCTCGACGGGCTCGACCGGCTTGCTCGGCTCGGGCGGTCGCATCGACGCCGGCGGACGCTCGGAGCTGCGGTTCTTCTTGTTCTTCTTGGCCATGGGGTCCTCTCGATCCGGAGTGCTGCGCGTGGTGACCTGGCTGGGAGCGGCGGGCGAAGGCGCCGAAGCAGGCGAAGGGTCGGGTTCGCTCGGCGAGGTCGCTTCGGGGTAGGACGCTCGAACCGGGAGATCCGGCTCAGGAGGTGGGTCCTGCCCGATCGGTGAGGTTTCTTCGGGCGTGCGGGATGCGTGCGGTGGGTCGAACGCGGCGAGCAGCTTTTCCGTCGTCTTCCCGAAGTCGGGTCCCAGCAGGGTCTGGCGGCGACCCACGCTCGGCGGATGGGGACCCGGTCCGGGACGGTGACCTCCCCCTTGTGCAGCCGGCGTGCCGGCCGCTGTGCCATCGTCGTTTTTCCTCGATGGCGGGGGAATCACGGGCGTTCCCGGCATGACCGCGGGTCCGCGCGCTGGCACAGAGGGGCCGGCCAGCGGCACAGGTGCGCCACCACCGTCAGGATCCGCACGATCGGCCCCGACGACGGCTTCCTCCTCCTGGCTGTCCATCGCCCCGTCCGGCCGGAGCGTCCTGGTCTGCGGCAGGGGCTGGATGAGCCCCTCGAAGAAGAGCTTCGTGAGCGCGGACAAGGTCGCGAGGTCGTCGGCCTCGACCGTGTCGAGCACCTCTTCGAGCGAGCGCGAGCCATCGACGGCTTTGAGGATCGGGTTCAGCTCGTCCGGGAGCTCGCCGAGCCGGGGGATGAGCTCGGTGTCGACGACCTCGAGGATCGATCCGAGCGGAGGCAGCTGCTCGAGGAGTCGCCCCCACTCGTCGACGCGGCGCATGCCCTCCATCAGCAGGCCGGTGGTCGGGGTCACGATCTTCGCCTCGCTCCGCACCGGGCGGAAATCGATGTCGAAGTCACCGTCGTTCCAGAGCAGCAGTCGGTAGACGGCGCGCTCTCCGTGGATGCGGCCGAGCTCCGCGTCGAGGACTTGGCCATCGCGGAACGTGACGGTGCCCTGCCCCTTGGGCCCGCGCACGTCGAGGACGCCCGACTTTCGGCTCACGTCGATCGTCTGGAGCAGGTCGACGAGGCCCATGTCCGCGAGCGAGCCCGTGAACCGAGTCTTGGAGGTGCTCGTTCGCCCTCGGGCGAACGAATCGCGCTCGCGCCGGTTGAGGGCGAGGTGGATCCGCGCGAGGATCTCCTTCGTGTAGATGGGCTTGGTGAGGTAGTCCTCGACCCCGAGCTGGAGGCCGCGGACCTTGCTCTCCACCGTCGCATCGCTCGACAGAAACATGATGGGGATCGCCGCCCACTCCGTGTTGAGCCGGAGGGCCTCGACCAGCCCGAAGCCATCCATGCCGGGCAACCGCGTGTCGCTCAGGATCAGGTCCGGCGTCGAGTATTGCAGTGCGTCGAGGGCATCCTTGGCCGCCCTGCAGGTCGTGAGGTTGTAGCCGGCCTTGCGCAGGCTCACCTCGAGCACACGCAGGCTGCGCACGTCACCGTCGACGAGGAGAAGGCTCTTTTTCGCCACTCGAGGGCGCAGTCTGCTCGGCCCGCCCCTCGCTTGTAAAGGAGCAGACTACGCAGCCCGACAGGGGGATCCATCTTGACCCCGGCCACGCCCCCTTCGTATGGTCGCGCCGCCCCACCGACCCGGGGCACCAGGAGCCCCGGCCATGTCGCGCACCCGACTGTCTCGCCTCGCCCTCACCTCCGGCCTCGTCCCCGGCCTCGTCCTCGGGGCGATCGGTCTCTCGAGCTGTGGCGAGGGTGGCGGGCCCACCGGCCCGATGGAGGTGTGGGACGTCCAGCCGCGCGCCGGTGCCACAGCTGGCGAGCAGCCCATCCAGATCACCGGCGCGAACTTCCGCCAGGACATCGGCTACGCCGTGTACTTCGGATCACTCCGCGCGACGGCCGTCACGATCATGGACACCTCGACGCTGCTGGTGGTGACGCCGCAGCACGAGGCGGGTCCGGTCGACGTCGTGGTCGCGGCCGAGAACGGCCCTGCGTTCCGGGTCCAGCAGGCGTTCACCTTCGCCGACCAGGGCGGCAACGTGATGCAGCAGGTCGGCCAGCCTGGCCAGCCAGCGACGGGACGGTTCTGACGTCACGGGCGCGCTCGGCATCGTCTTTCCGCTTCTCCGGGCGGATCGACTGCCCTAGGCTCGGTGCTCGTTGACGATCCACGGCAATACCACCGGGCTCGCCCCTTCCGACGTCCACGCGCTCGAGCGCCTCTACCGCCGACGGGTCCCCTTCGACCGTCTCCTCACGCCCGAGCTGGCGCGCTCGATGGCCGAGGTCTCGTCCGCGACCGGTCGTCAGGTGGGCGTGCTGGTCGATCGCAACGGCCAGGTGCAATGGGTGGTCGTCGGAGACGCGACGAAGCTCATGCTCCCGGACATCGGCCGCGCGCGCGCCGCCGAGGGGCGATTCCGCGGCTTGCGCTTGATCCACACCCACCTGAACCACGAAGGCCTCACGCGCGACGATCTCGTCGATCTCACGCGTCTGCGCCTCGACCTCGTGTGCGCGCTTTGTCTCGGCAGCGATGGACAGCCGAGCACGGTGCACTACGGGCACAACGTGCCCGTGGCCGAGGGCAGGAGCGACGCGCCCTACGCGACGTTCGGGCCGATCCCCTACGGTCGCGAAGAGTCCGTCGACCCCTCGACGCTCGTGACCGAGCTCGAGGAGGGCTTCGCCCGCGTCGCGCGCACGCGGAAGGTCGAAGGCAAGGATGGCCGCGCGATCCTCGTGCACGTCACCGACCGACGGGGTGCCCAGGCCGCCGAGGACTCCATCCGTGAGCTCGAGGAGCTCGCGCGCTCGGCGGGGGTCGCCGTCGTCGACCGCGTGATCCAGGTGCGCGACGCGATCGACGCGAAGTACGTGCTCGGGCGCGGCAAGCTCGACGAGCTCGTGCTCAAGTCGATGCAGCTCGACGCGACCGTGCTCGTCTTCGACCGCAACCTCAGCCCGAGCCAGGCCTCGGCCATCGCGTCGGTCACGGACCTCAAGGTCATCGACCGCACGCAGCTCATCCTCGACATCTTCGCCCAGCGCGCCGAGAGCCGCGACGGCAAGCTCCAGGTGGAGCTCGCGCAGATGAAGTACCTCTTGCCGCGCATCGGACAGAAGGACGACGCGCTCTCGCGTCTGACCGGCGGCATCGGAGGCCGCGGCCCCGGCGAGACGGTGCTCGAGATCGGCAAGCGCCGCGCCCGCGATCGCGTGAGCCGCCTCGAGGCGGAGCTCGAGCACCTGGCCGTGCAGCGCAAGCAGAGACGCCAGCGCCGCGGCCGGCGCGACGTACCGATCGTGTCGATCGTCGGCTACACGAACGCCGGCAAGAGCACGCTGCTCAACACGCTCACCGGCTCCGACACGATCGCGGAGAACAAGCTCTTCGCGACGCTCGACACGCGCTCGCGCCGCATCCGCTTCCCTCGCGAGCGTGAGGTGGTGATCACCGACACCGTCGGCTTCATCCGCGACCTCCCCAAGGAGCTGTTCGCGGCGTTCCGCGCGACCTTCGAGGAGACCGAGGACGCCGACCTCCTCCTGCACGTCGTCGACGTCAGCGATCCGGCGATCGCCGACCACATCCGCGCGACCGAGCACCTCCTCGGGGAGCTCGGCCTCGCCAGGACTCCGACCATCCTCGTGTTGAACAAGGCCGACCGCCTGCCCCCCGGGGAGGCCGACGCGATCGCGCGCGGCCGTGGCGGAGTCGCGGTGAGCGCCGTGGCGCCTGCGAGCCTCGTGCCCCTCCTGGCCGAGATGGAGTCGCGTCTCTTTCCCGACGGCAAGACCCGCCTCCTCGAGGAGCCCGGCCATGGCGCGCGGGGCGGCGCTGACCAAGCGCACGACGACGGCCACGAACCGCACGCGCGGCTCGGCGCCGCGGAGTGAGCTGACGGGCGCTCGACGGCTTCCCGATGCCCATCACCTTTCACGTCGACGACGTCACGCCCGCGCGGGATCCTGCGCGCACGCGGACGTTCGGCGAGCAGGTCGGAGACGTGCTCGCGGTCGGAGTCGAACGTACGCTGGCGGTGCTCGAGCTGCCTCGCACGCACGCCCTGCTCGGCGCGGTGCACGTCGCCTTCGCCGAGCATCGCCCGCTGGTGCTCTCGCCCGACGCGATCTGGATCACGATCGCACAGGGGCTCGCGCGCGTCGCGCGGCTCGAGCCCGAGGCGATGCGAGGACGCCTCGTTCATCATGAGGGCAGCCGACGCCTGGTGGTGACCCACCCGGGATCCTTCCCCACCGAGCCGGGCGGCATCGCAGCGATCGTCGAGCGCATGCGCGACAAAGTCGCCGAGGAGATCGGCGATGGTCCTGCGCGCCTCTTCACCTGCGACTTCACGACGAGCACCGACGTCGAACGCCTCGCGAGCGAGATCGTGCTCCTCGACGCGTGCTCGCCCTTCTTCGACTACGGCGTCGAGTGCGTCTGCGGCATCCCTTCGATCACCCTGACGGGCAGCGCGGAAGACTGGCGGTCCATGCGGCGGCGCATCGACGCGATGCGCGACCTCGTGGCGGGAACGCGCCTCTCGGACTGGCCTGCGCGGCTCGGCGTGATCGTCGACAAGCTCTGTGAGGCGGCCGGCGGCGCGCCCGACCGCGCGTTCTTCCAGCGCATCTACAAGCCCCGGACTGCCTACGGAAAGGACCTCGTCACGGGCTGGGTCGCGTGGCTCTATCCCTGCGTGGGAGGGGAGGGCCGCTACGACGTGGTCAATCCGCTCCTCGCGCATGCGCCCGATCGGCCTCTCCGAGGAGAAGAGCGCGTGCAGACTGACGCGTCGGCACTGGGCTGGTGGTCGGGGCCTGGCCTCCGCGCCGAGGACGTGCCTGCCGACCTCGGAGAGTGTCTCTTCGCGGTGGTCGATCACGTCCAAGGGTCGCGCTTCGACGTCACCCTGCGCGGCGGCCTTGCGTGCGCGTCCGTCGACGAGCGCGGAGCCGTCGTGCCGCGCGCCGCGTGGTGGTGCGAGCATGGAGCTCCGTCGCTCGACGAGCTCGCCGAGCGCCTCGGCGCCAAGCCCCCTTCGAGCCCTCCTGCCCCGACCGGGCTCGCGGAGCTCGACGCGCTCCTCCGCAAGACCGGGCCCGTGTCGATCCACGGGGAGCTCGTGCGCTCGCTGCCTCACGCGCTTCCGTTCGTCCTCGAGCCGGACGTCGTGGGATCCGCCCGCTTCCGCCTCCGCGACGGCACGTTGCTCGCCGCGATCGTCGGCGCCGCGACCGCGAGCGGCCGTCCGGTGTGGGTGCGCCTGCCCGAGCACGCCATCGGCCCGCACCACCGATGCACGTTGTCGCCGGCCGAGCTCCCGGTCGCCTGCGATCGGCTCACGCAATTTTTCGGCGAGGCCCTCGAGACAGGCCAGCTTCCGGCGCCGCGGGAGCCGCTCTTCCTGCGACTCGCGGCGGAACGCCAGTTTCCGCGGCTCCCATACACCGCCCCGCAGCCGCTCGTGCCGAGCCTCGAGGCACCCCTCGCGCCGCGCACGACGCTCGGGCTCGGTGGGGCCGCGCATCGACTCGTCTCGGCGCGCACGGAGGCGGAGGTCATCCGCGCCCTCGAGCTGGCCGACGCGGAGAAGCTCCCCCTCTTCGTGCTCGGCGGCGGCTCCAACCTGATCGTGCCTGACGAGGGCTACCCCGGGCTCGTGCTCTCGATGGCGATGCGCGGCGTCGCGACGGTGCCCTCGGTGAGCCGCCGCGGCGAGCGCACGCTCCGTGTGACGGCCGCCGCCGGCGAGCCCTGGGACGAGCTCGTCGCGTCCACTGTGGCCAACGGCTGGCAGGGGCTCGAATGTCTGTCCGGCATTCCGGGCCTCGTGGGCGCGACACCGGTGCAGAACGTCGGTGCCTACGGACAGGACGTGTCCGAGACGATCGTCGCGGTCGGCGTCGTCGATCGCCAGAGCAGGCGCACACGCGCGCTCACGCCGGCAGAGTGCCGCTTCGCGTACCGGGACAGCGCCCTCAAGCGAGAGCCTGCTCGCTTCGTGGTCACCTGGGTCTGTTTCGAGCTGCGGCCCGGCGGCCCGCCAGCGCTGAAATATGCCGAGCTCCAGAGGGTCTTCGCGGGCCGTGCCGCGCCCTCGCTCACCGAGGTCCGCGAGGCGGTGCTCGCGCTGCGCCGCGCGAAGTCGATGGTGCTCGACCCGTTCGATCCGAACCGTCGAAGCGCGGGCTCGTTCTTCACGAACCCCGTCGTCGCGCCCGAAGTGGCCGACGAGGTCGTCCGGCGCGCGCTCGAGCGCGGTCTCGCCGCGAGCGCAGCCGCCGTGCCGCGCTGGCCCGACGAGGGCGGCCGCGTGAAGCTCGCCGCCGGCTGGCTCATCGAGAAGAGCGGCATCGCCAAGGGGCTACGCCACGGCCACGTCGGCGTCTCGAGCGCCCACGCCCTGGCGCTGGTGCACCACGGCGGAGGCACCACCCGCGAGCTCCTCGAGCTCGCCGAGCACATCCGCGCACGCGTCCACGAGGCCTTCGGCGTTGAGCTCGAGCGCGAGCCCGTCGTCATGCGCTGAAACGGCCTCCGTCCCGAGGCGGTCCGCCTGTCGTCCAAGGGCTCGCTCTTCGTGGCGACTCCGGCTTCGCGACCTGGCCAGCGCGAGCGCCACGGCGCCACGCTCCCTGGCCACCCTGAACGCCGGCGCGGCGACGGAAAGGCATGGAAGCCCGCGGAAAAGCTCGCAGCGATCCACACGGGAGGTGGGCGCCGTCCCTGGCGCGCACGTTGCTAAACGCGGACGCGGACCACGCGCGTTCATTCCACCGAGGAAACATGGCTCGTTCGACACGCCTTCTCCCCGCTCCTCTCCTCTTCGTGCTCGCCTGCTCGGCCGCCGAGAAGCTCCCCGAGGAGCCGCAGCTCGAGGCTGATGGCAAAGCGGACGGTTGGACCTTCAGCAACAACCCGAACTCGTTCGGGATCCCTCTCGTGACCGAGCTCGCAGACTTGCCGCTCGAGGGTCGGGCGGAGGTCGTGCCGTGGACTGAGACCTACTGGCCGTCGATGGAGGACGGCTTCAACGCGCGCTGGCAGGGCCCGGGCACCCTGTCGCCGCTCGAGAAGTACGACATGGCCTTCAACGGCTGGACTCCGCCGCCAGGCTTCGAGCGCCTGCGACCGCTGACGCCGGAGTCATGCCGGACGGGCGCATGGGACCGCGCGTACTACGAGGCGCTCGGCCCGGCGGCGCGTCACTGGAGCGACAACCACGGAATCGGTCGGGCGCGCAACGGCCGCGACGACGACGGCGACGGTCGGACCGACGAGTGCGACGACCTCGACGGAATGGAGGATTGGTGGGGCAGCTGCCACGCGTGGACACCGGCGAGCATGCTCGAGCTCGAGCCGCTCGAGCCCGTCACGCATGGCGGAGTTCGCTTCGAGGTGAGCGACATCAAGGCCCTGCTCATCCTGCTCTACGAGGAGTCGCGTCAGATCGCCGTTGGAGATCGATGCCTGCTCGACCGGCCAACGCGGGACGCGCACGGACGCATCGAAGACGAGGCCTGCCGCAACACCAACGCGGGCACGTTCCACCTCCTCGTGACCAACCTCCTCGGCTTGCGCGGTCAGGCGTTCGGAGAAGATCGCGTCGCGACGCGGCAAGTGTGGAACCAGCCGCTCGCGGGATACCGCGTGACCGAGCAGCGTGAGATCTCCGAGGCCGAGGCAACGTCGGCCCTCGGGCGCAGCGGCGCCGAGTACCCCTTCAACCCGCGCGCCGAGCGCTTCGCGATCGTGGCGGCCGAGCTCGACTACGTGACCGAGAGCCACCCCTCGGTCGAGCCCACCACGCCCGTGATCGACCGCTACATCCGCACCGACCGCTACCGCTACGTCCTCGAGATGAACGCCGCGGGGCAGATCCTCGGCGGCGAGTGGATCGAAGGACGCGCCGACACGGCCTTCGCGCACGCCGACCGACCGGACTACCTCTGGTTGCCGCTCGGGCCAGGTCGCCAGGTCAGCCCGCACGTCCGCAGCGAGAGCGTTCAGCTCCTTCACCGGCAGAGCCGTGCAGACCTGCGCGCGGAGAGCGTGCGGACCTACCGACAGAGCGTCGACCGCCGGATCCCCGACATCGATCCGCGAGGGATCACGAGCACCCTGACGGTTTCGGAGACCGGCGCTGCCCGGCGCGTCTCGGTCTACGTCGAGGTGCTGCACGACTGGATGTACGACGTGCGCATCACCCTGGTCAGGAATGGACAAGAGCACGTGCTCTTCGCCCAGCGTCCTCAGGGGAGCGCGCTCTCCTACGTCGGCAGCTTCGAGGTCGAGGCGCTTCGCGGCCAGGAGATGGGCGGCGACTGGAGCCTGCGGGTCAGTGACCACAACGGCAGCTCGACGGGGCGCTTCGTGCGCTGGGGGCTCGACTTCGTGACCCACGACACACGCCCGATGCCCGAGGAGCCCGAGGAGCCCGAGATGCCGCCCACGCCCGAGCCCGAGGAGCTCACCTTCACGAGCCTCGGAGACCCCCAGGCGATCCCGGACGCGACGCCCAGCGGCATCGAGCGGCGCCTCGAGATCCCGCGCTCGATCACTGGCCGCGAGGTCGAAGTGCTCGTGGACATCACTCACCCTTACCAAGGGGACCTTCGTGTCGTCCTCGAGCGCGGCGCGACGCAGCTCGTGCTGCACGACCGCGCGGGAGGCAGCGCCGACGACCTCGCGTTGCGGCTCGCCTTGCCCGCGCTCGCGGGGCTCGAGCTCCAGGGCACCTGGACACTTCGCGTCAGCGATCGCGCGCGCTCCGACGTCGGGACCCTGCAGGCCTTCGGGATCCACGTGACGCGCTGAGAGCACGTGGCACTCGGATGGATCGATGCGGGTGACACGGGCTCGAATCGGCGGGAGGGAGGCTCTCGCCGATTCACTCGGCGAGAGGGAGGGTCTGCGGCCAGACCCTCCGTCAAGAAACGATCAGAGCATGAGTCAATCCGAGTGACTCATGCTCGGAGAGCCAGAGCGAGCGGAGGGAGTGAGGCGCGGGCTGGCACGAGCCAGAGCAGAGGTCCGGCGTCGCCAGCCCATGGGCCACGCACGCGCCACGCTTCAGCGGCGAGCCGCGAGGTAGTCGAGGAGGACCTCGCCATCGAAGCGACGCTCCGCGACCTCGCCGAGGATGGCGGCCGGGTCTCGCGGCGCGTTCGTGGGCTGCGCTTCGAGGCGCGCGACGAGCTCTGCGATGCCGCGCTCTCCGCGGACGGTCACGAGCCAGCCGATCATCGCGAGGCTCTGGTGGTAGGCCAGCCGCGCGTCGTCCGGGTCGTCGATGTCGAGGAAGGCTCCGTCGAGCGACGCGAGAGGCACGTAGGTGCGATCGCGTACGAGGCGCGCGAGATCGTCCTCCGCGCGTCGATCGAGGAGGCGTGCGCCGAGCGCTTCGGCCGGTGGCCCATCGACGCCTGGCGCGAAGTACTGCGCGATGCCTTCGTCCGCCCAGTAGGGGACGGCGCGCGGCCGGTCGTGAAGGGCTGCGTGGAGCGTCTCGTGGCGAAGCACGAGGGTGCGAACCTGCGGATCCGCGGTCGAAGAGAACAGCTCTGATTCGACGTGCAGCACCCCATCGTAGGCCGCGGCCGTCCAGGACTGTCCGCACATCGCCTCGAGCATCGCGGCATGGTCGCGGTGTACGAGCACCGCGAGCTCCTCGCGCCGAGGCAATCCAAGCAGACGCGCAGCCTCGTCGAGAGCCTCCGCGATCAGCTCCGCAGCCGCGAGCGCAGCCGAGCGCGAGACTGAGCGCGCGTGGAGCACCGTCACGCCGCGCCGGGTCACCGCGTTCGCGGCCGCGCCGACCCCGGCCTCGCGACGCTCGATCCGGGCGTGCATGCGCGAAGCCTCGGGGTCTCCGGGATAGATCGCGAGGTAGGCGTCGAGCGCCTCGATCGCGCGGCGGTGCTCGATCGTGGCCGCGAGCGCGTAGGCGAGCTCGATGGCCACGGCCGGCTCCGCGCGGTCGCGCGCGAACGCCTCGAGGAGCGCCTCGCGCGCGGCGTGCCGCGCGTGACCGCGCATCGCCCGGAGCGCCCGGAGGACCCACGCGGCCGGATCGGCTGGATCGGCGCGGATGGCGCGGTCGAGCGCGATCTCGACGGCGCGGTCGTCGCGTCGGTCGAGCCGGACCGCGAGCGTGAGGTAGAGCCCCGCGGCGAGATCGAAGCCGTCCTGCCTGCGATCGGGCGCCGAGAGCGCCGGCTCGACCGCGGCGAGGTCGAGCTCGGCCCTCCCCAGCACCGCCTCGAGCGCGCTGCGCAGCGCGTCGCTCGTCCCGGGCCGCGCGAGCGCGAGCCGGGCCCGGTCGTGGAGCTCGGAGAGACGCGCGTTCACCAGCTCATCGAGGCGGTCGTGACGCGCGATCTCCAGCGGCTCGGCGCACGGATCGGCCGGGCCCGCCTCGCGCGAACGCGGCGCGTCGGGCGGTGCGACCGCGGGTCGATTCTCGTCCTCGGCCGCGCCACGCGACGTGGCAGCGGCCAGGGGGGCTCGAGGTTCGTCGGCAGACTCGAGCGGTCCTGGCCCTCCCTCCCTCGCGGCTTCGGTCGAGAGGTCGCGGTCCGCTCGAAGCCATGCGAGGAGGGCGAGCACAGCGAGCCCGAGACCCACCACGCCGCTCCGCCGCGCGCTCAACGAGCCGACGCGCCGCGTGCGCGGCGGCGCCCGATCGCGAACGCGAGGCCGAGCAACGCGAGGATCGGCGCGAGCCCACGATCGGCCCGGCCCTCCACACGACAAGCGCAGCCCGGGCTCGCGGGCGGCAGCCCCGATCCAGCCGCGTCCAGCCCGCCGCCGTCCCGACGTCCACCGTCGGTCGAGCCCGCGTCCGCGCCCGGGATCGACGCGTCCACGACGGTCGTGGCCCCCGCATCCGGTGTGGTGACCGCGGCATCCTCCCCGGCCGTCATGCCCGCGTCCTCGTCGGAGCTCGCGCCCGCGTCCTCGCCCGAGCTCGCGCCGGCGTCCTCGTCCGCTCCCATGCCCGCATCGCTCGGCGTGAAGGCATCGCTCGGCTCGAACGCGTCCGGTGCACCCAGGGCTGCGTCCGTGCTCGCGGCGTCGCATGTGGACCGACCGACGCACAGCCCGGCGCCGTCGCACGCGTCGCTCGCGGTGCAGGCATTTCCGTCGTCGCAGGCCGAGCCTGTCGCGGGCGCGAAGCGGCACGTCCCCGCGCTGCACGTGTCGGTCGTACATGCGTTGCGATCGTCGCAGCTGATGGGTGTCCCAGCGCACGCGCCTGCCGCGCAGACATCGGCGCTCGTGCAGGCGTTGCCGTCGTCGCATGCGGCCGTGTTGTTGGCGAAGCCACATCCCGTCGCGGGCGCGCAGCGCGCGGTGGTGCATGGGTTCGCGTCCTCAGGGCAGGTCACCGGCGAGCCCGCGCAGGCTCCGGTCGCGGTGCACGCGTCGCTCGAGGTGCACAGCGAGCCGTCCGAGCACGCGCGTCCCGTCGCAGGCGTGTGCACGCATCCGCCCGCGCGGCACGTGTCGTCGGTGCACGGGTTCATGTCGTCGCACCCGATCGGCGTGCCGCCGCAGCTGCCCGAGTCCAAGCACACATCGGAGGCCGTGCACGCGTTGCCGTCGTCGCAGAGGGCGCCGGGGCTCACGGTGTTGCGGCACCCGGCGGTGGGATCACACGAGTCCGCCGTGCACGCGTTGCCGTCGTCGCAGCTCACGCCCGCGCCGCCCGTGCAGACCGCCGCGACCGAGCAAGTCGTGCCGCTCGTGCAGGCGTCGCCGTCGTCGCAGGCCGCGCCGGCGTCGATGACGCACGCGTTGCGCTGGCACGCGCGGCAGCTCCCGCAGCTGCCCGCGCCCGGGCCGCAGTCGTCGAGCGTGAGCGGGAAATCCAGCGCGCAGTCGTCCGTGTCGCTGCGCTCGGGCTCGCGCACGGCGAGCCGGTTGGCCCCGGGGGCCGGTCGTGCCGTCACGCCGGGGTATGAGCCCGTCGCGAACGCGACGACGTCCACGATCGTGCGGTTCCATCCGAGCACGAGCAGCTCGTCGCCTCCGTTGGCGAGGTTCAGCGACGCGCCGTCGCTCCAGACGAGGACGCGCGACAGATCGACGGCGGGCCCCGCACCTGTCCTCGACTGGTAGCTCGCCGGCACGCCATACGCCGTCAGGTAGTCCGCGGCGCTCGCGGCGACGACGGCCACCTCGCCTGCCGTGAGCGTCGCGCCCGCGGGAAACGAGCCCATGTACTCGCCCGCGTCGACCGTCTCCTCGTCGCCGAGGGCGTAGCGAGAGAGATCGAGCGTGACCGGGCTCTGGTTCCGGATCTCCACCCATTCCGTCGCGGGCGACGGAGCGTCGGAGAGGAAACGCGACACGAGGAGCGGTGCGTAAGGCTCGCGCCCCGTTCGGTCGAACCAGACCTCGAGGGAGTGGTTCACGACACCGTCCATCACCTCGATCCACGTGTTCGCGATCGCGGAGGACGGATCGCCGTAGTCCGAGATCACGTCGAGCGCGTCCGAGCTGCCCATCACGTCGAGCGCGTCGCCGACCCCGCTCTCGCGGAACACGGCGACGGTGAACCGCAGCGCGTCGTGGGTGCCCGGGGGCAAGAGCGCCCAAGGGATCGCGATCTCGGTCTCGTTCGTCGAGGCGTTGGTGGCCATGGCGCCGACACCGATGGACGCATACGTCGTGTCCCTCACCTGCACCGTGCCGCCGAGGCCACCCTGGGTCTGCACGAGCCGCTCCCACGCCGCCTCGGCTGCGACGTCCGTGTCGGCGAAGCCGGCGAAGGGCGTGTTGCCGCTGCCCGCGACGCGGTCGACGTCGATTGCGATCTGGATCTGTACGGGCGCGATGATCGGCGTGGCGTCCCCGACGAGGCCGACGCGGAAGTAGAGGTTCGTCGCGTCGGCCGTCACCGCAAACGTCGTGAGGTCCGCGCCCGACTCCGGAGTGAACAGGTCCGTGCGGGTGTCGGTGCGCGCGTCCAGCCACACGAGCGCGCCCCGGGAGCTCGCGTCGCGCGCGACGATGCCGAGGTTCGCGCCCGAGGGGGCGCGGGGGATCCACTCGGAGGTGTTGCCGTCGACCGTCACCGAGTGCGCCGAGGCGCGAGGCGACGCAGAGAGTGTCGCAACGACCGCCGCGAGCGCGCAGCCCACCTCCCGCGCTCGAACCGCCTGATCGAACCAGCCCTTGCCTCGCATGCCGACCTCCGGCGGCCATCCTACACGGCGCGCGCGGGTGTCGGCGTCTCGGCCGACCGGCGCCCCGAGTGACCACCCCCCATGCGCGAAATCCCTGGCATTCGGTGCTCTCGGGGGGTGGAACGGGTCGTGCTGCTTGCGGGCGACCTGCCAACGGAGGACCCCCATGAGCGTCGAGAGCACGAGCAAGGCGGCTGGCTGGATGGGCGTGGGCGCGTTCGCGATCGCGGCGCTCTCTGGATGCGCAGCGGACGTCGCGCCGCGAGGAGCGTTCGGGGCCGACTCCCAGCAGGTGGTCGGTGGTGCCGCAGAGACCGGATACGCCCCCGCCGGCTACCTCCTGCGTGGCCCGGACGAGCGCTCTCTGAGCCCCGGCTGCGGCGTCACGCTGATCGCGCCAGACCTCGCGGTGACGGCGGCGCACTGCGTCGTCGACGACCCGCGCGACGGGCGCAACGTCTCGGTCACCCGGACGTTCGCGATGGGGTTCGGGACACCGGGTCCCTCCTCGCGACGCGTCCTCGCGCGCGGCGTGCTCGCGCAACCCGCGTACTACCCGGACCTCGCGTCTCGAACCCGCGCGAGCGACCCGCTCGCCGACGTCGCGGTGCTCCGGCTCGCGAGCCCAGTCACGGACATCGCCCCGGCCACGATCTCGGTGCCGAGCGCTGGATGCAACGCGCGGTACGTGGGCTACGGACGCACGACGACCGGCAATGAGCGCGTCTACTCGGGCTACACGAACGAGCGCAAGAGCGCGGCCCAGTGCATCGACGTGATCGGCGCCACCAACATCGAGACCCACGGCTACGGCGGTGGGCTGTGCTGGGGTGATTCGGGCGGTCCGTTGTTTCGCGAGGGGACCACGGAGATCCTCGGCGTGCTCGCAGACTTCGGCAACAACACCTACGACTGCCAGGTCGGCAACCAGATGCGCTTCACCAGCCTGGCGAGCCACCGGGACTTCCTCGACTGCGCTTCGTCGCGCTTCATGACGCGCGACGGGTTGGCTCGCCCCGCGCCCTTCTCGGATGTGCTGTGTCACTGGGCCGAAGGGATGCTCGGGGCGCTGCGCGACGCCCGGGCCATCTCGGGCTACCCGAATGGGACCTTCCGGCCCTACGGGACGATCACGCGCGCCGAATTCGCGGCGATGATCGCCTCGGCCCTGCAGCCGACGGCCGTGCGCGCGGCGACGAGCTTTCGCGACGTGAGCCCCCGCGCCTGGTACGCGCGTCACGTCGAGACAGCGCAGCGCGGCGGCTATTTGAGCGGCTACCCCGACGGGACCTTCCGTCCGGACGCGCCGGTCACGCGCCAGGACATCTTCGTGGCGTTGTCGAGCGGGCTTCGCCTCGCGCGCCCGAGCGATGCCGAGATCGAAATCACCCTGGGCCAGTTCGCGGACAACAGCTTGGTCGCCGCGTGGGCGCGCCCCCAGCTCGCCGCCGCCGTCCGAGCCTCGGTGGTCACCGCCTACCCGAGCATCCGGCAGCTCCGCCCGAACCTCGAAGCGCGCCGCGCCGATGCGGCCGCGTCCGTGCATCAGGCGCTCGTGCACCTCGGCCGGCTCGCGCCCGTCGCGAGTGAGTACATCGTCCCGGCGACGCGCGGCGCCGAGTCTGGCATCTGAGAGCACGTGGCACTCGGATGGATCGATGCGGGTGCCACGGGCTCGCATCGGCGGGAGGGAGGCTCTCGCCGATTCACTCGGGTGCAGATCGCACCGCGTCACGCCGCCTTATTCATCTGGGGCAACTCGGCCGCGGT
>JBKDQC010000371.1:0-1445 GCA_046342295.1 Deltaproteobacteria bacterium | reverse complement strand
ATCGGAGTCCGCGTGCGCAGCGCGAGCTTCACGAAGCCTCCCCGACCGAAGCGCTGGATCTCGTAGCGGTTCGCCCAGGGCTTGCCGAGCCCCTTCTCGCCCTCGGGGAAGACCGCGACGAGCTTCTCCTCGGCGAGCAAGCGCTCGGCGTTCTCGGGGCACGCACGCACCGCACCGAGGCGGTTGGTGATGGCCCCGAGGAACGGAGAGTGCGCGACGAAGTCCTCGGCGAGCCAGCGCACCTCTCGGTGCGCTGGGTGCTCGAGGCGAATCGCCGTCTGGAGCATGAGCCCGTCCCACGGCAGGGCGCCCGCGTGGTTGCCGACGAGGAGCGCGCGGCCCGCGCTCGGGACGTTCGAGAGCCCGTGCGCCTGCACGCGGAACCAGCGCCGGTAGAGCGCTTCGAGCGCCGGTCGCGCGCGCTGTTCGTAGCTCCGGTCGAGGCCGAAGTCGTCGACCTCCTCGCTGCGGTTTCGCATCGCGACGCGACCCCACTGCCTCACGTAGTACTCGGGGCTGAGCAGCTCCTTCGCGGTCGCGAGCAGGCCGGGATCCTCGGCCTCCGGCACCGAGCCCTGCCCGCTCAGCTCGCGCGCGATCTCGGAGAAGGCCTCGGCCATGCGCGCGCGCGCGGCGGGGTCGTCCGCGGCGCGTGTGGCTTGCTCGAGGAGGCGATCGATCCGGGCCTCGGGCAGCCCGACGTCGTCGTCTGCGTCGCGTGCCGTCGGCGTGGGCGGGCTCGCGGCGAGCTCGATCGGGACGTCCTCGTCGTCTTCGTCGCGCTCGTCTTCGTCGCGCGCGCCGAAGTCGATGAGCCCGGCCGCGCCATATCCCTCCGACGCGGCATCGTCTTCGCGGCCGAGGAGGTCGACGCCGTGGAGCTCCACGCCCTCATCGCCTGCGCCGTCGAGCGCAGGAGATGGCGGGGCGGGGTCGAGCTGCCACGGGGGCTCGGCGCTCTCGGCGAGAGCGGGCGAGGGCGGCTCGGGCGATTGCGGCGCGTCGGGGTCGCCGGGCACGACCTCCACCGCGCTCGAGAGCGGGATCAGCGCGGGCTCGCGCGCTTGCGGCTCTCTCGAGCCGAGCGCGCCGTCCCGCCCGGGCGCCGCGGTCCGCTCGGCGTCGACGGTGCCCGCGCGTGCGCTCGGTCGCGTGCGGCCCGAGAGGGGCGAAGGCGCCGGTCCCGCGGGGCTCGTCGCGTGCGGGGCTGCGGGCGCGGTCGCCTCCCGCGGCGCTGGCCGCGCGTCGCGGGGAGCACGCGCGCTGACGGCGCGGCCGGGCCGGGCGGCTGCGGAGGGCGTGCGGGGGCCCGCGGCGGGCTTGCTGGGGCCCGCGGAGGGCGTGCTGGGGCCCGCGGAGGGCTTGCGGGGGCCTGCGGAGGGCTGGGCAGCGGGGGCTCTCGTCGCCCCGGCCGAGCGCCGCCAGGACGAAGGTGGGCTCGCGTG
>JBKDQC010000370.1:0-2641 GCA_046342295.1 Deltaproteobacteria bacterium | reverse complement strand
GCAGTGAGCGAGCGCGCGCGGCCCGAGGGCGTTCCTCCTTGCCTGTGGGGGTCCTGGTCGCGGGGCTCTGTATCGCGGCGTGCGAGGAGGGGGGAGCGCGCCCCGTGCACGCCGGAGACGCAGGCATGGCTCCCGTGGAGGACGTCGAGGTGCTGCGCCCCATCGCCGTCGCGATCGACACGCTCGGCCCGGTGGAGCTGCAGGCCGGGGACCCTCTCCTCGTGGAGTGCGTGGTGCTCGATCGCGCAGGTGAGCGCTTCGCGATGCCGGGCGAAGCGCCGACGGTCCGGTACACCCCGGAGTCCTCGGTCGCCCGCGCGCCCGACGGGGGCTTGGTGGTCGTGCGGGCGGGCGCGCTGGAGGCGCGTTGTTTCTCGGACGCGCTGTCGCTGGCCGACGAGGAGCCGCTCGTCGTCGCGGTGCGCGCCGCGGAGCCCGTCGCGACGGAGGCCACGCTCGACGACGTCGAGCTCGAGGCAGGTGGCTCGGTCCGCGCGAGCTGCGTCGCGGTCGATGCCTGGGACAACGCCTCGGCGGTGCCGCTCGTCCCGGAGGCGCACCCCGACGAGCGCGTGAGCTCCGAGGGCGAAGTCCTCCGCTTCGAGCGCGCGGGACAATATGCCGTGAGCTGTCCGCGGCCCGGCGCCTCCGCGCGTGCCGACCTCCTCACGGTGGTCCCCTCCGCGCCGGCGTCGTTCGAGCTCGGTGTCTCGCCGCGCCGCGCCGTCTACCCGGTGGGCGAGGTGGTCGAGCTGGTGCCCGAGGTCCGCGACCGATTCGACAA
Organism: Deltaproteobacteria bacterium; assembly: GCA_046342295.1. GTDB lineage: Bacteria > Myxococcota_A > Polyangia > Polyangiales > Sandaracinaceae > JAFLCL01. The sequence continues at coordinate 1,857 of JBKDQC010000370.1, read as the reverse complement.
CGTCGTCGCCTCTACGACGCTGGAGCTCGCGTTGCCGGCGGGCGTCACGCGCTTCGGCGAGCGGCGCGTGGCCCTCGACGCCGAGGGGCGTCACCGGATCCGGGCGAGCGTCGGGGGGCTAGGGCGAGAGGTGACCCTCGTGGCCAACGGTGAGGCGCCGCGCGTTCGCTGCACCGATCCGCCCGACGCGAGCGCGCTCACCGCGGAGCCGGAGGAGCGGATCACGATCCGAGGCATGGTCTCCGACGCGCTCGGAGTGGCCTCGCTCGAGGTGGAGGGCAGACCCGTCACGTTGGGTGCGGGAGGTGCGTGGTCGGCAACGCTGGAGGCGGGCTCGGGGATGCGCTTCGTCGAGATCCGCGCACGCGACCGCGGGGGGCTCGAGTCCTCGAGTGTGTGCACGTACCTCGTGGCGCCGCGCTATGTCGAGCCGTCGGTGAGGCTGCTCGACGCCGGGGCGATCGGGCTCTCACCGGCCGCGATCGACGACCCGCGCGCGGGCTTCACGTCGTTCGGTGACGGCTTGCGGAGCGTGCTCAACCACGAGGGCAACTGGCGGCGGCTCGATGCCGCGCTCCGCTCGATCAACCCGATCAAGCCGCGCTCGTGCGACGAGCCTGGTCCCTTCGGGACGTGCCTCGCGAGCTCCGAGAACACGTACGTCTCGTCTCGTATCTCGGGCCCGATCGACGCGGAGCTCACGCCCCTCGAGCGAGGCGTCCGCGCCCGGGTCTCGGTACCGCGCGTCGCGGTCACGCTCGCGGTCGATGCGCGCGCCCTCGGTGTGCCCGTTCGCTCGACCGGGGAGGTGACCGTCGAGGACATCGCGCTCTCGCTCGTGCTCGACATCGCGATGCTCGGAGGCCGCCCCCGCGTCTCGCTTCGCTTCGACAGTGAGGAGCTCCGCCTCGGCCGCATCCGTTCCAGCTTTCCCGGCCTCTCGGGTGCGCTGCTCAACGCCGTCGTACGCTTCTCGGAGAACCGCATCCGGCGGGTGGTGGTCGCTTCTCTGCTCGCGGAGCTCCGCGAGAGGGCGGCGAGCACGATCGGCGCGATGCTCTCGGAGGTCGGGGCTCCGCAGGTAGAGCAACGGGCCTCCGTGCCCCGGCTCGACGGCGGCACGAGCCTCCTCGTGACGGACGTCCGACCGTCACGCCTCGTGCTCGATGGTCGCGCTCTCCGCGTCAGCGTCGATGCCACCATCCGCGCGGGCTCGAGACGTGCGGGGCTGCCGCCGATCGGGGTGCCGACGAGGCGCGCCACGACGGCGCCCGCGCTCCCACTGCCGGCCCGACGCGCCGCGATCGCCACGGTCGACACCGAGCTCTTGGCGCGTGCGGCGCATGCGCTCTGGGAGGCTGGCACCTTCGAGACCGCGGTCTCGGGCGTGAGGGTCGGCGGCTCGAGCGAAGCGGGCGCCAGCGTGTCGATGCTGCTCCCGCCGTACGTCGAGGTGCGTGACGGCCGCGCCCGGGTGGAGGTCGGCGCGGCGCGGGCCGAGGTCCGCTGGCCCGGGGTCCTGGCGGAGCCGGTCGAGATCTCGTGCGGCGCGGTCGCGAGCGCCTCGCTCGCGCTCCGGGGCGACGCGTTCTCGCTCGCGGATCCGAGTGTGGAGCGGATCGTCGTCGGCAGCCCGACGCTCGCGCTCGCCCCGAGCGTTCGCGCCTCGATCGAGTCGTTCCTCTCGGGCGTCGCTCGGTACTTCCTCGTCGAGGTCTTCGCCCGCTCGCTGCCGCGGCTCCCCCTCCCGCGCTTCCCCATTCCGGCCGAGCTCCGAGGCTTCGGACTCCCCGCCGGAGACCTCGGCCTCGTGTCGCCGACCTTCTCTCTGCGCCCCGAGGCCGCGGTGCTCGAGGC
>JBKDQC010000369.1:0-6555 GCA_046342295.1 Deltaproteobacteria bacterium | reverse complement strand
GTCGAGGCGGCTCGCCAGCGCGAAGGAGATGCCGCTCGCGAGGAGAAACGCGGGCGCGGTGAGCCCCCGGAGCCGCGTCCACACGTCGAAGACGATGCTCGCGCGCGCAGCCTCGACCAGCACGGCATCGACGGTGTGGCCCGTGATCATCTGGAGCGCCGCCGCGAGGCGCAGCCAGTCGACGAACGCGACGCGAGAGCGGAGGCCTCGACTCACGGCGCCTCGCTCATGTCCGCGATGCGAGCACGCGTCGCACGTCGTCGAGCTTGGGTCGCGCGGTCGGCGCCGTCGCGCGCGTGGCGCCGAGGACGGCGCGGAGGGCAGCGAGATCCGCATCGGCGAGCTCGGCCGGGTCGCAGGCGCCCAACATCTCGTCGATCGACACCCCAAGCGCATGAACGTCCATCGCGGCGCTCGCAGGCTCTCCGCGGCGCTGCTCGACCGGCATGTAGCCGCTCGTCCCTTCGCCGCCTCCCGCCGCGCCGTTCGTGCCGAGCGCGGCGGCGAGACCGAAGTCCGTCAGCACGATCCGACCGCGGCGGAGCAGCATGTTCGAGGGCTTGAGGTCGCGATGCACGAGCCCTCGACCGTGCAACCAGCCGACCGTGTCGACGAGCGAGCGCGCCCAGCCGAGCACGCGCTCGAGAGGGACGCGGCCCCGCACCGCCTCCTTCACGGAGCCTTCGGTCACCTCCATCGCGATCGCGAGAAGGGGCTCGTCGACGTCGAGCACGCGCACGACGCCCGGGTGCTCGAGCACGGCAGGAGTCCGCGCCTCGTGGAGCCAGCGCTCTCGATCGACTCGACCGCGTCGGTGGTAGACCTTGAGCGCCACCTCTCTGTCGAGCGCGACATCGCGCGCGAGAAACACCGTGCCAGCCCCTCCGCGTCCGAGCTCCCGCACGACCCGGTACCGCCCGCGCGTGAGCGCTCCCTCGGCCATCACCGTCGCGCCCGCATCGCCCAAGGCGCGCGGTGCCGTGTCCCCCCGGAGCCGCGCGAGCCGCTCGCGCGCGCGCGGGTAAGAGACATCCCGCGCGAGGACCCGCTCCCAGAGCGCCCGCGCCGCGGCGCGATCGTTGCGCCGCTCCGCGACCTCCGCGCGGCGCGCCCACGCCTCGAGCAGCAGCGGCTCGGGCGCCGGGGTGACCCCTGGACCGCTCGTGCTCTCCGGCATGCGCGAGAGCAATGCCTCGACGGCCTCGTCGTCTCCACGGGCATCGAGCGCCCGAGCGAGACGCACGCGAAGCGCCGGAAGACTCGCGCTCGCGAGCGCGCGCCGCGCCTCCGCGATCGCGCTCGCCTCTCCGAGCGAGGCCACGAGCGCCTCGTAGGCGGCGAGCGCGACGCGGTCGTCCTTCGCTGTCGCGAGTGTCCGCGCCGAGATCTCCTCGGGCGCACGGGCTCCGACCGATGGTTCCTCCGCGACGGGAGGCTCGGTCGGCGGCTGCGCGGCCGCAGCCGGGGGAGCGGCCGCGGGAGGCTCGCTCGCGCCGCGGAGCCAGCCCCGGACGCGCTCGAAGAGGCTCACGCAGGCACCTCGATCCGCACGGGACCGAGCACGATCGCGTCTCCCCGCAGGAGGTCGATGCGCCCATGCACCCGGCGCCCCGTGGATGCGCCTTCCGGGATGAGCTCCGCGGCCTCGCCTGGCAGCGGTGCGACGGACACGCCGTCCTCTGCGAGCTCGATCGTCGCGGGCGCACCCGGGATCCCGAGCACCGTCACCGGGTCGGTCGGCGCACCGATCAGGTGGAAGAGACCGCAATCGAGGCCCTTTCGGACCTCGAGCGCGAGACCTCTGCCTGCCGACCGCACGAGGACGGCGACGTCCTCTCCGAGCCCGATCTCGAGGTCCCCCTCGATGGCCAGCTCGCCCGCGAGAGGAACGCCCGCGACGAGCGTCCCGTTGCGGCTCCCGAGATCTCTCACCACGAATCGCCCTGATTTGTGGGCAATTTCAGCGTGCCGTCGCGACACCGAGGTCCCCCGCACCGAGAAGTCCGCGTCGCTTCGTCCGATCACCGCCGGCATGCGGTTCGAGAAAGAGATGCGCCGGTCCCCCACGACGAGGGTCGCCGGGGCGCGCACCCAGCGCTCCTCGAGCCGGCGGAGCATCTGACGGAGCCCGGCATCCTCGGGTGCGAGCGCGGCAGCCTCGCGCAAGCCCGCACGCGCCGACCGACGGTCACCGAGCGCGAGCGCGAGCTCGTGCTCGGATACGAGGCGGCGCAGCTTGGCCTCGCGCGCGTCGACGGCGTTCTCCGCCGCGAGCAGCGCCTCGAGCCGCTCGACCTCTCCTCCGAGCTCGAGACAGCGGGCCGCGTCGGTCTTCCGTTCGAGCAGCTCGAAGGCGTCGGCCGCCTCCACGAGCTTGCCCGAGCGCTCGAGACGCTCGGCGGCCTCGAGGAGGCGTCGACGCTCCGTCGCCGAAGCGAGCCCGTGCGCGCGCGCGTCCTCGAGGACCGCGCGCCCGAGCTTGACCTCGACGGCTCTGCGCTCGTCGACGGCGATCGCGGGGAGCAGGCCGAGCGCGTCCATCCACGCCGAGAGGCGCGCCTCGAGCTCCGTGGCCTTGTCGCCCTCGTGCGCTAGGCAGCGCCCCGCATCGACCATCTGCCCCATGGCGGCGTAGAGCGCAGCCGCCTCGCGGTGCCGCCCTTCCGCCTCGGCCGCCCGCGCACGCCGCCCGCGCCCGTCGAACAGGTCGCGGAAGAAGCTCATGAGCTCACCTCGAGGACGGGGGCCCGGCGCGCGCCGACGGCTTCGATTGACGGCGGACGGCATTTCTGCGGACGATGTCCACGACGCAGGCCGCCCCCGCAGGGGCACCGGGTATTCGAGAGCTCCTTCACGACGCGCGATGTTCGCGCTCTTCCGACACGAGATTCAACGCCTGCGTTCCGGAGACGAAGCATGGGTAACCGCATCGGCGAGCTCCTGGTCCGAGAGAAGTTGATCAGCCTGCAGCAGCTGCGCACCGCGCAGGAGGAGTCGCGCAAGGGCAACACCTCCCTCGGCTACCAGCTCGCGCGCCTCGGCTTCATCTCCGACCAGGAGATCACCGACTTCCTCAGCCAGCAGTACCGCGTCCAGTCCGTCAACCTCGACGAGTACGAGATCGAAGACGACGTGAGGAAGCTGCTCTCGCAGGAGCTGTGCGAGCGTCATCGCGTCATCCCCGTCTCGCGGACCGGCAACTCGATCATCGTCGCGATGGCCGATCCGTCGAACCTCCATGCCATCGACGACATCAAGTTCCGGACCGGCTACAACGTCGAGCCCGTCGTCGCGTCGGAGGCCCAGATCCTCCGCATCCTGGAGAAGGCCGCGTCGCAGCAGCCCGAGGTCTCCTACGACCAGATCATGGAAGGGTTCGACGAGGGCGACATCGACTTCGCGGGCGAGGACGACGACGTCAACCTCGGGGACCTCGAGAAGGCCTCCGAGGACGCCCCGGTCATCCGCCTCTGCAACGCCATCCTGCTCAACGCCATCAAGAAGCGCGCGTCGGATATCCACATCGAGCCCTACGAGAAGAAGCTACGGGTGCGCTACCGAATCGACGGCGTGCTCGTCGAAGAGATGAATCCGCCGCTCAAGCTGAAGGCCGCCATCAGCTCACGCCTCAAGATCATGAGCTCGCTCGACATCGCCGAGCGTCGCCTGCCGCAGGACGGCCGCATCAAGCTCAAGCTCGGCAAGGGCAAGGAGATGGACTACCGCGTGTCCACGCTCCCGACCCTCTGGGGCGAGAAGATCGTCATGCGTCTGCTCGACAAGACGAACCTCCAGCTCGACATGACGAAGCTGGGCTTCGACCAGAAGCCGCTCGACGACTTCAAGTGGGCGATCAACCAGCCCTACGGCATGGTCCTCGTCACCGGCCCGACGGGCTCCGGAAAGACGACGACGCTCTACTCGGCCCTCTCGGAGCTCAACCAGCCCGACACGAACGTGTCGACCGCCGAAGATCCCGTCGAGTACAACCTGATGGGCATCAACCAGTGCCAGATGCACGACGACATCGGCCTCAACTTCGCGGCCGCGCTCCGCTCGTTCCTGCGCCAGGACCCCGACATCATCATGGTCGGTGAGATCCGCGACTTCGAGACAGCCGAGATCGCCGTCAAGGCAGCCCTCACCGGTCACTTGGTGCTCTCGACGCTCCACACCAACGACGCGCCCGCCACGGTCTCGCGTCTCCTCAACATGGGCGTCGAGCCCTTCCTCGTGACCGCGTCCGTGAACCTCGTCCTCGCGCAGCGTCTCGCGCGAAAGATCTGCGAGCAGTGCAAGCAGGAGTCGAAGCTCGACGAGGAGGTGCTCCTCTCGGCCGGCTTCGACCCGAAGGAGATCCCCACGCTCCGCACGATGAAGGGCGGCGGCTGCAACAACTGCAACGGCACGGGCTACCGCGGCCGCGTGGCCCTCTACGAGGTCATGCCCTTCACGGACCGGCTGAAGGAGCTGGTCATCCAGGGCTGTACCGCCGCCGAGCTGAAGCAGGAGATGATCAAGCAGGGGGTCATGACCCTCCGCATGGCCGGCCTCGCGAAGGTGCGGGCGGGCGTCACGACGGTCGACGAGGTCGTGCGCACGACCGCCGCCGACCGCGTCTGACCCGAGCGTCAGGACCGAAGCACCATCACCACCACGCAGAGCACCAGCGGGACGATCGCGATCACTGCGGTCGTCCCGCTTCTGCGTCCGTCCTTGGCAGTGGCGTAGAGCACCCCGTTGATGGAGACGATCGAGAGCGCCATCGCCACCAGGATCCACCACGAGAGCGTCGAGACGTTGCGGGCCCACGCGAGCAGGAACCCCGACGCCCACGTCGCGCCGAAGCCTGGCCCCGCGAGCCAGTAGGCGGCGCGCTGCCGATCGGCGAGCGCCTGCGGCAGGAAGGCTCCGAGCGTGCCCGAGAAGAGCACCGCGACCGCGAGAAGCTTCGCGATCTCGAGCCACGCGTGGGCCCACGCCGGGAGCATCGGCGCCATGGTCAGACGGCGAGGGCCCCGGCCGCTGACGTCAGCGCCGAGATGGAAAGGAGGGCGTTGTACACGAGGTGCGCCAGCGCGGGCACGAGCGTCGATCCCGACAGCATGCGCAGCAGCGTGAACACGAAACCGGCCGTGGTCACGGCGAGGAGGCCGCCCCAGTTGCCCCACGCCTGATGGAGGTGCGCGATCGCGAAGAGTCCCCACGCGAGCGTGAACGCGACCGCGCGCGCGGAGCCCCACTTCCCGTCGTCGATCGCGCCGAAGACGAAGCCGCGAAAGAAGACCTCCTCAGCGATCGGCGCGATGACGGCGAGCGCGCCGAACGAGAGCAAGCCGCTCGGCCACGAGACGAACGCCTCGATCGGTGCCTCGCCGGTGGCCTCGACGTTCGAGAGAGCCCAGAGCGCGAAGCCGCGGAGGAAGAAGCCGACCAGAGGGGCCGCCACGAAGGAGACCACAGTGAGCCACGTCGCGCTCGGACGCACGAGCCTCAGGCGCGCCGTCGCGCCGCCCAGGAGCGCCCACGCGAGAAGGATCTCGACGAGCGCGAGCGAGAGACCGGCCACGAGCCCGTACGTCGAGCCGGGCGGGAGCAGGCGCGGTGTCGCCATGCCAACCACAACCACGAGGGCAGCACCGAACGCGACGAGAGCGAGCGGGCTCGCGAGCGGGCGTCGACGCGCGAGGCGCCGCGCACGCGCCCGAAGCGCGCGGAGCCAGCGCGCGCGGCGCTCGCCCGAAGGCTCTGGAGCTCGCACCGCGAGGAAGACCACGAAGAGAAGCGCGAGAGAGAGAAGCGCCAAGACACCGTTGCGCTCGAAGGGCCCGAGCGGACGGCGCGCGACGATGCGACCGCGGACGTTCGTGCTCGGCAGCGGCGTGCGGGCGCGGATCACGACCGTGTAGCGGCCCGAGGCTTCGAGGGTGCCGCGACCGAGCTCGAGGCAGGCACCGCTCGGGTTGGTGCGCGCCCGCGCGCGGGCGGCCGAGTCGAGAAGGCTCGCCATGGCCAGGTCGGCGCCCGCGCGAATCTCGACGCGGACCGACTCGCCCCAGCTGTCGCCCATGGCGTCGCCCGCGCAGAGCTCGAAGACGGCATCCTCGCCGCGCTCGAGCGCTGCCTCGACCAGCACGACCTCCCGGTCCGCGAGCTCGGCGAGTGAAAAGACGTCCCCTCGGGCGTCGAGCTCACGAGCCTCGAGCGCTGCGATGCGGCCGAGGACGACGCCGAGAGCGCCGCACAGCGCGAGGCCGAGCAGCGTGAGCATTGCCGTCGTGGCTCGTGCGGCGATCACGTCGTCGACTCTACAGGAGGGCGCGTTGGCATGGTTCTGATCGCGAGTCAGGGCGATCGGGACGGGCGCAGGCGATCCGCACAGGCCTCGATTTTGGCCCCGAAACCGGGGCTCGGGGCCGAAGATGTCCAGCGACCTCTGAGTGAAAATCTTCACATGATCACGGGCGCTTGGCGGGCGATCTTGGCCGTGACGTGACAATCCGTGACCACACACCGCACGTCATTCGTTGTCGCGCGGTCAGGGCTCTGTTAGAT
>JBKDQC010000368.1:0-2820 GCA_046342295.1 Deltaproteobacteria bacterium | reverse complement strand
GCGCGGTGATCGCCAAGCGTGCCGACGTCGAGGCGATCGTGGCGCGCGAGAGGCTCGCGGTCACCGTCGCGAACCACAACGCGCCCGACCAGGTGGTGATCTCGGGAGCGACCGCGGCGATCGCGGGCGCGGAGGCCGTCCTCCAGCGCGCGGGCCTCACGACCACGCGCCTCGAGGTCGCGACGGCGTTCCACTCGCCGATCGTCGAGAGCGCGGTCGCGCCCTTCGCGTCGTTCCTCGAAGGCGTCGACTTCGGCGCCGCCAAGACGCCCGTCCTCGCCAACAGCACCGCGGACGCCTACCCGGCCTCGTCCGCGGAGGCCAGGCGCCTGCTCGCTGGGCAACTCGGCGCGCCCGTGCGCTTCGTCGAGTCGATCGAGCACCTGTACGCGATGGGCGTGCGGACCTTCGTCGAGGTCGGACCGGGCAACGTGCTCACGGGCCTCGTCGGGAAGATCCTCGGGGACCGACCGCACCGCGCGATCGCGACCGACCGGCGCGGGCAGCACGGCGAGACTGCGTTCCAGCACGCGATCGGTCGACTCGCGACGGCGGGCCTCTCGCTCTCGCTCGCGCCGCTCTGGAGCGCCTTCGAAGTCGCGCCCGATCCGCGCGCGCTGCCGAAGCCGAAGATGGTCCTCGCGATCAACGGCTCGAACTACAACAAGCCCTACCCGCCCAAGGGCGGCAGCAAGGCTCTGCCCAAACCGATCGTGGCGGCTCCGACCCGCGCAGCGCCTGCGCCATCGGGCGCGGCGGCCGTCTCGGCGCCGGCTCCCGTCGCGAGCGTGACCGCGAAGCCCGCAGTGGCGCCGCCGGCGCCGACCGCCAGCGCTCCAGCTTCGAGCGGCACGCGCGCCTCGCTGGTTTCTCCCTCCGTACCCTCGACACCTACGACTCCGACCGCGGCCCCTGCGGTGCGAACGAGAGCTGCCATGAACGACGACCGATCGAACAACGCTCCCCCCGCCTCTGCGTCGGCCGCCTCGGGTTGGCTCGGCGCCTACACGGAAGCCCAGCGCCAGACCGCCGAGACCCACGCGGCCTTCGCCCGCGCGATGGCCGACGCGCACGCGGCCTTCCTGCGCTCGGCGGAGGCGAGCTTTCTCTCGCTGGCGCAGCTCGGTGGCGCGCAGCCGGGAGCGACGGTCGTGAGCCATGCACCGCTCTCGTACGTGGCGCCGGCGCCCATCGTTCCGCCTGCGCCCGTCGCGTCTGCGCCCATCGCGTCTGCGCCCATCGCGCCGCCTTCGTACGCCGCTCCTGCGCCCATCCCCGCTGCGGCCCCCGCGTTCGTGGCGCCCGCGCCGCGCGCTCCCGCGCCTCCGCAGGTGGCTCCCTCGCAGGTCGCTCCTCTGCAGGAGGCTCCTCCGCAGGCGGCTCCTCCGCAGCCCGCACCTGCGTCCCGGTCGGCGTCTCCCTCGGTCGACCTCGAGGCCACGATGCTCAGCGTCGTCGCGGAGAAGACCGGCTATCCGCCGGAGATGATCACGCCAGCGATGGAGCTCGAGGCCGATCTGGGCATCGATTCGATCAAGCGCGTGGAGATCCTCAGCGCGGTGCGCGAGCGCGCGCCCGGCCTTCCCGAGCTCGATCCGGCGCAGCTCGGCGCCCTCCGCACGGTCGGCGAGATCGTCGAGCACCTTCGCGAGGCGCTCGGCTCGGCCGCGGGTCCGGAGAGTCCCTCGAACGCGGGGCGAGCTGCGGAGGCGCCGCGCTTGGCTGCCGCTCCCTCGGTCGACCTCGAGGCCACCATGCTCACGGTGGTGGCGGAGAAGACCGGCTATCCGTCGGAGATGATCACGCCCGCGATGGAGCTCGAGGCCGATCTGGGCATCGATTCGATCAAGCGCGTGGAGATCCTCAGCGCGGTGCGCGAGCGCGCGCCCGGCCTCCCTGAGCTCGACCCGGCGCAGCTCGGCGCGCTCCGCACGGTCGGCGAGATCGTGGAGCATCTGCGAAAGGCGCTCGGGGCCTCTCAGGCGAGCACCGGGGCAGCGCCGGTCGCCGGCGCGGGCCATGCCGGCGCGGGCCATGCCGGCGCGGGCCAGGCCAGCGCGGGCCATGCCAGCGCGGGCCAGGCCAGCGCAGCCCAGGCCGGCGCGGCGGCCGCGGTCGACCTCCAGGCGACGATGCTCGCCGTCGTCGCCGCGAAGACCGGCTATCCCGCGGAGATGATCACGAGCGAGATGGAGCTCGAAGCGGACCTCGGCATCGACTCGATCAAGCGTGTGGAGATCCTCAGCGCGGTGCGTGAGCGCGCGCCGGGCCTCCCCGAGCTCGATCCCGCGCAGCTCGGTGCGCTCCGCACGGTCGGTCAGATCGTCGAGCATCTCGAGAAGGCGATCGGCGCTTCGGGGGCTACGGCGACCCGCGACGCGCGCACCTCGAGCGCGCTGAGCGCTTTATCGACATCCCTTCCAGAGGCCATCCCCAAAGTGGCTGACGGCCTGAGGTGGGTCCTCCGCGCCGTGCCGCGGCCCGCCTCGGGGCTCGTGCAAGAGGGCCTGCTCGGAGCGCAAGATCTCGTCGTCACGGGCTCTCCGCTCGCCGCGCCGCTCGCAGCGGCGCTCGCTCGACGCGGCGTCCGGGCCCGCGCTGCCGAGACGGTCGAGGCCTCCACGGACGCCCTGGTGTACCTCGGCGGGCTCGCGCACTTCCGGGGTGAGTCCGACGCTCTCGCCATCACCAAGCGCGCGTTCCAATTCGCGCGCGCCCTCGCTCCCAAGCTGGCCGCCAAGCCCGAGCGCGGCGCGACGGGCGCCTGCGTCGGGGGGGGGGAGCTGGGCGGGCGTGAGGGTGTCGGGGGCAGCGCGCGGG
>JBKDQC010000367.1:0-6616 GCA_046342295.1 Deltaproteobacteria bacterium | reverse complement strand
GTTCGAAGTCCCCGTGCAGGTGGTCTCGCTCGACGCGAACGCGCAGCGCGAGGTGCAGCACGCACCTCCGTCGCACGCTTCGCCCGGCTCCACCACCGCGTTCCCGCACACCGCCGACGTGCGCACGAACACGTACGCCGCGTCGTCTTGGAACGCGCCCACCACCGCCGTGTCGCCCGACACCGCGACCGAGTTGCCGAACCTGACACCCGCCGCCGCGTCCGAGGCCGTGAGCTTCTGCTGCTGGCTCCAGCGCGTCCCGCTCCGCACGAACACGTACGCCGAGCCGCTGTCCCCGCCAGCGTCGTCGTCTCAGTGCGCGCCCACCACCGCCGTGTCGCCCGACACCGCGACCGAGATGCCGAAGTCGTCGTTCGACGCCGCGTCCGAGGCCGTGAGCTTCTGCTGCTCGCTCCAGGTCGGGTCGATGACCACCGGGTAGCGCGCGCCCGCCGTGACCACCCGCAGCTCGAGCCCGCCTGCGCGCCACGTCATCTGGGCCGGCAGCGCGCGCCCCGCAGCGTCCTCCGCGTAGAGGTCGCGCACCCGCACCTCGCGCGAGCCGCGCACGAGCGCGAGAGAGCCGCTGCGCTCCTCGGGCACATAGCCCGGCGCCTCGACGGCGAGCTCGAGCACCACCTCGCCCGCCGAGCCCGCGGGCGCACGCGCCAGCGTGAAGCCCTGCTCGAGGCCGAGCGCGCCGTGCACCCACCACTCGGTCAGCGCGCCGCGCGAGAGCTCCACCCGGTTGCCGTCCGCGCGCACTGACGCACGGCCCGCCGGCTCGCCGTTCACGCGGCTCAGGCTCAGCCGCACCGGCTGCCCGCCCGACCGGTCCGACAGCGTCAACGCCTCGGCGTCGAAGCGCGCCCGCAGGTCCTGGCTCGGGTGCGACGCGACCGGCGCCCCACCCTCGGTCGCCAGCGCGTAGCGCGCCTGCCCGCTCGCCTCCGCCATCACGCTCCGCACGAGCGCCGCCCGCAGCGCGGGCTCCATGGGCGCTGCCTCCCCGGCGCGCGAGCGGCCGGCTGCGAACGGCCCCCGGTTTGGCAGCGCCTCGTGCTCAGCCGCCGGTCTCGCCGCGTTCGAGCTGGCCTCCGGCACCGCGGCCTCGAGGCGACCGCCTCCCGAGACCAGCAGACATACCGCCGTGGCCCAGACACACACCGAGGCGCTCGTTCGCCGACATCGACCCTTCGAAACCTTCATCGCAGCCTCGGGAAATTTGAGAAATCGTGGACGGAGGGGGTACGGGCCACGGGGATCGCCCAACGTCGGCACGTCCACCGAGCCTGTGAGGCGGATGTGCCCATCCGATGGGGTCGAGGCCCACCAAACGGCTTCAAACGTCGCGGCCCTCGCGGCGCCCGCGTATGACACGCGCACGGGGGCTGTGCTCACATTCCCGGTGCGCTGGCATGCGGACACGCGCGGCTGCGACGTGAATGTCGGCGGCGGTCGCGCGGCCGAGGGGCCGGCTTCGCGGCGCTCGCGGCGAGGCATCCGACACCGAAGTCGCGACGGCCGGCGCGGCACAGCGGGGCTCAGAGCCGACCCGACGCCGTGAAGCTCAGCCACACCCACCCCGAACCGCAGCGAAAACGGCCCGGTCCACGCGGGCACGCGCGTTGCGGAGGGGATGTCAGGAGGTTCCGATGACCTGGTCGTTCTTCGCTTCGTTCCGCCACCGCGCGCCTGCCCGCGCGCTCACCCACACCCTGGCTGTCGCTCCCCTCGCAGCGATGTCGCTGGCCTGCCTGACACAGGTCGATGGCGACCGTGCGCGGACCCACGAGTGCCCCGACGGCGAGACCTGCTCCGCGATGACGCCCGCCGGTCTGACCTTCCTCGGCCGCGCTCTCTTCGACCTAGGCGAGACGCCGCGCCTGGGACCGATCGTCGAGGGTGGCACCCTCGAGGTGGGCCTCATCGGCCTGGTCCCTGCCGACCGGGGGACGCCGGTCCCGCACGAGGCGCGCGTCGATGGCTCCGGGGTTCTCGCCGTGCAGGCCAGGGTGGGGGATTTCGAGCCGCTCTTCTCGGTCGACTCCCACGTGCTCGTCAGGGGCCGGGCGGTGGGGGAGGGCTCCCTGCGCATCGTCGACCCGAGCACGGGTGCCCTCCACGACCGTACGCCGCTCCGGGTCGTCGGCGTCGATGACGTCCGCGTCGTGAGCGCGACCGATCCCGACCGCGGCTACCTCTACGCGGGCTGCAACGAGAGGATCGGCGTGCGTCTGCTCTCCGGACAGAACGGGATCGAGGTGCGCGCGATCGACGACTCCATGACCGTTCGCATCGCCGGCGTGTCCGTCGAGCCGGAGCCGACGCTCTGGGACTGCGTCCTCGTGGCCGTGCCCGAGGCGCCGGAAGAGCTCAGCCTCGAGATCCACGCCGGCGGGCGAGACTTCGTTCGCACGATTCCGGTGCGAACACTCGAAGACGACGGTCTCCGCGAGTGTCCGGCGAGCGTCGACTGATCCCTCGGCGTCGCGAGGCGCCCAAGCGGGGCGGGGCCGGAGCGGGAGGGTCCCTCCCGTGAGGGCCCCTCCCTGGAGGGCCCGTGCAGGAACATCCTGCTCGGATCGGCGTCGCGGCGCCCCGCCAGTGCTGACCGAGCGACGAGGAACACTGGGAGCATTTCGAGGAGAGCGGGGGGCTCTGGCCGGGATGCCCCGGCGGCGAAACGGATGGGTTATTTCTGCGCGGTCCCTTCACTCACCCCGAGCGCGTCGACGAGGTCGAGCAGCTGCGCTCGGCCGCGGGCCTCGAGCACGCTCCGCCCGAGGGCGCGCCTGGCCTCGCCGAGCAGGCCGCGCAGGCGCTCCTCGACGCGGGCACGCACACCCGTGCGCTCGAGCATGGAGAGCACCGCGAGGACCTCGGCCTCGCTCGCGTCGTTGCGCCCGAGCACGGCGGCGAGCCGCGCGCGCTCCTCGGGCAACGACGCCCGCTCGCACTCGAGCACCAGCACCGTGCGCTTGCCGGCGCGGAGATCGTTGCCGCGCGGCTTGCCCGTTCGCGCGGGGTCTCCGAACGCGCCGAGGAGGTCGTCGCGGACCTGGAACGCCTCGCCGAGCGGGGTGCCGAACGCCTCGAGCGCCGCGTGCTGCTCGGGGCTCGCGCCGCCGAGGATCGCGCCGAGCCGCAGCGGTCCCTCGATCGTGTAGCTGCCGGTCTTGAGCTTCTGCATGCGCGAGACGTCGCGCGTCGCGACGAGGTCGAGCTCCTGACCGAGCACGACCTCCTGGTGCATGCGGACGAAGGCCTGGGTCAGCCCCGGAGCGCACGCGAGGCCCTCCGAAGCGCGCACGAGGAGCTCCCACGCGTACGCGGAGGCGAGGTCGCCCGCGAGGATGGCGAGCGCGTCGCCGAGGTGCGCCTGGCCGGTTCGCGCGCGCAGCGCGGCGTGGACCGACGGGCCGCCGCGGCGCTCGTCGTCCTGGTCCATCCAGTCGTCGTGGATGAGCAGGTAGCTCTGGCGCAGCTCGAGGGCGCAGCCGAGGTCGAGGAGCGCGCGCGGCTCCTCGACGCCCGCTGTGCACGCGCGGTAGCCGGCGTGGAGCGCCGCGGGCCGCAGGCGCTTGCCTCCGCGCATCGTCAGCCCTGCGATCGCGTCGACGAGGACCGTCCCCTCGCCGCCGAGCTGCCGCGTGAGCTCGCGCTTGCCAGCGAGCAGTGACGCGAGGTGCGCGTCGATCTCCTCACGCACCTTCACCAGCCACGGGGGCTCGGCTCTCGGGCTGCCGGGCGACGGCGACGGAGCGCGCTCACCGAAGCTCTCCTCGCGGCAGAGCTGCGCCGCGAGACCCTCGAGGCGGGTCGTCATGCGCCGGGCAGACTGAGAGGCGCGGCACGGCGTGTCAACCCGCGACGCGACGCGTCATCCCCCGCGGAGGAGCCAGACGAGCCCTGCCGCGCTGAGCGCGAACACGAGCAGCGCCAGGACGTAGACGAGCCACTCCGCGGTCGCGAGCGAAGCGCGCCGGGGCGGCGCCGCAGAGACCTCGGCAGGAGCCGCGAGGCCAGCCTCCGAGGGCGCGATGGACGCGAGGGCGTCGGGCATGGGCGGCGTGACGTGCGCGGCGGCCGGCTCGGGTGGCTCAGACGCAGGCGGTCCGGGCGGCAGAGGCGGCGGCGGCAGAGACGGCGGCGGAGCTGGCTGCTCGGGCATCGCCTCGAGCGCGCGCAAAGACGGCTCTTGCTCGTCGTCGAGCGTGAGCAGCGTGGCGCCGATGCGCAGCTCGTCGCGGTCGACGAGGCGCCGCTCGCGGATGCGCTGCCCAGCGACGAAGATCCCGTTCTTGCTGTCGAGATCGCGGACGAGGATGCCTTCGGCGTCGAGCACGACCTCGGCGTGCTCGCGGGACGCGTCGCCGTCCGCGAGCACGACGTCGGCCGTCTCGGAGCGACCGAGCACGAGGCGCGCGGGCGCGGCGGGCAGCTCGATGACACGGCCTGCCTCGGGGCCGTTGGCGATCGTGAGGCGGCGGCTCACCCGCGGCTCGCTCGCGCGCGCCGCCTGCAAGAGGCGCTTGGCGATCGCGGCCGTGCGCTCTCGGGAGGGGACCTCGTTCACGGGCACGTTCGCGAGGAAGCGCAGCGTGAAGACACCGACGTCGATGCGGTCGCCGTCGCGCAGGGGCTTCTTGCGCTCGGCCACGATGCGCTGGCCGTTGACCCACGTCCCGTTGAGCGAACCGTGGTCGACGATGGTGTAGCGCACGCCTTCGGCCTCGATGCTGGCGTGGCGCGTGGAGATCGAGGGATGCGGCAAGACCACGTCCGCCGAGCCCGCGCGGCCGAGCACCACGCGGGGCTGCGCGAACTCCCAGCTCTCGGCAGCCTGCGCCTGCGGCTCGCGTGGCCCGGGCGAGGTGCGAGAGGCCGACACGACGATGATGCGAACGCCCATGCGAGCAGGGGACGCTCCGTCCGCGATCGCGACGCGTCAACTTTCACGCGCTCCGCCCTCGGGCTGGAGTCGCGGGCGCCGGAAACTGGACAGCGCGCGCGGACCTCGTGGATGAGTCGGGCCTCAACGCGGCTCTGTCTCGGGCGCTCGTGAGCGCGGTCGAGACACGCATTCGGGCGAACGCGCGAGCCGCCCGGGAGGCCCCATGCAGACGTCGATCGAAGATTCCCGTGAGCGCCGAAAGAGCGCGAGTCCCCGCATCCCCGTCGATCTCCTCGTGGAGCTCTGCGCCGCGGAGGAGCCGAGCGCGGACGGCCGCGCCGGCAAGCGCACGGAGGACTCGTGGAGCGACGTCTCGGAGGCGTTCGGCGAGAGCTACGACGCCGACGGCCTCGACCTCTCCGCCACGGGCCTGCGGCTGCGATCGGCCATCTTGCCGGACGTGGGTCAGCGCCTGCGGTGCCGCTTCGATCTCCCGCAGACCGAGTCCATCTGCGAAGCCGAAGGGCGGGTCGTGTGGTCGCACGACGCGGGACGCCACGGAGAATTCGGGCTGCGCTTCGACGCCCTGACCCCGACCGTCGAGCGGGCCTTGGCGCGCTGGGCGATGGACCGCGGACCGACCACGCTGCCCGGCTCCGAGGCCGCGCCCGCGGCACCGTCCGCGCGGGACACCGCGCACCCGCCCCGCGCGCAGGCTCGGAGCGCCGAAGCTCGGACCACCGAGACCCGCGAGACGCCGCGCGTGTCGGGCTTCGCGCGCGTCCGCTTCGACGGTGTCGCGAGCGCGATCGAGGCCGAGATCTCGATGCGCGACGAGGTCCGCCTCGATGTGGCGCAGGCGCTCCCGTTCTTCGAGCTCGGACGTCTCGCGAGCGTCGAGGCCGATGGCTCGACGGAGCGACGGCGCCTCGAGCACGTCTCGCTGTGCATCGAGAACGGCGTGCCCAAGCTGATCCTCGGCCTCGTCGCGGAGGTGTCTTCCTCGGCGGGCGGGCTCGCTGCGCCCTCGCTCGACGCGGAGTCGACGCTCGAGGACCAGGCCCTCGACGCGCTGCTCGCGGAGCGCGCTGCGAGCGCGCCCGGGGAGGAGCGTGTGGTCGAGGCGCGAAGCTCCAAGGCGAAGGCGAGCGCGTGGGTCACGGGGGACGAGGAGCCCGAGCCTGCCGAGGCTGCGTCCGCCGCGCGGCCGGAGCCGAGCAAGCGCGCGGCCCAGGAGCGCAAGCGCCCGCTCTTCGGCGCGAGCGAGGACTCTCTTGCCGAGGTCGACCCACGCGCCCAGGCGGATCGGAAGAAGAAGCTCGACGAGGTTCGGCGTGTGCTCCTCGACGGAGACGAGCTGCCCGAGGCACCGCAGAGCTCGGCAGGGACCGAGGCGGCGGGCCCAGGGCTCGCGCTCGCGCACCTCAGAGCCCGCGCACACGCGGTCGGCGCCGCAGTGCAGCCCTCGCTCTCGCGCCTGACGGCCGCGCTCCGGACGGGCTGGGCGGCGTTCTTCGCGGGCGTCGGCCCGCGCAGCCGGGCCGCGTACGCCGCGGTGGCGACGTGGATCGCCCGCGCGGCGGGCCTCGTCTCGGACAAGGTGCGCGCGCGCACGCTCGGCGCGTGGCTCGGTCGCGGGCAAGCGAAGGAGAAGCGACGCTCGACCGCCGCGCCGACCGCGACCGCGCAGGCAGCGAGCCCGCGCCGCCAGCGCGTGCA
>JBKDQC010000366.1:0-6243 GCA_046342295.1 Deltaproteobacteria bacterium | reverse complement strand
CCGCGAGGTCGCGTCGCTCGGGGCCGGAGCGGGCCGCGTGACGTTCTCGCGCGGCTACACCGGCGCCGAGGTGTCGGTCGTGCGCGTCCCGCCGATCGGCATGGTGAGCGGGCTGTCGCTCGGCACGATCGCGCCCGGTGGCCCGAGCGCCCTCGCGCTCGCGCCGGCGATGACCGACAGCGCCGAGCGAGGCGTGGGCGCCCATGCGACGCTGGACGCCGCCGGTACGCTCCTCGTCTACGATCCGGTGATGTCGGCGGCACGCTGCGGCGCCGAGGACACCATCCAGGCGCGGTGGCTGCGGAGCGACGGCACCGTCGCGGCCACGTCCTGCCTCGAGCAGAGCCGCCTCGCGGCCGCCTCGCTCACGCCCGAGCCCGAAGGTGATGTGCTCCTCGTGTGGGTCGACGACGCGGGGATGCGCGAGTGCGGCAGCGCGACCGAGGCGCCCGTGAAGGCGCGCGTGCTGCGGCCGATCGGAGGTGCGACGCCGCGCATCGACACGAGCTCCGTGCTCGAGCTCGGCTCGAGCACCGACGCGCTCGGTCCGAGCGTGGCGTTCGTGCCGGAGCAGGGCTGGATCGTCGCGCACGTCGACGACGGCGGCTCGATCGTCGTCCACCAGATCGCTGTGAGCACCGCGATCGCGGGCGTGACCGCCTCGGAGATCTCGACCATCGACGCGACCGCCGCGGCGGAGGTGTCGCTCTCGGCGGGACGCGGAGCGACGATCGCCGTCGCGTACACCGAGGGTGGCTGCGCGGCCGCCAACCGCGTCGTCGTCCGCACGGCCGAGCTGGCCGAAGGCTCGACGATGTTCTCGGGCGAGCTCGTCGCGAGCCCGTCGATGGCTCGCAACCGTCGCGCCCCGGTCGCCGCCTACCACGCGGCCCGGGACGAGTGGGCGGTCGTGTACCGAGAGGTCGAGGACGAGAGCGCCGTGCGGCTCGATGCGATGGGTCGCGCGATCGGGACCCCGACCCGGCTCGGCGTCGGGACGATCGCAGGGCGCCCCTACCTCGAGGCGCTCCCCGCCACGGATCAGCGACCTTCCTGGGGCTTCGTCACCGTCAGCACCTCCGGCGTCGTGCGATCGGGGACCTTCGTCTGTCTCGAGCCGACGTGAGGCGAGCCCGCCTGAACTGATCTACCTTCGGACCCATGCACGTACTCATCGCCGACAAGCTCGCCTCGTTCGTCGCCGGCCGCCTCCAGGATCTCGGCGCCCGGATCGAGGTGGATCCGAAGCTCGAGGGAGAGAGCCTCGCGGCCCGGATCCGCGAGAGCGACCCCGAGGTCCTCGTGGTGCGGAGCACCAAGGTCCAGCAGGCACACTTCGAGGCAGGCAAGTCGCTGTCGCTCGTCATCCGCGCCGGCGCGGGGGTCAACACGATCGACCTCGCGACCGCGAGCGCGCGCGGTGTCTACGTCGCGAATTGCCCCGGCAAGAACGCGGCGGCGGTCGCCGAGCTCGCGATCGGACACCTCGTGAACCTCGACCGGCGCATCGCGGACAACGTCGCGGCGCTCCGCGCGCATCGCTGGGACAAGAAGACCTTCGGAGAGGCGCGAGGCCTGCGCGGTCGCACCCTGGCGGTGCTCGGCGTGGGACAGATCGGCCGCGAGGTCATCACGCGCGCCAGGGCCATGGGCATGCGGATCGTGGGATGGGACAAATTCCTCTCGGCGGCCGAGGCCGAGGCGCTCGGCCTCGAGCTCGCGCCCACCCCCGAGGCCGCGGTCTCGGGCGCCGACGCCGTGACGGTGCACCTCGCGTTCGTGCCCGAGACCGACAAGCGCATCGGCGCGAGCGTCTTCGGCGCGATGAAGCCCGGCAGTTACTTCGTGAACACCTCGCGCGGGGAGGTGGTCGATGAAGAGGCGCTCCTCGAGGCGTGCACGAACAAGAAGATCCGCGCCGGGCTCGACGTGTTCGCCAAGGAGCCGAGCGCCTCGACGGCCGAGGTGAACGGTGCGGTCTTCGACCATCCGAACGTCTACGGAACGCACCACATCGGCGCGTCCACCGACGAAGCCGAGGAGGCCGTGGGCGAGGAGACGGTCCGCATCGTCCGGGCCTACCAGGCAGGCAAGCCCATCCCGAACTGCGTGAACCTCGCGCACAAGAGCGCGGCGACCCACGTCGTCGTCGTGCGTCACGTCGACCGTGTCGGCGTCCTCGCGCACGTGCTGCGCACCCTCAGCGAGGCCAAGCACAACGTCGAGGACATGCAGAACATCGTGTTCTCCGGCAACGCGGCGGCGTGCGCGCGCATCGACGTCGTCGGAGAAGTCAGCCAGGAGGTCCTCGCGCGCATCGCCGAGAGCCCCGACGTCTTCGCCGCGACGGTCTCACCGATCGGCTGACGACGCCCTTCGGCTGACCCGAGGTCAGGGCGTCGCCAGGCCCGGATCGCGCAGGTCCGGACGGTCGACGCCGCGCGAGAACACGGGCGGGCTGCCGATCGGGCAGGCGACGTCGAGCGTGCGCGGTCCCTCGAAGCGTTCTCCCGTCCAGACGTGAAACCACGTGCCAGGCGGGAGATGGACGCTGCGGCTCGTGGTGCCCTCGGTGACGACGGGCGCCACGAGGAGCGCGTCGCCGAGGAGCATCTGGTCGCGCACGCTCCGCGAGCCCGGATCCTCGGGGAAGACGAGCGCGAGGGCACGGAGCATCGGGCGCGAGGTGCGCGCGGCCTCGTCGGCGAGCGCGGCCAGCTCGGGCCCGAGGACCTCGTGGATGCGTGCGAAGCGCCGGAAGTGCGCGGTGGTCTCGACGTCGCTCGACCAGCGCCAGTTCGCGGTGCGCATGAGGCCTTCGTGCGTGCGGAAGATCGGCGTGAAGGCCCCGAGCTCCGTCCATCGCTGGAAGAGCTCCTTCGTGCTCGGCCCGCCCGAGAACCCCGCGATGTCGTGCGTCACGAAGGGGATCCCCGAGATGCCCAGGTTGAGCATCGCGGGCAGCACGGTGGGCAGGCCGTCGTGCTCGGAGTAGTTCGCCTCCTGGTCGCCCACCCACACGATCTGGACGGTGTCGTGCGATCGGGTCCAGCCCGAGCGCGAGAACATCACCCAATCGCCCCCGGGTCGCTCCGCCTCGAAGCTCTCGCGAGACGCCCGGTGCCAGCTCCGCGGATAGCCCTGGTGCGCCTGCATGCCGCCGCGCCCGTCTGCGAACACGGCGTCCGGGGGAATCCACTCGCCGAAGTCCGCCATCCAGCCGTCGATGCCCAGGCCGCCCTCCGCGCGCGCGCGCGTCATGGTGCGGAGATGGCCCTCGACGTAGTCGTAGGTCTCCCGCCGCGAGAAATCGGGGATCGAGGCCATCGTGAAGACGGACGTGAACGTGTACGGAGCGCCAGCGTCGTCCTCGATGAGGAGACCGGACGCCGCCATCGGGTCGAAGTGGAGGTTCGTCGTCACGACGAAGGGGTTCGCGTACGCGAGGAAGCGCACGCCGTCGGCGTGGAGCTCGTCGATCATGCCCGCGAGGTCGGGGTAGAGCGTCTCGTCCGGCACCCAGCGGTAGTCGACCCCGAAGCGGCCGGGCGCGAATTCACGCCTCCCAGACCAATCCTGCGACCACAGCGCAGAGAACGGGATGCCCGCCGCGCGGAGCCGGTCGCGCTCGGCGAGCACGGAAGCGCGTCCCCCCTGGATACCGATCCACGGCGAGAACGCCCACGCCGGAGGGCGGGCCGGGCGGCCGACGAGGTCGCCGAGCTGCTCGATCACGCGGAGCGGGCTCGGCCCGTGGAAGATCTCGACGGCGAAGCTCTCCCGCGTCTCCGCCTCGATGGACGCGCGGTCTGCGTCGGTCGCGCAGAGATCCGCGTGCATGCGGACATCGGCGTCGACGAGCACGCCGTGTCCGCGGAGGTCGAGCCAGTAGGGCATCGGGAAGTAGGTCGTGTGACGGTCGCCGTTGATGGGGAAGCTGGGCAAGCTCGGCTCGCGCCCGATCCCTTGTTCGCTCACGAAGAGATCGAAGCGCTCGCCCCGCTGATCGAGGGCTTCGTACTGCTCGCCGAAGCCGAGGAAGCTCGCGTCGGCGTCGCAACCGAACGGGAGCACGACCGCGTCGTGCGTCGTACCGGTGGTCTCGACGGCGACGCGGGTGCGCTCGCGCGCCGCCCCCACACGCACGAGGAGCGTGAGCTCGCCACCGCGGGCGTCGACGTAGCGCGCGCGGACGCCCTCTGCCTCGCGGCTCGCCCGCGCGAAGAAGAGCGGATGCGTGACCTCCTCGCGACGCGTCACGGCGTACATGCCGAGCGTCATGCGTACAGTCTGCGAGAAGGTCCGGAGCGCCGGCGCGTGGATCGTGGTGAGTGGCGTGTCGTCCTCGCGGGTGATCGCGATCGATCCCTCGTCGTCGATCGCGACGGCGGTGCCGTCCTCGAGCACGAAGGTCCCGCCGCCCTCGCCGGCGGCGTCGAGCCGCGAGGCGTCCGGGGGGCCCGCATCGCTCGCGTGCGCATCGAGGGCGTCCGCGCCGGCGTCGAGGACCGAGCCCGCGTCGCCCGCCGTGGCCTCCGGGCACCCGGTGATCGAGGCCCACGCGATTGTGAGCGCCAACGCATGCCGTCGTGTCGTCATCGCGGAACGTCCTTCTCCGAGGGCCTCGGTCACTGCTGCCGCGCAACCTCGCTCGCCAGAGCGACCGTCACGGGAGAATGGGACCGAGCGGGAACATTCCGGAAGGGGATTCTCGCACGATGCGCGTCAGGTAGAGCTCGGTGCGATCGTCGGGCCGCCACGGTCCGAGCGTCTCGATCTCGTAGGTGCCGGGCGGCAGAGTCACCGGGATCGTTCCGCCGCACGTCGCGAGGATCTCCTCCTCCTTGGAGGGATCCGTCATGTCGACGCCTCGCTGTCCTCCGTCGAAGAGGGTGTAGTCCTCACCGAGCGCCACGAAGCGCTTGGAGATCACCTGCCAGCCGCCGATGGGGACGAGGTCGAGGTGATCGGCGATGGAGGCGTCGTCGTCGCAGTAGGAGGCCGAGACCAGGAGGAGCCCTCCGAGCTCGAGGGGCACCGCCGTCGTCAGCGCCTCGGTGAACACGGCGAGCACGGGCGCACCCTCGAACTCCGAGAGCGCCACGAAGGAGCGGGCCTCGGGATCGAGACGCACGCCCCTGCCGGGGGCGTGCCCGGGCCACAGCCCGAGGTCGCGGGTACGGAGCAACAGCGAGGGCCGGCCTTTGACCCAGTCATACATCTGGCGGGCATTGTCGCGGGTGGACCCACGCCTCGCCAAGTTCCTTGTGACGGCCGGCCATGGGCCTGGGCACGAACGATCTCGGAACACGCCATGGATTCCTCGTCGCTCCGGTCAGCACCGGCGGGGCGCCGCGACGCCGATCCGACCAGGTCGTGTCTACACGCATCCTATCCGGGCTCCTGCTCCGGAAGATCGCGCAGGTGCGCGCCCACGTTCTCCGCGCGCCCCAGCCCACGCCGGACGGCCACGAGCTCGGCCGCGATGGAGATGGCGATCTCCTCGGGTGTGATCGCTCCGAGCGACAAGCCGACGGGAGCATAGACGCGGTCGAACGGCGGCAGAGGACCCCGGGCGCGGATGCGGTCGAGGACGCGCCGCACCTTGCGACGGCTCCCGATCATCCCGAGGTATGCATGCGGGCCGCGCGCGAAGGTGTCGAGGGCTTCCTCGTCGAGTCGATGGTCATGCGTCACGACGAGCAGCCAGTCGCGCTCCGTGATGCCGAGCGCATCGCGCGCATCGCGAGGCTCCGCCAGCACCCGGGTGGCGTCGGGGAATCGGTCGGCTGTGTTCAGCTCCTCGCGGTCGTCGACGATCGTGAGGGAGAAGCCGAGCGCCGGCGCGACGCGCGCGAGCGCGTGTGAGACATGGCCGGCCCCGAAGACGACGAGGCGCGTGATCCCTTCGATGCGCTCCACGAACACCTCCATGCGACCGCCGCAACACATGCCGAGATCGTGCGCGAGGTCGATCGCGACGACCCGCGGGCGCCCGTCGCAGAGGACGGCCTCGAGCAGCTCGAGCACCGCGCGCTCCACGGCGCCCCCGCCCACCGTACCGACCACGGCGCCGTCTTCGGCACGCACCATCCGAGCGCCGGCGACCTGAGGCGTCGAGCCAGAGGTCTTGACCACGGTCGCGGGCGCGCCCCGCGCGCCCCGCGCCCGCCACGCCACGCGTGCTCGCGGGGCGGGGGGCGGGCCACCCGCGCCCGGCCTGCGGTTGCGGCGGGCGCCGGG
>JBKDQC010000365.1:0-1251 GCA_046342295.1 Deltaproteobacteria bacterium | reverse complement strand
TTCGCGGGCAGCACCGAAGGGGCGCATCGTGCGTACGTGCTGCTCGGGATCGTCGCGACGTGTCGCGCGCTCGGCGTACCGGTGCAGGCCTACCTCGCGTGGGCCTTCGATCGTCTCGGCACTCATCGCGAGCAGTTCGGGTTCGAGCTCGAACAGATCACGCCCGCCGCCTTCAAGGCCGCGCGCGGCTGACGACCGCGACCCGCCGCCGATGGTCCGGCCCGAGCGCGTCGTCATCCCGGCGTGGCTGATCGGTCACTTTCGCGAGAATGGCGACGTCGCGGCCGGCGTGCCGGTCATTCGGCGTCACGTAGCGGATGCCGCTGTGTAGGTGCTCGCCGTTGTACCAGGCGACGAAGTCCTCGACCCAGCCTCGGGCTGCCTCGATCGAGTCGAACGGCTTGCGCGGGTAGCCGGGCCTGTACTTCATCGTGCGGAACAGCGCCTCGATGAAGGCGTTGTCGTCGCTCACGCTGGGGCGCGAGAAGCTGGCGATGATTCCGAGGCGCTGGAGGGTCGCCAGCATCGTCGAGCCCCTCATCGGGCCGCCGTTGTCGGCGTGGAGTACGAGCGTGTCTTCGGGTACGTCCTCGCGCCGGATGGCCGTGTCGATCATGTCGGCCGCGAAGTCCTGCGACTCCTCCTCGTGCACCGTCCAGCCCACGATCTTCCGGCTGTACACGTCCACTACCAGGTAGAGGAAATAGAACACTCCGCGCTCCGACGAGCGCATGTAGGTGATGTCCCAGCACCACACGCGGTTTGGAGCGTCCGCCACGAGCTCCTTCGGCCGGCTCGCGCTCGGGCGTCTGGCACGACCTCGATGTGCAGCCTGACCCGCCTCCTTGAGCACACGATAGAAGCTCGACTCGCTCGCTACGTACTCGCCGCGGTCCGCGAGCATCGGCACGAACTGTCGAGGGCTCATGTCCCGGAACTCCGGAGAGCTCGCGACCTCCAGCACCTTCGCCTTCTCCGCAACGCTCAGCTGGTGCGCCGGCGCGTGATGAGGGCCCGCGCGGCGGTCGCGCCCGCCATCGTCCTCCTGCCGCCAGCGCTCCACGGTGCGCTCGCTGAGCCCGAGCACGTCGCACGCCTTCTCGAGGCGCGCTCCGGCAGACACGGCCTCGTCGATGAGGGCGAGCGTCATTCGTCGCTCTCCTTCGTCGTGTCGTCGTCCCCGTCCCCCCAGAGGGCCCGGACTTTTTTTGGAGCACCAGCAACGCTGCGGCCTCCGCCAGCGCCTTGTCT
>JBKDQC010000364.1:0-2771 GCA_046342295.1 Deltaproteobacteria bacterium | reverse complement strand
GCCTGGTCGAGGCGGTCGTCGTGCGTGATCGCCTTGCCCATGCGCGTCGCCCCGTGGACTGCCCAGTACTCCGGACGCAAGACGATCTCGGCGGCCGCGCTGCTCCACGTCGAGAGCGCGGCCCAGAGGGTCGTGACGGCGAGCTCGGTGGCCATGTGTGCGGATCGTGCTCGTTCCTCGGAGGCTGTCCATCCGGCAGTGCCAGGCGACACCAAGACTGCGAACTTGACACTCAAGGTGTCCTGTTACAGGTTGGGCCCATGGACGACGCCGGTCGCAAGCTCGAAGAGGTCGCGAAGGCCGCGGGCGTCTCGCCACGCACCGTCCGCTACTACATCCAGCGGGGGCTGCTCCCGCCGCCGCGCTTCCGAGGCCCCGACACCGCGTATGGCCCCGAGCATCTCGTGCGCCTGCGCGCGATTCGACGGCTTCAAGAAGCCTTCTGGCCCCTCGACGCCATCGGCGGTCTCCTCGCGGGTCGCACCGACGAGGAGCTCGAGCCCATCGCGAACGGCGGCGACGTCCCCGCGCCGCGGGGCGCCGCTGCGGAGCCCGCGGTGGCTCCGAAGCGCGGAGACGACCGCGCGGGTCCAGGGACGGGCCGCACGGTCCGGCGCTTCGAGCTCACGAACGAGCTGGTGCTCGAGGCCGCCGAGCCGGCGAGCGACGAGGCCGCGTCTCTCCTCGATGCGATCCGCGCGCTCGTGGCCAAGCGCCGCGGCGCATGAGCCTCACCCTCGCCATCCGCTTCTTCCACCCCGCGCTTCATCCACCGCGAGACACCACGAGGACAGACATGCGCACGACCCCGATCGACCCCACCAGTCCCCTCCGCACGCCGGGCGGAGCGAGCGTGCCGCTGCTCGGCGTCTCCATCTCCGGCGAAGTCGTCGGTGGGTACGCGCGCATCACCTCCACGCAGCGCTACCGGCACGAGGAACTGCAGCCGGTCGAGGCGGTGAACGTATATCCGCTGCCGAGCGACGCCGCGGTGACCGGCTTCGTGATGGAGGTCGCCGGGCGTCGCCTCGACGCCGAAGGGACGGAGCGGGAGGAGGCCTGCCGCGTATACGACGAGGCCCTCACGAGCGGTCATGGCGCGACGCTGCTCGAACAGGAGCGTCCGAACGTGTTCACCGCGAACGTCGGCAACCTCCTCCCCCGCGAGGAGGTCATGATCGCGATCTCGTTCGTGACGAAGCTCGCGAGCGACGAGGGTGCCCTGCGCCTGATGCTCCCAACGCTGGTCGCGCCTCGGTACATCCCGGGTGCGCCGTCGGGCGACCGCACGGCCCACGGCTCCGCAGCCCCGACGACCGCCGTGCCCGATGCCGATCGGATCAGCCCGCGCATCGCGGAGGTCGACTACACCCTCTCGGTCGACCTCCGCCTCGCCTTCGACGCTCAGGCGCTGCTGAGCTCGCCTTCGCACGCGATCCGGGCCGTGCACGACAACGGCGCGTGGCGGCTGACGCTCTCGGGCGCGCCCCTCGACCGCGACCTCGTCGTGCTGGTCGAGCCCGACGAGCGCGCGAGCCTCGAGCGCGTGGTCGCGCACCGCGAGGAGAGCGCGGGCGAGGGCTTCGTCACGCTGAGCTGGGTGCCCGATCTCCGGCGCCTCGCTCCGCGGCGCGAAGCGGGGGACACGTTCAGCTTCGTGCTCGACCGCTCGGGCTCGATGGGCGGCGCGAGCCTCGAGGAGGCGCGGCGCGCGCTGCGGCTGTGTCTCCGGCAGCTCCGCGAGGGCGACCGCTTCGAGGTGATCGCCTTCGACGACAGGGTCGAGACCTTCGAGCCCGAGCCCGTCCCGTACACGGAGCGCACGCTGGCCGCGGCCGATCGGTGGATCGCGGGCATCGACGCGCGCGGAGGCACCGAACTGCTCGCGCCGATGGTGCGGGCCGCACGGCACGGCGGTGTCGTCGTCCTCCTCACGGACGGCCAGGTCGGCAACGAAGATCAGATCCTCGCGGAGGTCCTCGGCGCGTCGGCGGCGACACGCATCTACACCTTCGGCATCGGCACCAACGTGAGCGACGCGCTCCTCGCCGAGCTCGCGAAGAGAACCGGCGGCACGATGGAGCTCGTGTACCCAGGAGAGCGCATCGACGAGAAGGTCGTCGCGACGTTCGCGAAGGCCCATGCGATTCGCGTCGCACGCCCCGTGATCGAGGTCGTGGGCGTCGAGCTTGACGACCTCGCGCCGAGCCGCGCGCCGGACCTCGTCGATGGCGAGCCCTGGTCGATCTCGGCACGCTACGCGCGTGGCGGGCGCGCGGAGGTGCGCATCCGCGGGAGCCTCGCGGGCGGACCCTTCGGGCACGTGCTCGTGGCGGATCTGCCGGATCGGGCCGACGCGCCGCTCGTGCCGCTCCTCTGGGCGCGCGAGCGGATTCGAGATCTCGAGGCGCAAGAGGTGACGGGCCGGCGCGCCGCCGCGATGAAGGAGCGCATCGTCTCGCTCGCGACCACACACCGCCTCGCCTCTCGCTACACGTCGTTCGTCGTGGTCGAGAAGCGTACCGGTGACCGGCGCACGACCGGGGCCGCGGTGGCCCGCGCGGTCCCCGTGAGCGCGCCGCACGGCTGGGCGATGTTCGACGCCGCGAGCCCTGTGCTCACGACGGGTACGGGGAATGCCGCAACCCGCCGCACGCGAGGCGCGGTGGCGACCGGCATCGCGCCGACGCCGCGGAGCCCCGCGCCGTTGGCGGCGCCGGGGGCGGCGCTCGGCGGCGCGTACGGGTCCCGGCCCACGGGGGCGCCCCCGC
>JBKDQC010000363.1:0-10671 GCA_046342295.1 Deltaproteobacteria bacterium | reverse complement strand
CCTCGGGATCGCTCCCGCCTCCACCAGCTCCACCAGCACGCCCACCCGGCTGACACCATCGGGCGCATCGAGGCGGGGCGAGACGAGCCACTCGCCCTCGGTCGTCCAATCGTTGAACATCTGGTCGCCGAAGACGGAGACCTCGGCGACGTTGTCGCCATGGGTCGGGCTCTCACCATCTTCCGCGCCAGTCGCGCAGCCTGCGCACGCGGCGGCGATCCACAGGAGAGCAGACACGATTCGGGCGGCGTTCGTTCGGAGGCTCATGCGTCGCGACGACGCAGGAGGCGTGCACAGCTCGGAGGTCTCCGGCTGCGGCGTCCCGACCGCACCCATCGCGCGGCACGCGCGCCGCCGATTCCTCACCCAGGGACATGCCGACCGCGCGGAGCTTGCTGCGCACGCGGGGATCGCCCGGGCCTTTGACGTCGGGGGTCGGCCTTCCCATACTCGCGCCCGACATGGCGACCCACATCACCAGCGACTGCATCAACTGCGGTGCCTGTGAGCCCGAGTGCCCCAACCAGGCGATCAGCGAGGGCGACGACATCTACGTCATCGACCCGAACCTCTGCACGGAGTGCGTCGGGTTCTACGACCACGAGGCGTGTCAGGCGGTCTGCCCGGTGGAGTGCTGCCTGCCCGATCCGCAGCGGCCCGAGCAAGAGGATGCGCTGCTCAAGCGCGCCCTCGAGCTGCACCCGGACGACGCCGCGCTGAAGGATCGCGCTGGCAAGAACGAGTTCCCGTCCCGCTTCCGAAAGTGACGGGCGCTCCGCGGCGCC
This sequence comes from Deltaproteobacteria bacterium, assembly GCA_046342295.1. Lineage (GTDB taxonomy): Bacteria > Myxococcota_A > Polyangia > Polyangiales > Sandaracinaceae > JAFLCL01. The sequence continues at coordinate 9,886 of JBKDQC010000363.1, read as the reverse complement.
CGTCGGCCGCGGTGCTCGGCCGGGCGCTCGCCCTGGGCACGCTGCTGGCCGCGGGCGCCCTCGGCTGCGCGCCCTCGCTTCCCGCGTTTGCAGGCTCACGGACCACGCCCGACGGCCGCGTCGACGTCGTGCTCGGGATGGCCGGCCGCCTGCCCACCGGCGAGCTCGCGGCGGGCGATGCTCTCTCGCTCGCGGGCCCTTCCGGCATCGCCCCGGCGGCAGGCGTCCGCGTCGGCGTGGCAGAGGACGTCGACGTGGGCCTGGTCGTCTCTTCGGCCTCGGGCCGTGCCGAGCTGCGGTGGGGAGGCCGGGTCGGCCCGCTCCGCGCGCACGTGGGCCTCGCTGGCTTCGGCGGCTACGCCGTCACGGGCCTCGACGAGAACGGCGCGCAGGGCTCGGGGTGGCGTGCTGGAGCGCTCGTGCCGCTGACGCTCGCCTTCGACGTCGCAGGGATCCTCGAAGCGTGGCTCGGAGCGCGCGTCGCGCTCGAGCGCGTCGAAGGCGCGCTCGGGCCGCCATCCCTCGGGGTCCGCTCGGCCGCGTGGGGCTTGCGCGGCGGCGGCGTGGTGGGCCTCGCCCTCGGCTTTCGCCGCGTGCACGTGCTCGCGGAGCTCGCGATCGACGGCGAGCACTGGTCGGGGCAGAACGGCGCGAGCCCCTTCGAACGCGCTGGCGTCGCGCTCACACCGGCGTTCGCGCTCCGTGTCCGCTTCTGACCAGACCCGACGCGCGGCGCCAGGGCAGGGTCACCGCGGCTCGCTGAGGAGCATGCCGGCGCCGACCGTGTTGTTCGTCGACTCGTCCACGAGGATGAAGCTGCCCGTCGAACGGTTGCGCCGGTACTCGTCGTACGCGAGCGGCGCGCTCACGCGGAGCGAGACGCGGCCGATGTCGTTGAGCTTGAGCTGCGGCACGCCCTCCTCGCGGTGGAGCGTGTTGATGTCGAGGCGGTACGAGAGGCCCGTGACCATGGCCTTGGCCCACTTGGTCGTGTGCTTGAGCGCGTAGCGACCGCGGACCTGGAGAGGCTGCTCACCCATCCAGCAGACCATCGCCTCGAGCTCCTGGCCGACGAAGGGGCGGTTGTTCGGGCGGCACAGCATGTCGCCGCGCGACACATCGAGGTCGTCCGCGAGGTGCACGGTCACGCTCATGGGCGGGAAGGCCTCGGCCACGTCGCCGTCGAAGGTCTCGATGCGTGCGATCTTCGAGCTGAAGCCGCTCGGGAGCACGACCACCTCGTCACCGGCCTTCATGACGCCGCCCGCGAGCTGTCCGGCGTAGCCGCGGTAGTCGTGGTGCTCCTGGCTCTGGCTCTGCGGACGGACCACCCACTGCACCGGGAAGCGCACATCGACGAGGTTACGGTCCGAGGCGATGTGAACGTTCTCGAGGTGGTGCAGGAGGGAGCTGCCCTTGTACCAGGGCATGTTCGCGGAGCGGTCCACGACGTTGTCGCCGAGGAGCGCGCTCATGGGGATGAACGTGATGTCCTGCACGTCGAGCTTGCTCGCGAAGCTGCGGAATTCCTGCTCGATGCGCCGGAACACCGCCTCGTCCCAGCCGACGAGGTCCATCTTGTTCACCGCGAGCACGAGGTGCGGGATGCGCAAGAGCGACGCGATGAACGAGTGGCGCCGCGACTGCTCGACCAGTCCCTGCCGCGCGTCGACGAGCACGATCGCGAGGTTCGCGGTCGAGGCGCCGGTCACCATGTTGCGCGTGTACTGGATGTGGCCCGGCGTGTCCGCGATGATGAACTTGCGGCGCGGCGTCGCGAAGTAGCGGTGCGCGACGTCGATCGTGATGCCCTGCTCGCGCTCGGCGCGGAGACCATCGGTGAGGAGCGCGAGGTTCGTGTACTCGTCGCCGCGGCGACGCGAGACGTCCTCGACGTGCGCGAGCTGGTCCTCGAAGATGCTCGTGGTGTCGTAGAGGAGGCGACCGATCAGGGTGGACTTGCCGTCGTCCACACTCCCGCACGTCGAGAAGCGGAGCAGCTCCGCGCCCTCCTCCATCACCGCCACGTCGCGCGTCACCAGCTCGGTCATGCTCTCTCCTGGGGTCGCCGCCGTCCCGAGATCCCGCGATGAATACGCGAGAATTCCCGGCAAGCGCGCCCGGGCGGCATACCGGGAAGCCACCGCGCTGGCAAGCATCGCGGTCCTCGCCGCGGTGCCGGAGCGACGCGCGATCGCCCGCACGCGCCGCGCGGGGCTGCACTGAACGGCGCTTCAGGAAAACAGTTCTTCACGCCCTCTTCGCGTTGGGGCATCGCACGTCGGCGGTTTGGTGCCCATAACTCGCGGCGATGGACGAACGGCTCGACAAGCTCGGCATCCCGGCGCCTTCCCGGTGGCGAAAGTGGGCGTGGCGCCTCGGCCTCGGCCTCGTCCTCGTCGGCGGCGTCGTCGCGACCGTCTTCTACGTCCGGAGCCGCGCGCCGACCGGGCCCCGCTTCGCGACGACCGCCATCACCCGCGGCGAGCTCGTGGCGACCGTGACGGCGACGGGAACGCTGCGACCGCGCAACACGGTCGAGGTCGGGCCCGAGATCTCGGGGCGCGTGAGGACCGTGGGCGTCGACGCCAACGACCGCGTGACGGCCGGGCAGGTGCTCGCGGAGATCGACACGGCGCAGATCGACGCACAGGTGCGGACGGCGCGCGCGAACCTCGCGAGCTCGAGCGCCGCGATCGGCGTGGCGCGCGCCGCGCTCGAGGACCTCCGGAGCACGCTGCGGCGGGTCGAGCAGCTCCACCAGCGCCAGCTCACCTCGGACGCCGAGCTCGAGCAGGCGCGCGGTGCCGTCGCGCGCGCGGAGGCCGAGGTCACCGCCGCCGGGGCGCGCGCGGGCGTGGCGAGGGCCGAGCTCGACCGCATCTCGAACGACCTCGGCCGCGCCCGTGTCGTGTCGCCGATCGACGGCATCGTGCTCGCGCGCAACGTCGAGCCGGGCCAGAGCGTCGCGGCGACGCTGAGCTCGCCGGTCTTCTTCCTCATCGCCGAGGACCTGCGCGAGCTCGAGCTCGAGGTGACGATCGACGAGGCCGACATCGGCTCGGTGCGCGAGGGCATGGAGGCGAGCTTCCGCGTCGATGCCCACCAGGAGCGGGAATTCCGAGCGATCATCCGGCGCATCCACTTCGCCTCACGCACGGTGCTCAACGTCGTGACCTACCCGGCCGAGCTCTCGGTCGACAACGCCGACGGCCTGCTCCGGCCCGGCATGACGGCGACGGCGACGATCGTGACGGAGCGCCGCGCCGAACAGCTCCTCGTCCCCAACGCCGCGCTCCGCTTCGTGCCTCCGATCGAGCAGCGCTTCGGCGGGCCCCGCCGCATCACGCCGACCGGCCCGACCGTCTGGGTGCTCCGTGGCGCGCAGGCCGAGCCGCTGCCGGTCGAGACGCACGGCACCGACGGGCGCAACACGTCAGTCGGCGGCGAGGGCATCGCCGAAGGGCTCGAGGTGATCACGGGCCTGGCGCGCGTGGACGCCGCGAGCCCGGGACAGGCGCGGTGAGGCGATGAGCGCGCTCGTCGAGATCCGCGACGTCCGCAAGATCTACGGGCACGGCGAGACGGAGGTGCGCGCGCTCGACGGTGTCTCGCTCGACATCGTGGAGGGCGACTTCGTGGCGGTCATGGGCCCGAGCGGCTCGGGCAAGTCGACGTTCATGAACATCCTGGGCTGCCTCGACGTGCCGACCTCCGGTTCGTACCGGCTGCGCGACGTCGAGATCGGCAAGCTCGACCGGGACACCCTCGCGCTCCTGCGCCGCCACCAGCTCGGCTTCGTGTTCCAGGGCTTCAACTTGCTCGCGCGCACGAGCGCGCTCGAGAATTGCGAGCTCCCGCTCCTCTACCAGGGCGTGCCGGGCGCCGAGCGTCGCAAGCGCGCGATGGAGGCGCTCGACCGCGTGGGCCTGGCCGATCGCGCCCACCACCTGCCGAACGAGCTGTCGGGTGGCCAGCAACAGCGCGTCGCGATCGCCCGCGCGCTCGTCTCGCGCCCGGCCGTGATCCTCGCCGACGAGCCGACTGGAAACCTCGACTCCACGCGCAGCGAGGAGATCATGAGGCTGCTGGTCGAGCTCAACGACAAGCAGCGCATCACGATCGCGATGGTCACCCACGAGCCCGACATGGCCGCGTTCGCGCGCCGCGTGGTGATGTTCCGGGATGGCCGGGTCGTGAGCGACGAGCGCAAGAGCGGCGTCCTGCACGCGCCCCTGCCGAGCCAGGGGGCCGCATGATCACCACGACCTTCCTCATGGCGATCACGGCGATCCGCCGCAACGCGATGCGCTCGTTCCTGACGACGCTCGGCGTGATCATCGGGGTCGCCTCCGTGATCGCGATGGTGACGCTCGGCCGCGGCGCGACCGCGAGCGTCACCAACGACATCTCGGCGCTCGGCAACAACCTGCTGATCGTCGCGCCCGGCGCCGACCGGCGCTTCGGCTCGAGCTCGAGCGCGCAGCCCTTCAACCAGAACGACGTGCGCGCGATCCGCGAGGAGGTCCCCGCCGTCTCGCTCGTCGCGCCGACCTCGGGCGGAGCCGCGCGCATCGTCTACGGCAACCAGAACTGGTCGACGGGCGTCACGGGCGCAGACAACTCTTACCTCCGCGTGCGCAACTGGATCGTGGCCCTCGGCCGCGAATTCCTCGAGGCCGAGATCCGCACGGGCGAGGCGGTCTGCATCCTCGGCGAGACGCCGCGGCGCGAGCTCTTCGGCGCCGGCGACCCGCTCGGCGAGCACATCCGCGTCGGCACCGTGAGCTGCGAGGTGATCGGCGTGCTCGAGAGCAAGGGCACCTCGACCTTCGGAGAAGATCAGGACGACTTCATCGTCATGCCGCTCGTCACCTTCCAGCGGCGTATCTCCGGCAACGACAACATCGGCGCGATCCTGGTCTCCGCCACCGAGGGTGTGCCCACGCGCGACGCGCAGCTCGACCTGATCGCGCTCCTGCGGCAGCGGCGCCGTATCCACCCAGGTGACGAGGACGACTTCGTCGTGCGTGACATGCAGGAGATCGGTCAGGTGGTCTCGACGGTCACCGGAGTGCTCACCACGCTGCTCGGCGCGATCGCGGCGGTGAGCCTCCTCGTCGGCGGCATCGGGATCATGAACATCATGATGGTCGCCGTGACGGAGCGGACGCGGGAGATCGGCATCCGCATGGCGATCGGTGCGCGCGCCGGCGACGTGCTCCTGCAGTTCCTCGTCGAGGCGATCACGCTCTCGGTGCTCGGCGGCGTGGTGGGCATCGCGCTCGGCCTCGTCGGCAGCTTCGGTGCGGCGCGGGCCTTCGACCTCCCGTGGGTGCCGGGGATGGACGTCGTGGCGGGCTCGTTCCTCTTCTCCGCGCTCGTGGGCGTCTTCTTCGGCTACTACCCCGCCCACAAGGCCGCCCAGCTCAACCCGATCGAGGCGCTCCGCTATGAGTGAACATCGACCTGGATGGCTCGCGCTCACGGCCGCGCTCGCGGCCGCGCTGGTCTCACCAAACGGCGCCGACGCGCAGCGCTCACCAAGCGGCGCCGACGCGCGGGAGGGCTCGCCGGAGGCGAGCGGCCTCGACGGAACCGCCGCGATCGAGCGTGCGCTCGCCGCGCATCCGGGCTACCGCGCGACGGCGCTCGAGGTGCGGCGCGCGAGGCAGCACTACATCGGCGAGAGCTGGCGATGGGTGCCCGTGGTGCACCTCGAGGGCGCGCTGAACCTCGGCCAGACGCCGTCGCTGCAAGCGAACCAGAGCGTCGCGTTCCCCTACAGCGAGCAGGTCAGCCTCGTCGCCGAGCTCCAGCAGCCGCTCGACACCGGCACGCTGATCGCGCTGCGCGCGACGGGCTCGCGACGCTTTTCGCGGTCGGTCTTCTCCTTCATGCCGGGCGCCGATCCCTTCGTCTTCAATCTCGGCCCGGGCTACGGCTTGGACCTCACGCTCACCGCGACGCAGTCCTTCTTGCGCGGCTTCGGGTCGGAGGTCGGGCGCGCCGAGCAGCGCAACGCCGAGGCCGCGCTGGACACCGCGGAGGCGACGCAGACGCGGCGCGCGACCGAGCTCGTACGCGACACGCTCACCGCCTACGCGGAGCTGTGGTACTCGGAGGAGGCCGTCGTCATCAACGCCTCCGCGCGCGCGCTCGCGCAGCGGCAGGTCGAGGAGGCGCAGTCGCGCCTCGAGCTCGGTGTGCTCTCACCGGCCGACACGCTCGCGTTCGCGACACGCGTCGCCTCGCTCGAGGAGATCCTCGCGCTCTCGGAGGCCGACCGACGCAGCAAGGCGACCCTCCTCGCGACGCTCCTCGGCATGCCGCTCGGAAGCGAGATCCACGCGAGCCGCGAGCCGCCGGCGCTTCCTTTCGAGGTGGCGGACGCAGAGGCCGTCGCGCTCGCGGTCGAGGGCTCGCCGCTCCTCGCGGAGCTGCGCGCGCAGGTGGAGATGGCGCGGCGCGGTGCGCGGGTCGCGGCCGAGCCACTGCGGCCGCGCCTCGACGCGCAGGCCCAAGTCGGCTTGCACGGGCTCGGCTACGACGACGCGGGCGCGGCGCTGTCGCAGGTCGCGAGCTTCGCGGCCTTCACGGCGATGGTGAACCTGATCTACGAGACGCCCGTCGAGGACGCGCGCCTCCGCGCCGAAGAGGAACGCGCAGGCCTGGGGGTCGACGTCGCCGAGGAGCGCGTCGCCGAGGCGCGCGCGACGATCGAGCAGCAGGTGATGGCCCTGATCGAGCAACGGAACGCCGCGCGGCGGCGCATCTCGCTCGCGGGCACGACGGTCGAGCTCGCGGAGCGGAGCGTCGAGGCCGAGCGCGGTCGCCTCGAGGTCGGCACGCGCACGCCGACTGCGCTCCTCGCGGCGCAGGAAGAGCTGCGCAGCGCCCAGCTCAGGCTGCGTCGTGCGCGCGTGGACCTCTACGCGACCGAGACTGCCCTGCTCGCGTTCGTCGGGCACCTGCTCGACGGCGTGACCTTGCCGGATTGAGAGCACGTGGCACTGGGATGGATCGTTGCGGGTGCCACGGGCTCGAATCGGCGGGAGGGAGGCTCTCGCCGATTCACTCGGCGAGAGGGAGGGGCTGCGGCCAGACCCTCCGACAAGAAACGTCAGAGCATGAGTCAATTCAAGTGACTCATGCTCTGAGAGCACCGGGTGCTCGCACCCGCAGGGATCATCCGCGTCGAGGCGAATCGGTGTCGCGGCCCCGAGCCGGCTCTGGCGGGCGGTTGCGTCGGCTTCGGACCCGCCGACGAGAAGGGCTACCCAAGGATCGACGAGTCGCCGATCCTGCGAGGGTGACGAGCCCGTCGAAGATCGATCGCTACGTCGTCGAGCGCGAGCTCGGGCAAGGGGCGTTCGGTACGGTCTACCGCGCTCGGCATGCCGTGACGGGGCGGCCGGTCGCGCTGAAGGTGCTCCACGCACGCCACGCGACGGACCACGAGATGGTCGCGCGCTTCTTCCGCGAATCGCGCGCGGCGGCGAGCACCCGGAGCCCGTACATCGTCGATGTGCTCGACGCAGGCGTCACGGACGGCACGCCCTTCCTCGCGCTCGAGCTGCTCGACGGCGAGGACCTCGAGCATCACCTCGCAGATCGCGACCGCCCGGCCCTCCTCGACGCGATCGAGATCGCGCGCGAAGTGGCCGCCGGCGTGGCCGACGCGCACGCGCGCGGCATCGTGCACCGCGACCTCAAGCCTGCGAACGTCTTCCTCGCGCGCCTGCCCGACGGCACGCGCCGCGCGAAGGTGCTCGACTTCGGCATGAGCAAGCTCGCCGAGCCGCTGCGAAGCGACGGCGCGCGCACGGCCACGGGCGCGATCCTCGGGACGCCGCTCTACATGGCCCCCGAACAGCTCGACGGGGGCGCCCGCCGTGTCGAGGCCGCCGCCGACGTCTACGCGCTCGGCGCGCTCCTCTTTCGCATGCTCACGGGCCGGCCGACGCACGACGCCCACACGATCGAGGAGCTGCTCGTCCGCAAGCTCACGGAGCCTGCCCCGGGTGTGGCGGAGCTCGCCCCGGCCGTGCCCGCGAGCCTCGTGCACCTGGTCGCGCGTTGTCTCGAGCCCGACCCGAGGCGCCGTACCATCACGGCTGCCGAGGTCGCGAAGGAGCTCGGCGAGATGGCGCGCGTGCAGCGTGGCCGCCCGCTCTCCTCACCTGCGAGCGCGCCACCTGCAGAGCCACCCACGCGCGTCGTGTCGGGCACCCGCTCGCGCTGGCCGCGCGTGGCCGCGGTGCTCGCGCTCTCGGTCCTCGCGGTGTCGTGCCTCGTGGGCGGGCTCTTCGCGCTGTCGATGGGAGGCCTGGCGTGGGCCTTCTTCGACGCAGCGCCCACGCTCCTCGGGGACGCGGAGCCGAGGCCGGAGGCGAGCGCAGCGGGGCCTGCCGGGACCGTGGCCCCCGAACACCCCCGGTCGCCCGCCAGCGAGCCCCCGCAGCCCGCGGTCGAGGGATCTGCGCCCGACACCGAAGGCGTGTTGGTGAGCGCGAGCGTGATCGGATTGAGCGACGGCACGACGGAGCAGGCGATCGCCCATGCGGCGCGTGCGGCGATGGGGCCGTGTCGCGGAGAGCGTGAGGAGCGCTTCGAGCTCCAGCTGATGTGGATGGGCTTGGGCGCGATGGGCCACGGGACCTCGAACCTCATCCCACGAGGCCGCGCTCCAGCGACGCCGGCCGAGCTCTGCGCGCAGGCCGCGATCCTCGACGCCTCGCGCGGCCAGAGCTCGAGTGGCATCGTGCAGTTTCGCGTCTTGCTGCCTGCCCGCTGATCGACGGGCGACCGACGTACACGAGCTCGGGAGGCTCCGCGCATCGGGCGCGGCGGCGCTACGGCGGGCAGCAGTAACCTTCCGCGCGGCACTCGCCTCCATGCCCGAAGCAGGTGCCGCGCCAGCAGACGCCCTCGTCACACTCGTCGCTGCGCTGGCAAGCGAGGCGCGCGCACGAGCCGGAGCCGGGCTCGCAACGGTGGTTGCGCGGGCATGTAGGCATTCCAGCCTCGTCACATCGCCGCGGGCGGCAGCGGCCGTCGATGCAGCGCCCGAGGGCGCCGCAGCTCCCGGGCGTGCAGGGATCCACGCAGCGCTCGTCGTCGCAGAGCATGCCCTCGCTGCAGTGGCCGTCGGCTTCGCACTGGGGCCGTACCCCGCTTCCAGGCCGGAAATCGGGTGCGAAGCACTCTTGGCCGGGCTCGCATTCGCTGCGGTCGTCACACGCGCGGAGCGCAGGGTCGCCGGGACCGACTGGATCGGGCGGGGCTGTCGCAGAAGCCGCTCCTGCACGTGCGATGCGCGCCGGCGGAGGCCTCGCGAAGGACGGCGTGCAAGATGCGCCGACCGCGAGCACGACCGCGACGAGTCTCTCGACCCAGAAGCTCCGCGCCCGGTCGGGGCGCGGAGCTTCGCCGATGAAGACAGAAGCATTTCGTCCTGCTCCGGCCATGGGTCGATCCTGTCCTTTCACCGGACGTGAGTCATGGGTGTTCTGCGATCACGGGCTCGGAGAGCCCGTCGTCGCGATGCTGAACGCGATGGAGGGGTGGAGGAGCGAGGTCCCCGCCATCGCGAAGGCCTCGCCGTGCGCGTGCTCGGAGCGGCGTTCCTCGCCGCGATCGAGGGTCACCGCGGTGCCAGCAGCATACGTGCACGCCCCGGCGCGGCCCGCGGTCTGCCGAGCACGCCGACGACCACGTATCCACTCCGGTGAAAGCGCCCCGTTGTTGGTTCCAGAAATTCTGCGGCGTCCCGTTCCGGAAATTCTGCGGCTCCTCGAAGGAAGGAGCGCGCGTGATGTTCGCGATGATCGCGATGATGATGGTCGGGATGGCGACGGTTGGCGGCAGCGGATGCGAGGCAGGG
>JBKDQC010000362.1:0-1785 GCA_046342295.1 Deltaproteobacteria bacterium | reverse complement strand
GAAGACCTCGTCGATCTTCGTGTCCGCGACCTCGCTGAGCTTCTTCACGTCGTCCGGATCGTTGGGGCACGCGAGAAGCGGCTCCTTGATCGTGTCGAGGTCGATCTCGATGATCTTCGCGTACTCCGCGTCTGCGTCGGGCTGGAGCAGCTCGGGCCTGGCGAGCCACGCCTCCATCTTGTCGGCCCGGCGCGCCAGCGCCTTCGCGTCGCCGTAGCCGCTCTCGATCATCGAGCGCAGGAGCGTCACGTTCGAGCGGCGGTACTCCGCGATCGTGGCCTCGCCCAGGGCAGGCCCTCGATCTCGAGGAGTGCGCGTGATCAGCTCGCGGGGCAGGGAGCCGCGGATCACGACGCGACCGATGCGTGCTTCGGCCTGGCGTCCGCCGCTCCCCATCACCGACGCTGGCGCCGGGCCGCGGCAGTCGGGTGGTCGCGAGGGCTCTCCGAGGAGACCCCCCGCTGAACGGAGCGCCATCGCGGACGGTCGCAGCGTCAGGCTCGACTCGCGCGGCGGCGGGAGGCGATAGAGCGCCGCGTGGTAGGCGGTGCCGGGCGGGGCGCTGAACCGGATGGTCACCTCGCCACCCGTGCGCGCTGAGAAGTCGTGCGATCCGCATCCCCTCGCGCTGTGGGGCTTCGTCGCCAGCTCGCTCGACGGGGGTGACGCTCGCTTCCGTCGCCGTGGCAGAGAGCGCGACGAGGAGCACGTAGGTCGAGCGGGCAACGACGGTGCGACGCAGCGAGACCGCTGCCGGCCCCGACACGGTGCCCGAGCTCACCTCGCCGACGCGCTCGGGGGCCTGTGCTTGGATGACCCCGAGCATCGAGCAGAACGCAATGTCGTGATCCTGGGCGCGCGTCGACCCGGCGAGACCCATGACCACGCTCGAGACGAGGAGTCCGATGAGGAACGTGCGTATGGCGTGGGCTCGAGACACGTCGTGACTCTCCTTGTACGCGCTCACGAGAAGGCGTGGTTGAGCGTTTCCACGTAGGCTTGCGGTCCAATCGCGAGCAGAGGCGACGATGGGACAGATTTCACGCGCGGTCGATCGCAAGCTGCTGGCACAGCTCAACCATCATCTCGACCGACTGCTCCCCGAGGGGGCGCGGGAGACGGGACGGGACATCACCGTCTTTCGCACCTCACCGAAGAACGAGGTCTTCTCCGCCAGGACGTCCCTCGATTGGGTGACCGTTCGTCGCAAGAAGGAACGCTTCCAACAGTCGGCCACGGGCCGAGGTCCCGACGCAGCGAATGACGCGGTGAAGGGACTGCTCGCCAAGCTCGCCGACCCGGCGCAGAGGGTGGGAGAGCAGGCGATCTCGCGTCCTCAGCCGACCGCGAAGGTGAAGGCCGAGCCCAAGCCCAATGCCGCAGCGCCTGCCCGAGCGCAGGCCATCAAGCGAGGCCTCGTCACGGCTGCGCGTCGCTTGCTCGGCCATCTGGTGCCCGGCGGTGCCACGAACGTGGAGCGCTCGGTGAAGGTCGCCAAGCGCAGTGAGGCGAGCCGGTTCTTCGATGCCACTGGAACGGTGAAGTGGGTCACCGCGGCCGGCCGTGTCGGTGGCTTCACCGCGACGGCGAGCGCCGACGGTCTCGACCCAGGCAACGTGGCTCTCGCGTACCTGCTCGCGAAGCTGTTGGTTCCAGAAATTCTGCGGCGTCCCGTTCCGGAAATTCTGCGGCTCCTCGAAGGAAGGAGCGCGCGTGATGTTCGCGATGATCGCGATGATGATGGTCGGGATGGCGACGGTTGGCGGCAGCGGATGCGAGGCAGGG
>JBKDQC010000361.1:0-19555 GCA_046342295.1 Deltaproteobacteria bacterium | reverse complement strand
GCTCCATGGCGTACACCCCGTCACGCTTGAAGCAGACGTCGCCGATCTTCACGTCCTCGCCGGCGAGCTTCTTCTTCGACGACGTGTCGATGATCGTCGGGCATGCCCGACCGCCGAACAGAAGAGAGGTCGTGTCGCTCTTCGGATCACAGCCGATGAGCAGAACCTTCTTGCCTCGCTGCGCCATCATGTAGGACAGGTTCGCGAGCGTGAAGCTCTTGCCGATCCCGCCCTTGCCGTAGATCGCGATGATCTGTGTCTCTTTCGTCACGGGCTCGACGGCCGGCGGAGCCTCGGGGAGAGACGCCTCGATCCGCAGTCGCTCTGCCATCGTTTCCATCGCCGTCGGAGTGCGCAGTCGAGTCGTCATGAGGTCGTTCTCCAGTCGAGGACCATCTTCAGACAGTCGGGATCACCGAACGCCGTGCGGTAGGCCTGCGTGGCCTCGGTCGGACGTGCGCGGTGGGTCACAAGGCCCTCGAGCAGCGTCGGGTCGGCGCGCACGGAAGCGAGGACCGCGTCGAGGTCGGCACGCTGCCATTCGGCAGCGATGCGCAGACGCGCCTCCTTCATGAAGGCGGCAGGGAAGGCGAACGAGAGACGCTCCGAGTAGAAGCCCGCGAGCACGATCTCGCCTCCGCGCGCGAGACGCGCCACGAGCGCGTCGAGCAGCGAGGCGTCGCCGCTCACGTCGACGATGGTCCGGTAGTCGCGCCGCGGGTCCTCCGAAGGATCGAGGACCTGGTAGCCGCGCGCGCCGTCGCGGCGCGCGGCCGACGTCTCCCAGACCGTCGGGCTTGCGCCTCGGCGAACCGCCAGGCGGGCCACCAGTCGACCGAGGGCTCCGTGGCCCACGACGAGGTCCGGCGCGGCGCCGCCCGCGAGCGCATGCTCTGCGGTGGCCGCGAGCGCGAGCAGGACCGCGTCCTCGCCGAGCCCCTCCGGGAGCAGCGTGACGCGCGAAGCGGGCACGTGCAGCCGTGAGGCCGCGCCGCCGAAGAGCCCGCGCACGCCCCCGAAGCAGGTGGCGCCGGGCACGAACACGCGCGCTCCGGCCCTCAGCTCGCCGTCGGACTCGACGACGCGTCCGACCGTCTCGTAGCCCGGCACGAGCGGATAGCCGAGCCCCGGAAAAGGCGGCATCGCTCCGGTGAAGAGGAGACGCTCCGTGCCCGTGCTGATCCCGCTCCACTCCACTTCGACCACGACCTCGCCCCGTTGGCGCGGCAACAGCTCGACCGGTCGCACGGCGAGCTGGTGGGGTGCATCGAAGACGACGGCGTGGGCAGTCACTATGCGTAAGTGTAGATAGACAGCCAGTGGTGTCAACAGAGGATGACAGCAATCACAGGGCAGTCCCGACCACGAGCCGAGCGAGCAAGGGCTGACGCGTGGGGTGCTCCACCGCCCGCGTGAAGCCGGCGAGCTGCAAGAGCTCCGCGACGCGCCGAGGCGAGCGGAGGCGCCCTCGACCCATCGCGAGGAAATAGAGACCGAAGTAGGAGGCGACCGGATCGCGCCGGCCGTCCGAGGCCATGGGCTCGGCGACGAGGATCACGCCGCCAGGCGCCAAAGCCGAGCGCGCGCGTCGGAGGAGCGCGAGCGCATCGTCGTCCTCGTGGTCATGCAGGATCCGACACAGGGTGATCGCGTCGAAGGGGCCTGGCAGCGGGTCCCGGCGCGCATCGCCGGCGAGCACCCGCACGCGGTCCAGGCCGCGCGCAGAGAGGTGCGCGCGGGCCAGAGGCACGACCGAAGGGAGGTCCACGAGGGTGACCTCGAGCTCCGGAGATCGCGCGAGCAGCGCGACCGACAGCTCACCCTTGCCTCCCCCGAGATCGAGCACGCGACCGCGGCGAAGCGGATACGCGTCGAGCACGTCGTCGGCGAGCAGAGGGAGCGAGGCCGCCATCAGCTCGCTGTAGGCGGCGCCGTCCGTGGGCGATCCGCCATAGGTCCAGAACCGACGCAGCTCGGTCGGGGGCGCGTTCGCGCGGAGCAGCGCCACGGGATCGGACAAGTCTCGGTAGAGCATCGCGTGGTGCTCGATCATCGCGGCGAGCCCTGGATTGCCGAGGTAGGCGGCGCCATCGAGCGCGAGCGCATAGTGGCCTCTCTCGCGCGGCTCGATCAGCCCGAGCCCGCAGGCTGCCTCGAGCAGGCGCTCGAGACGCTCTTGGGGCAGCCCCACCTCGCGGGCGATCTCGGCGGCGCTGCGCGGTCCGTCGGCGAGGCGCTCGAGCAGGCGCAGCTGCACGCACGCCTGAAGGACCTGCGAGTGCACGAAGCCCGCGCAGAGGTCGAAGAGCGCCGTAGCCCGATGCTGGGCGAACCCGCGCACGAGCGGCGTCTGGGCGACCCGTCGCTGGAAGGTGCGGTCGGCGACCCGCGCGTGGAGCGCGTCGTTCCATCGTGCCCTGAGCGCGCGGTACAGCCTTCGGGCCAGGCCCGGCTCGGTCGGCGGCGATGGCACGAGCCCTACCCTTGCTGCGGTCGCTCCGGCTCGCTCGCGCCCGCCCCCGGGCGCCAGCTCGCACGCTCGGTCGGCAGAAGCCGCACCGCGAGCGCCTGGACGAGGGCACGGAGCTGGGGCGCGGCGCTGCCGGCCGGGATGGACTGCACCGCACGGCGCGTCAGCTCCTCGAAGGCGCGGACCGCATCGGGGCCGTGCTGCGCGGCGCCGCTCGGACGCGACAGCTCCTCGTCACGACCCACAGGCTTTCCAGCGAGCTCGCGCGAACCGTAGGCGTCGAGGAGGTCGTCGGCGAACTGGTAGGCCTCTCCCAGGCTCTCGCCGAGCGCTCTCCACGGCTCCGCGTCACCGCCGAGCGCGAGCGCGGGCGCCATCGTCGCCGCCACGAAGAGGGCGCTCGTCTTGGCGCGGTGGTAGCGCTCGAGCGCGACCGACGGCTCGCTCTCCCAGGCTTGCCCCGCGACGAGCCCCTCGACCGCACCAGCCGCGCGCGCCAGGAGAACCACCAGCGGACCCACGCGCTCGGGGTGACGCAGGCCCGCGCGGGCCACGGTCTCGAAGGCGAGCGTGATCAGGCCGTCGCCGACGAGGACCGCGAGCGGCTCGCCGAAGCGGCGATGCACCGACGGCCTGCCGCGGCGCTCGTCCGCGTCGTCGAAGCACGGCAGATCGTCGTGGACGAGGGAAGCGCAGTGCAGGAGCTCGATGGCCACGGCAGACGCCACGACCAGCTCCGACGGCGAGGGCTCGCTCTCGACGCTCCGGGCCCCCGAGACGTCCAGCCGGCACGCCTCGGCGACCGCGAGGCAGAGGCGCGGCCGGACGCGACCGCCTCCGGGAAAGACTGCATGTCGCATCGCCTCGGCGAGCCGTGGAGGCCCGCGCCGAGCGCCCTCCGCAAGGGCGTCACCGAGCGCCACCTCGAGTCGCGCGAGCTTCATCGTGACTGACAATCCACGACGACACACCCCATGTCAAGCGCACCGAGCACTCCTCGACGGCTCACGCGCGGTGGTCCTCGAGAATCTGCGCGGCGGCGAGCCGGCCGCTGAGCGCCGCCATGGGCATCCCGGCCCCGGGGTGGACACTGCCGCCAGCGAGATACAGGCCGGGCACGCGGGTCTTGGCTCCGACACGGCTCAGGATCGACAGGCTGCCTCGCGAGCGGGGCCCGTAGAGGGCGCCTCCCGTGCCCGGGAAGAGCCGCTCGAACTCCCGCGGCGTCGTGATCGTCTCGGCCTCGGGAGCGAGCGACACGCCGACTCCGGCGAGCGTCTCGTCGCGCGCCCGCGCGCACGCCTCACGCACCTCGGCGCCCCAGCGGCCTGGTGTGTCGCCCGTGGGCGGAGCGTTGACGAGCACGAGGAACCGCTCTGCGCCGGACTCGGGCACGGCGGAGTCGAGGCCCCGATCCTGGGCGCAGACGTAGACGGTGGGGCGCGAGGGGACGCGCGCGTCGCGGAAGACGGCATCGAACTCCGCGCGGTAGTCCTGCGCGAAGTAGACGTTGTGATGGACGAGGGGCAATCCCTCGAGACGCCCGACCTGGCTGAACGTGACGGCCGAGAGGGATCGGGCCGCGGGCGCCGTGGCCGGTGAAGCCTGCGCGACGTCCGGGCCGAGGAGCCCGCGACCGAGCGCGGAAGCATCTCCGTTGAAAACGAGGACGTCCGACGGGTACTCGTCGCCGCCGCGCGCTCGCGCCGCGCGCACGCGCCCGTGGGCGAGGAGCACGCGCTCGACTTCGACACCGTGCTCGAACCGAACGCCGAGACGCCTCGCGAGACGCTCGAGCGCTGCGACGAGGCTCCGGATCCCTCCGCGGGCGCGGAACACACCGGCCGCCTCGACGTGCGCGATCACGTTGAGCGTCGCAGGCGCTTCGAAAGGGGAGGACCCGACGTAGGTCGCGTAGCGGCCGAAGAGCTGCACGAGGCGGGGATCCTGAAAGCGGTCCTGGAGAGAGGCCCACATCGTGCGATGCGCCTCGAGCTGCCCGAGCGCTCTGAAGCCAGCGGAGCCGAATCGCGCGACGATCCCGGGAAGGGTCAACCTCTGGCTGCGCAGGAAGTTCGACTCGGTGAGCTCGTGGATCCGGCGCGCATCCTCGGAGAAGGCCCGAAAGGCGCGCGCCTGGCGCGCGCCGAACACGTGGCCGATGGCGTCCTCCGATCGCGCTTGCTCGGTGAAGAGATCGAGCACGACGCCTCCCGGCCACGCGTGGCGTGCGAGCACCTCGATGCGCTCGAGATCCACCTCGGACTCGAAGCTCGCCCCCGCGGCGTCGAAGAGCTCTTCGAAGACCCACTTCAAGGTCAGCACGGTGGGACCTGCGTCGATCGACCTGCCGAGAACCTCTTCCACGCGGGCCTTGCCTCCCGAGGCCTGCTCCTTCTCGAGCACGGTCACCTCGAAGCCGGCACGGGCGAGGTCGATGGCGGAAGCGAGGCCGCCGAGGCCCGCCCCCACGACCGTTGCGCGGGCACTCCCGATGCGCCGAGATCCCATGACCGGATCTCACGCGGCCCGAGGCCGGGAGCGCATTCGAATCGGCGGAGCGACGTCACCGCGGCGGGCGGGGCTCGTCCAGGTCACTCGAGACTCCCTGCGCCGCGCCCCGTGGCGCCGAGCCGCGCGAGGGCGTCCTCGAAGCCGGTGCAGTAGTCCGCGCCGATCGCCTGGGCATACCCGATGTTCTCGCGCGGCCCACCGACCACGAAGAGCACGTTCGGGTTTCGGGAGAACCGACGCACATCGTCGACGAGGCGGTGCATGGCGTCGGCGTGCGAGCGAGTGGTGGTCGTCATGCCGACCATCACCACGTGCTCGCGCCGCACCACGGCCACGACCCCCTCGTGCGTCATGGAGGGCTCGACATGCGTGCCGAAGCCCGCTTCGCGAAAGAGCTCAGCCAGGATGCGGATCGACAGCGTGTGTTGCTCGCCAGGCTCGGCGAAGAGGATCACGAGGCCACGCGTCCGGGCGAGCTCGCAAGGGGGGGTCCCATGGGCGAGCACGACGAGCAGACGCTCGAGCGTGGAGAGGCCGAGGGTCGTGTCCATCCACGTGAGCTCGTCCTCGCACCAGAGCTGACCGAGGAGCCGCGCCGCGGGGGCGATCCCGTCGAGCAGCACCGTGCGACGGGTGAGCCCCGCTGCGGCCATTCCCGCGACGATCCTCGAGAGCGCGGGCACGTCGCCCTCGAGCGCTCGGTCGACGATCTCGCGCGTCTCCGCATCGGTGGGGCCCCCACGCACGGCCACCCCGACCACGGGCAGCACCGTCGTCGCGAGCAGGTGATCGACCTCTGCCCCCGAGAGAATTCCAATCGGCGGCACGCCTCCTCCGGCCCGCGCGAGCGGACCGTGGCTGGTCCACGACGACTGCCGGGGGCGCGACATCGAGGGCAAGGCTACCTGGCTTCGCCCGCCCGATCCAGCCGGGCCCGCTCGAGCGGCAGGACCCTGCCGAGCGGACAGCCCGAGCGCGGCCCGCGCGGGCGACCCCTTCACCAGGCCTCGGAGGCGCGGAGCTCGGTCGGCAGCTCGTTCTCGCGCGCGGGCAAGAGCAAGAGCCTCACGAAGCTCACGAACGCGAGGAGCTTGAGGGGTGCGGCCCGCACCTTCCCGAGAAGCCCCGACGACTCGGCGCGCTCGATGCGCGCCGCGAGGTCGTTGAGACGCCGGAGGAGCCCGAGGAACTCTGGATTCTCGACGTCGACGAGCACGGGAAACACCTGCTTGGAGATCTCGGCGACCACGCGGAACACGGCCATTCCATACGCCTCGGGGTCGAGACCGAGCGCCGCGTGGAACTCCGTGCGGGAGTGGTCGCGGACGAACATCGTGGCGTAGACGGCGACCTGGAAGAACCGGACCCAGAACCGGTTGAGCCCCGAGAGCAGCTCAGGGTTGGCGCGCATGATCAGGGCGAGGGCCTCGCCGTGTCGGAACTCGTCGCTGCACCAGCGCTCGAACTTGCCGAAGATCGGGTGGAAGCGGAGCTCGGGATGCCGCTCGAGATGGCGGTAGATCGTGATGTAGCGCGCGTAGCCGATCTTCTCCGACAAGTACGTCGCGTAGAGGATCATCTTCGGGCTGAAGTACGTGTACTCCTTGTTCTTCGTGAGGTGGCTCATGTCCACCTCGAGGTCGAACTCCTTGAGACACTCGTTGATGAACCCGGCGTGACGCGCCTCGTCGCGCGACAGGTACTTGAAGAGCGCCTTGAGGTCGGGGTCGAAGCCCTTCTTGTGGAGCTCGGCGTAGAGCACGCAGCCCGAGAACTCGGCGGTCAGGGAGCTGACGAGGAAATCGAGGAACTCCTTGCGAAGCTCGGGCGAGAGCGAGCCCGGATCGAAGTCCCAGTCCTCTCCCTTGACGAAGTGGCCGCGGTTGCGGTCCGCCTCGAACTCCGCGAGGAGCTTCGTCCACGCCGCGCGCACCGGCTCGACCGACAGGCGGTTCATCGCCGCCACGTCGGTCGTGTAGAAGCGAGGTGTGAGCATCCCCGTCGCCTCGGCGCGCTGCGTGCTCTCGGTGAGCCTGCGCGCAGCGCGGACCGCCTCGCGCGAGACCGGGCCGTGTTCGGTTCGCTCGCTCGACGCTTCCTGCACCGTGCTCGTCATGTGTGCTCTCCCTGCGTGCGCTTGGTTCCGAACGACTATTTTCGCGGACGACCCGAGTGTCAAGTACGTTTGACATCCAGAGGCGGGGAGAGCGGAGGCGAGGGGCTCCGAGCTGCAGCGCGCGGTGGAACGACGTCGGCGGGTACGGTACCGTCTCGGCAGAGCCCACCCACGCATGACTGCGACCCCCGCCACCCGCGTGATGATCGTCGAGGACGAAGCGCTCATCTCGCTCATGCTTGAAAGCGTGCTCGAGGAGAGCGGCTTCGAAGTCGTGGGCATCGCCGACGAATTCGCCGACGCCATCGCCCTCTTCGAACGAACGCAGCCCGACCTCGTGGTGATGGACGTCTCCATCCTGGGCGACCGTGACGGGATCGAGACGGCCGCCGCCCTCCGCGAGCGGCGGCCGGTGCCCATCATCTTCCTCACCGCCTACACGGACCCCTCGACGTTGGCCCGCATCCGCGACGTCGGCGCGTACGACGTGATGTCGAAGCCGCTCGAAGGCTCGGCGCTGAGGGAGATGGTCTGGTCGGCGCTGGCCGCGCCGCTCGAGCACGGATGAGCACGGACCGGGAAGCCCCGCGGTTCGACCCCTCGACAGCGAGCGCGCTGCTGAAGAAGCTCGAGGCGTTCCTCGGCGTGGCGGCAGAGCTCGAGCAAGCGGTCCTGGTCGCGGACGCGCGCGGCTCCGCGCTTTGGGCCAACGCGAGCTTCGAGGCGCGGACGGGCCTCGGCTCCCGGGATCTGAGGGGCAAGCGCCCCAAAGACGTGCTCCACAGCCCGGACACCGACCCGGCGATCGTCGAGCGTTTCGACGCCGCGATCGCGTCGGGCCACCGCTTCGACGAGAATCTCCTCCACGCCTCGCGGACGGGCCGGCAGTACTGGGCGCGAACCCAGACGCGGCCCGTTCGCAGCGACGACGCCGGGCTCGTGGGGCACGTGGTGGTGCAAACCGACGTGACCGAGCAGCTCGTCGCCCAGGCGCGCGAACGCACCATGAGCCGCGTGGCGGCCGGGCTCGTCGGCTGCACCGAGCTCGAGCAAGCCGCCGAGGTCGTCGTCCGCGCGCTGGCGTCGACCTCCGATGTCCGCGCCGCGCAGGCGTGGATCGTCGAGCCGGGCCGCGAGCACCTGCGCTACCTCGGCGGTGCGGCCGCAGACGAGGACGCACACGAGTGGGTCGCGGTGGGCGCCACGATGCCCTTCGCTCGCGGCACCGAGTGGGTCGTCGGCGTCGGCGCGCCGGGCGTCGCCTGGGGCACGCAGCGCCCCTGCATGAAGTCGGACTTCTGGACGGCGGATCGGACCGGCCATTTCTCTCGCCGCGCGCTCGCGGCGCAGAAGGCCCGCATCCGAACGGTCTGCGCCGTGCCCGTGCTCGGGCAGGACGGCGTGCTCGCCGTGATCGAGATCGGCGGCTCACATCGTTTCCCGGGGCACGAACGCTTGCCCTCGCTGCTCGAGCGCGTCGCTCAGCAGTTCGCGTCGTTTCTGCTGCGACACCAGAGCGTGCTCGCGTTCGAGGTCGTGTTCCGGCGGAGCCCCGACGCGCTGCTCTTGCTCGACGAGCAGGCAGCCGTCACGCGATGCAACGCGAGGGCCGTGGAGCTCTTCGGGCCCGCGCAGGGGCGCGCGGTGGCGGAGCTGCTCGAGGACGTTTCGCCCCTCCTCGCGAGCGCGGCGCTGCCCGACGACGCGACCGCGATCTTCGAGAGGCGGGGACACCGAGGCGACGGCAGCCGGTTCGCCGCGGAGGTGACGGCAGCCTCCGCGACCGCCTCGGGCGCGCCGTTGACGATCGTGGCGGTGCGCGACCTGACCGAGCGACGACGGGTCGAAGAGGAGCTGCGCCGCTCGCTGGCGGAGAAAGTGACGCTCATCCAGGAGGTGCACCACCGGGTGAAGAACAACCTCCAGGTGCTCACGAGCCTGCTCACGCTCCAGGCGAGCCGCAGCGAAGATGCCTCCGCCCGAACCGCGCTCGACGAAGCGACGCGGCGGATTCGCTCGATGGCCCTCGTGCACCAGCTTCTCTACGACGGCAGCGATCTCACCGAGATCTCGTTGCGCGACTACCTCGTGAGGCTCTCGGACATGCTGCGAGCGTCCCTCTCGCCCGACGCGGAGGTCCACGTGGAAGGCGCCGCCGTCGTGCTGCCCCTCGAGAGAGCGATCCCGTGCGGTCTGCTCGTGAACGAGCTGCTGACGAACGCGTTCAAGCACGGGCGCAGCGCGGACGGGCGGGTCCGCGTCGAGGCTCGGATCGAGCGGACGGACGGCGGTTTCGCGATCACCGTGAGCGACCGCGGGCCCGGCCTCTTGCCGAGCGCCGCCCGCCCTCGGTCGATGGGCCAGACGCTGATCCAGGCGCTCGTGAGACAGTTGCGCGCCCGTATGTCGGTGAGCACCGACCGCGGCACGACCGTGCGGCTCGAGGTGGACGATGGTCCCAGCGGCGCCAAGCGAGCCACCGAGCAGGGGCCGGCGCGAGGCGGTTGAGGGGAGCGGCGACGCTTGGTAAGAGCGCGCGCGCCATGGCCGGACGCAAGGAACGCTTCACCGCGAAGAACGCCGACAAGCACACGCTCTACCAGCTCAGCGTCCAGGCGCCCGAGCACGAGGTCGAGCTCCTGACCAAGATGTACCGGAGGCACACCGGCCGCGACCCGCGCTCGTTGCGCGAGGACTTCTGCGGGACCGGTCTACTCTGCTGCACGTGGGTCCAGAGCCATCCGCAGCGCACCGCCACGGGGCTCGACATCGACGCGCCCACGCTCGCGTGGGGCCACGCCAACAACGTCACCTCGCTCTCGGCGGAAGAACAGTCACGCGTGACGCTGCTCGATCAGAACGTGCTCGTCCCGACGACGCGAAAGCACGACGTGATCTGCGCCTTCAACTACAGCTACCAGACGTTCAAGACGCGAGCGCGCCTGCTCGAGTACTTCCGGGCCGTTCACCGCTCGCTCGCGAACGACGGGCTCTTCGTGCTGGATCTCCTCGGAGGCTGGGAGTCGCGGCAGATCCGCAAGGAGCCTCGCCTCGTGGGCAGCAAGAAGAAGGGCTTCGTCTACGTGTGGCACCAGGCGGGCTTCGATCCGATCTCGCACGACTTCCTCGCGCACATCCACTTCCACTTCCACGACGGCACGAAGCTCAAGAGAGCGTTCACCTACGACTGGCGCCTCTACAGCATCCCGGAGATCCGGGATCTCCTCACCGAGGCTGGCTTCGTCGGCCTCGACGTCTACTGGGAAGGAGACGACGGCGAGGGCGGCGGCAACGGCGAGTTCGAGCGCCTCGAGAGCACCCACGACGACCCGGGATGGAACACCTACATCGTCGCCAAGAAGCAGGCGCCGATGGAGGGCTCCAAGGACGCCAAGCGCGCCGCGAGACAGACCGCCGCAGACTGATGCGGCGATTGGTGGGCGAGAGTGGGCGCTTGCGGGGGAGAGATCGGCATCCGAATGAATCGCCATTCAGTTTACGGTTGACCGCGCCGACTCCACCTCCCTACCTTCCCGCGCATGCGAGACGACGGCAGGCAGACAGCGGGGCCGGGCCCCGTCGACCCGGTCGAGCGCTATCCGGTGCTCGCCTCGCGGGTGGACTCCAGGAGCGAGCTCTTCACGCAGAACCGCGACGCGAACCTCGCGACGCTCACGAAGCTCGAGAGCGCGCTCGCGAAGTCGCGGGCCGGCGGCGGGCCCAAGTACAACGACCGTCACGTCGAGGCCGGCAAGCTCCTTCCGCGCGAGCGGGTCGAGCGCCTGCTCGACGAGGGCAGCTACTTCCTCGAGCTCGCGGCGCTCGCGGGGCACGAGGTGAGCGGCCACGCGACGGGGGCCAGCGTGATCGGGGGCCTCGGCGTCGTCTCGGGCGTCGAGTGCCTGATCACGGCGAGCGAGGCGACGGTGAAGGGCGGCGCGATGAGCGAGCTCAGCGTCGTCAAGAGCGGCCGGCTCTCGGACATCGCCGAGGCCAACGGCCTGCCGAGCCTCTCCCTCATCGAGAGCGCAGGGGCCGACCTCCCGAACCAGTCGAAGATCTTCGTGCCCGGGGGGCGCGGCTTCCGCGACCTCACGCGACGCTCCGAAGCGCGCACGCCCACCGTCTGTCTCGTGTTCGGCAGCTCGACCGCGGGCGGCGCGTACATCCCCGGGATGAGCGACTACGTCGTGATGGTGAAGAAGCAGGCGCAGGTGTACCTGGGCGGTCCTCCGCTCGTGAAGATGGCCACCGGCGAAGAGACGACGCACGAGGAGCTCGGTGGCGCCGAGATGCACTCGCGCGTCAGCGGAGTGGCGGACTACCTCGCGGAGGACGAGCTCGACGCCATCCGGCTCGGGCGTGAGATCGTCGCGCACCTGAACTGGAAGAAGCAGGGCCCAGCGCCGCGGCGGTACGTCGAGGAGCCCAGGTATTCGAGCGAGGATCTTCTCGGCATCGCCTCGGCGGACGTGCGCATCCCCTTCGACGCGCGCGAGGTGATCGCGCGCGTCGTCGACGGCTCCCGCTTCAGCGAGTTCAAGCCGCTCTACGGCGCGGAGCTCGTGTGCGGCTGGGCCCACATCCACGGCCATCCGGTGGGGATCCTCGCGAACAACGGCATCCTCTTCACGGCGTGCGCGAACAAGGGCGCGCAGTTCATCCAGCTCTGCAACCAGAGCAACATCCCGATCGTGTTCCTCCAGAACATCGTCGGCTTCATGGTGGGGCGGCGCTACGAAGAAGAGGGGATCATCAAGGCGGGCGCGAAGATGATCAACGCGGTCTCGAACAGCACGGTGCCCGCGATCACCATCATGATCGGGGCGAGCTACGGCGCCGGCAACTACGCGATGTCGGGGCGCGCCTATGCGCCCCGCTTCGTGTTCAGCTGGCCCAACCACCGCATCGCCGTCATGGGCGGCAAGCAACTGGCCGGCGTCCTCGACATCATTCAGCGAGAGGCCGCCGCCAAGAAGGGCGAGCCGGTGGACGAGACGAAGCTCTCGGTCATGAAGCAGATGGTCGAGGGACAGGTCGAGATGGAGAGCGATCCCTTCTTCGCGAGCGCCCGCGTGTGGGACGACGGGATCATCGACCCACGGGACACCCGCAGTGTCCTCGGGATCGCGCTCTCGGTGTCGCACACTCTTCCGGTCGAGGGCACGACACGCTGGGGGGTCTTCCGTCATTGATCGGGCAGAGGCCTCCGACCCCGTCACCGGAGGACGGCGAGCGCAGCGCGGAGAGACGCATGAGAGAGATCCACAAGCTCCTGGTGGCCAATCGCGGCGAGATCGCGAGCCGCATCTTCCGCACGGCGCACGCGATGGGCATCGCGACGGTCGCGGTGTTCTCGGATGCCGACGCGGAACTGCCGTTCGTGCGCGATGCGGGAGAAGCCTTCCGTCTCGGACCCGGGCCTTCGCGCGAGTCGTACCTGCGGATCGATCGGATCCTCGAGGCCGCGAGGGCGACCGGCGCGGACGCGGTGCACCCCGGCTTCGGCTTCCTCGCGGAGAACGAAGGCTTCGCGCAGGCGGTGATCGACGCGGGGCTCCTCTGGGTCGGGCCTCGCCCCGAAGCGATCCGCGCGATGGGCCTCAAGCGCGAGGCGAAGATCACGGCGCAGCGCGCCGGGGTGCCGGTGATCCCGGGCTACTCCGGCGAGGATCAGAGCCTCGAGGCGTTCGCGCAGGCGGCCTCCGAGCTCGGGTTCCCCGTGCTGCTCAAGGCCTCGGCAGGCGGCGGAGGCAAGGGCATGCGCATCGTGCGGGCGCCCAGCGAGGTGGCCGCCGCGTACGAGAGCGCGCGCCGCGAGGCGGAGAGCGCCTTCGGCGACGCGACCCTGATCGCCGAGAAGTACATCGAGCGCCCGCGGCACATCGAGATCCAGATCCTCGGCGACGAGCACGGCAACGTCGTGCACTTCATGGAGCGCGAGTGCTCGATTCAGAGGCGCCACCAGAAGATCCTCGAGGAGGCACCCTCCGTCGCTCTCGATGCGCCGCTCCGCGCCCGCGTCGCCGAGGCGGCGGTGTCGCTGTGCAAGGCGATCGGGTACACGAACGCTGGGACGGTCGAGCTCGTGCTCACACCCTCGGGCGAGTTCTACTTCCTGGAGGTCAACACCCGCCTTCAGGTCGAGCATCCGGTGACCGAGGGGATCCTCCCGGGCCTCGACCTCGTCGAGGAGCAGCTCCGCATCGCGCGCGGCGAGCGGCTCCGCTGGGACGCCGCGCGGGTCGCGTCGTGCTTCTCGGGCTGGTCGATCGAGGTGCGCCTCTGCGCCGAAGATCCCGCATCGGATTTCCTGCCGCAGAGCGGGCGGATCGACGACTTCCACCTCCCGCCCGAGGTCGCGAGCGCGCCGTGGCTGCGCGTCGAATCGGCCGTGGAGCGGGGCTCGGTCGTCAGCATCCATTACGACTCGATGATCGCCAAGCTCATCGTGCGCGCCTCGACGCGCGCGGACGCGATCCAGCGTCTGCGGCTCGTGCTCGCGACGTTGTCGGTCCCGGGGATCCGCACGAACCGTGCGTTTCTTCTCGCGCTGCTCGAGCACCCGGCCTTCGTCCGCGGTGAGCTCGACACCCACTTCATCGAGACCCACCTGGCCGCCGCGAAGGCTGCACCCCTCGAAGAGGCCGTGCGCGTGAGGGCGGCGGCGGCTGCGGCCCTCTTGCTCGGCGCCCTCCGCGACGCGGAACGCCCGCTCCTTCCCGCGCTGCCGAGCTCGTTTCGCAACAACCGGGGCGGCCCCGAGCGCCTCCGGCTCGCATCCGAGGAGGTCGAGCTGGAGGTCGCGCTCACGCCCCGGCGGGACGGATCCTGCGAGGTCTCCTGTGGGGACGCGCGTTGGGTGGGACGGGTCGTGTCCGTCACCGTCGATCCCTCGAAGGGGTCCGACAGAGTCGGCGACGCCACGCTCGACCTCGGCGGTCACCGGGTCCGGCTGCGCTTCGTCGTCGGCGAGGACCGTGTGCACGTCCACCTGGCGCCCTCCACGGTCACGCTCGGGCGTGTCCCGAGGCTGCCCCGACCTGGCGGTGAGAGCGCCGCCGATGGTTCCGTGGCGCCGATGCCGGGCAAGGTGCTCCGTGTCCTCGTGACCGAGGGCGACCTCGTCGAGACCGGCGCGACCCTGGTCATCCTGGAGGCGATGAAGATGGAGCATGCGATCAAGGCTCCCCACGCCGGCCGGGTCCACGAGGTGCGCACGCGTGCGGGCGACCAAGTCGAGGGCGGTCAGCTCCTGGTGCTCCTCTCGGATTGAACCTTCGAGCACGCGGCACAGTGCCCGTGGGCACGGCGCGAGGCATCCTCGCCCGCATGCTCAACCGACCGGTCGTTCTCCTCTTCGACATCGACGGGACACTGCTGACTTGCGGAGGCGCGGGCCGCCGCGCGATGGAGCGTGCGATCCGCGAGCGCACCGAGAAGATCGTCGCGGACTTCTCGTTCGGCGGGATGACCGACCGCGCGATCGTGCGGCAGGCGCTGACGCGCGCGGGCCTCGAGATCGACGATGGCCTGCTCGACGCGACCCTGGAGCGGTACCTGACGCACCTCGCCGACGAGCTGCCCCGCGCGAGCGGGTATGCGGTGCTCGCGGGCGTACACGAGGTCCTCGACGTGCTCGAAGACGAGCGCGCACGCGGCGCCCCGCTGGCCATCGGGCTCGGAACGGGGAACCTCGTACGAGGCGCGGAGCTCAAGCTCCGGCCCGTGCGTCTCTGGGGCCGGTTCGGCTTCGGTGGCTACGGCAGTGACGACGAGGACCGCGCCGCGCTCCTGCGCCACGGCGCGGAACGAGGCGCACGCGCGCTCCAAGCGTCCGACGCGGGCGCGGTCGATGTCGTCGTGATCGGAGACACGCCGCGCGACGTCCATGCAGCACGCGCGATCGGAGCCCGCTGCATCGCGGTCGCGACCGGTGCGTTCGACCGAGCCGCCCTCGCCGCCGAGAGCCCGGATGTTCTCCTCGACAGCTTGCGCGGCTTCGAGCTCGGCCACCTGTTCTGACCGGCTGCAGATCACACCGCGCGTTCGTGCCGAACGCACGCGGCCTCGGGACCGGCCACGATGCCTGCGCGCTCCGCGGGCGCCTCCCTCAGGCCACCGCCGCTCGGTCGACGTTGACCTTCTCTGGATCGACGCCTCGCTCGGCGAAGCGCGCAAGAAGACGGTTGACACCGTGATCGATCGCAAACGCCCGCTCACTCTCGAAGATCGGACAGACGGCAGCGACGACCGTCGTCTCCCTCGAACCGACCCGAGGGAACGTTCGTGCGGCGAGCGGAAGCCGGGCCGGAAACGTGAGGAGCGCCGCGTCGAAGGGCGTCGGGCGCACGGGCAGGGTCGGGTCGACCATGCCCGCAACCGTGTGCGCCGGTGACAAATAGGTCCGCCGCTTGAACGGAAAACGGGCCAGAAAGCGGAGCCATGCGATGGGCCAGAAACGTCTGGGGTCCTCGAGCGTCGCCTGATCGAAAAGCCAATCCGGCGGCAGCGTCATCACGAGCTCTGCGGTGCGCGCCAGCTTCGGGTCGCGCGGCGGGACGGTCATGAAGCGCTCGCTCATGCCCGTCGTGAAGAGCGTGACCTGAGGTCGCTCCTCCTCCGGAGAGACGATGTGCACATCGACGTGAACCCAGTCGTTGACCTCGTCGTGGTAGACAGACGTGGGCTCACCGAACCACGGCTTGAGCCGCGCGCGGACGCTCTTGATGAGCGCGTCATCGCCTTTGGACTTGGGAATGGGCATTGCCGAGAGGTCTCCTCAGGAGTTCAGTCTCGCCTGGAGCCACGCCACGAGGGGGGTGGCGAAGTGGATCTCTTCATGACTTGGTCGTTCGAGTCGTACTTGTCGCCGCTGGAGATGGCAGGAGAGACCGGAGCCGGCAAGGAAACTCGAGCTCCGCCTACCCCTCTCGCCGGAGGAACTCGCGTCCTTCGAACCAGTCATTGCTCCAAACACCCAACCAAGAGCTCAGCGTGTGCAGCATCCGGTCTTCGGGGCGGGGGTGGTCATCCGCTCTCTGGACGGCGGAGCGCTGGAGGTCGACTTTGGACCCAAGGGTGTCAAGAGACTCATCGGCGAGGCCGTGACCCTGGTAGATTGCTGACCTCCAGTCGAAGCACTGGCGGTCATCGGGGTTTCGCCGACCCCCCGGACCTCGGCTCCGCGGTGAGCGTCCGCGCCGTGTCGCTGGCAGCGCGGCATGCAGAGCCGGGGCGGCCTGCAGACACCAAGAGCCGGGCACCGCGACCGCTCGTCGCAGCCTCGCGACCGTTCAGTGTGGTCATGCGCTCGGTGCGACGCGCGGGCGTCATCGTGGGCAGCCAGGAGGTCCGATGCCAACCGCGATTCGCTCCCTGCCGCCCGCCGTTCCGCTCCCTGGGTCCACGCTGCTCGGGCACGCGCCGTCGCTCGTCCTTTCCCTGATCCCCGGGGCCGTCTTCGTGCTCTCGCTCGCGCTCGCTTCGTGCTCGGCTCGCTTCGTGTGGATCGCCTCGCCGGCCGCGTGGCCGTGGCAGCTCTGGCTCGTGGCGCTCGCAGGCTCGCTCGCCACCACGGCCGGTGTCCTCGACTGGCTCTATCACCGCCACGCGGGCGTCGCGATCGGCCGACCCGAGCGGCGCGCAGAGATGCTCGCGCTGGGCCTGGGCGGCGTGCCCCTCTTCGCGCTGATGCTCGCCGCCTCCGCCTCGATGGCGCCGCACGTCTTCCTCGTCCCCGTCTTGGTCGCGCTCGTCCTCACGACGGCTCTGGTCGTGTTCGACGAGGTCGCGTTCCATCGACGTCGATGTGCGCCCGTGGAGAACCTGCTGCACCGCGCGCTCACGGTCGGTCACCTCGTCGCGTTTCTCGCGTGGGCCCACTGGGTGTTCGTCCGGGGAGCAAGCGTGGCGGGAGGCGGATCGTGAGGGCCCGCTCTCTCCTCACACGCGCGCGCCTGGACTTCGCCGCGGAGCCGGCGCTCGAGCGAGACGCGCGCGCCGCCGTGCTCGAAGGCTTCGGTGGTGGGCTCGCGTGGATGCTGGCGCGCAACGGCGCCGTCGCAGGTGCGCGCGAGCGGCGGAGGGGGCACGTGGTCGGGGTCGTGAAGTACGGGCTCTGCATCGCGTTCGGTGCGGTCGTCGCAGGGCTGCTCGCGCTGTCCCTTCGTGACCTGGCCTGGCCCTGGGCGAGCCTCGGCGCCGCGAGCCTCGCGTTCGTCCTGGCGTTCTATGCGCTCGAGTCGCGCTGGGTCTTCGTGTTCCCCGCGATGGCCGACGGCGACCCACATCCCTTCCTACGCTCCTGGCGCCTCACCCGGGAGCACGGCGGAACGCTCGAGGCGATGCGCGTCGTGATGCCGATCGCAGCCTGGATGGTCTTCGGGAGCCTCGTCGATGGGCACGTCGTGCGGACGTGGGCGATCGGCTGTCACGCGGTGCTGACCTGGTACCGAGATCTGCGGACCCGCGGGCAGGCGCGATGATCGCGCTCGGAGAGCTCTCGATCGGAGAGGGCTCGCTCTCGGTGCGCCGCGAGTCGCATCGCTGCGCACGCGCCGGAGCGGGCGTGGTTCTGTTGCACGCGAGCGACCTCCACCTCCGTCGGGGCGATCACGGCAGGGCCGAGCGGCTCGTCGCTCTGGTCACGCGTGAGCGACCCGACGCCGTGCTCCTCGGGGGTGATCTCGTGGACTCGCCTCGCGGCCACGAGCTGCTGGAGGCACTGGTGGCCGATCTCGCGCGGCGCGCGACGGTGCTCGCGGTGCCAGGCAACCACGACGTCTTCTGGGGCGCGCAGCGCGTCGAGGAGGCGGTCGAGGCCGGAGGAGGGCACTGGATCTCGAGCCGCCTCGTGCGTCTTCCGGTCCGTGACGGTGCGGTGGCGATCAGCGGCGAGCCGCGCCTCTTGCGTGGCATCGACGACGCGACCCGGGTCTTCCTCGGGCACGACCCCGCAGCCTTCGAAGAGCCGGCGACCGCGCTCGCCGACCTCGCGCTGGCCGGTCACCTCCACGGCGGACAGGTCGTCCTCGCGCAGCGAGGCGAGCGGCTCTATCCGGGAGCGCTGTTCTATCGCTACTGCGGCCTGCGCTTCGTGCGCGGCACCACGACGATGCTCGTGAGCCGTGGCGTCGCCGATACCCTCCCCGTTCGCTACCGATGCCCGCGCGAGGTGCTGCGCATCCACGTGTCGGCCTGAAGGAGCGCGGCGGGAAGGAGGCGGCCCCTGCGGCAGGGCACGTCGATCTCTTCGCCGCCTGTGCAGGGGCCGCGCCCGTCGGGTACATCTGCGGGCGCGATGGTTCGCACGCTCGCCGCCCGCGCCCGCCGGTCTCTGCATGGCCACTGCTGGACCTACGCGGGGTTCGTGCTTTCGCACCTGCGGCCGCCCGCGGCGCTCGACGACGTCGAGGTCTCGGTCGATGCGCACGCGGCGGACGCGCGGCCCATCGCGCTCCGGGCGCGCTTCACGGACCGCGCCGAGAGCGACACGTGCGTGCTCGTGCTCCACGGGCTCGGCGGCGACCTCGACAGCCGCTACGTGCAGCTGGCGGCGCACGCGGCGCGCGCACGCGGCAGGAGCGTGCTGCGCCTCGACTTCCGCGGCGCGGACCTCTCGGGGGCGGACGTCTACCACGCGGGCCTGACAGACGACGTGCGCGCGGCGCTCGCGAGCCCGATCCTCGCGCGCTTTCCGCGCCTCGAGATCGTCGGCTATTCGATGGGGGGGCACATCGCGCTCCGCTACGCGGCCTCCGAGGGGCGAGACCCGCGCGTCGTGGCGGTCGCGGCGGGCGGCCCGCCGCTCGATCGCGCCCGCGGGGTGCAGGCGATCCAGAGGCCGGACCGACGCCCCTATCAGTTCCACGTGCTGCGCTCGCTCAAGGCGGCCTACGGGGCGGTCGAAGAGCGCGCGCGGCGCGAGGGCCGCTCGCTCCCACACCCGGCCGAGGTCGTCGGTCGCGCCGGGACCCTCCGGGACTGGGACGCGCTCGTCGTATGCCCGCGCTTCGGTTTCCGCGACCCCGAGCACTACTACGCGGCGTGCTCGGTGGGCCCCAAGCTCGCCGCCCTCGAGATCCCCGCGCTGCTCGTGATCGCGGAGGCCGACCCGAGGATCCCCGTCTCGACGCTCCACCCCTGGCTCGAGCGCGCCTCGCCGGCCGTGACGGCGTGGCGCTTCGAGCGAGGCGGTCACGTCGCCTTCCCGAGAGGCGTGGGGCACGGGCGGGCGAGCATCGAGGAGGAGGTCGTCGCGTGGCTGGCGGAACGTTGATTCCGCAAGCACCATCCGAGAGATGCGCACCACGCTCTGCCTCCCGTCGACGGTCCTCGCGTTCTCGATCCTCGCCTGCTGGGCGCCGGCGGCCAGCGTCCCGGAGGCGACCACCGGGCCCGATGCCGCCACGGTGCCGGACGCCGGCCCCGACGCCGGGCCCCGGGGCGCCCCG
>JBKDQC010000360.1:0-7399 GCA_046342295.1 Deltaproteobacteria bacterium | reverse complement strand
GTGTTCCGAGTCACCGACACCGCGCTGCTCCTGCTCGGCGTCGTGTCGCCGGCGTCCGGCCTCACGCAGACCAAGCTCGAGAACGATCCGCCGGTCGAGGTGCTCCGCTTCCCGCTGCGTCAGGGCGACTCCTGGACCAGCGAGACGACCGTGAGCGGGCAGGCGCTCGGCGTCGTGGCGGCGTACTCGGAGTCGTACACGTTCGTCGCGGACGCGAGCGGCGTGGTCGCGACGCCGTACGGCGAGCTCGACGTGATCCGCGTGCGGAGCGAGCTCACACGCACGCAGGGATTCGCGACGCTCGACGCGCGCCGCACCTTCGCCTTCGGCGCCGAGTGCTTCGGCACCGTCGCGACGGTCACGAGCCGGTCCTTCGAGACCGACAGCGAGTTCACGGTCGCGGCGGAGCTCCGCCGCCTCGCGCCTTGAGAAGCCCGTGAGACCCACCCGCCGATCGTTCGCGCTCTCGTTCACCCTCGCCCTGGGCCTGACCGGGTGCGTGTCGTTTCACCGCGGCGCGATGCATGGCGAGCCCGCGGCCGCGACCTTCGCGGAATTGCGCGGCGCGCGCGTGCGCTTCCGCGACGAGGGCGCAGAGGGCGCGCCGACCGTGGTGCTCATCCACGGCTTCGCGAGCGCGCTCGAGAGCTGGGTCACCGTCACGCCCGCGCTGCGCGAGCGCTACCGAGTGCTCTCGCTCGACCTCAAGGGCTTCGGCTGGACCGATCGCGCCGAGGGGGACTACTCGCCCGAGGAGCAGGCCCGCATCGTCCTCGCGCTGATGGACGCGCGAGGCATCGACCGCGCGGCGCTCGTCGCGCACTCGTACGGCTCGAGCGTTGCGCTGCAGCTCGCGCTCCTCGCGCCCGAGCGTGTGAGCCGCATCGCCCTCTACGACGCATGGGTCTTCAGCGACCAGCTGCCGGCCTTCTTCCACGTCGCGCGCTCCGACGGCGTCGGCGAGGCGATGTTCGCCACCTGGTACGGCGAGCGCGCCGAAGACCGACTCGCCCTCGCCTTCTACGACGAGCGCTACGTGACGATGGAGCTCGTGGACGACGTCGCGCGCGCCCTCGAGCGACCCGGCACGTACGCCGCGGCGCTCGCGGCCGTGCGCGGAATGCACTACGAGCGCGTCGAGCGCCGTTACCGCGAGATCGCACAGCCCGTGCTCCTGCAGTGGGGCCGCGAGGATCGCGTCACGCCGCTCGCGTACGGAGAGCGCTTGCTCCGCGAGCTGCCCGACGCCGAGCTCGTGAGCCACCCGCGTTGCGGCCACTTCCCCATGATCGAGGCGGTCGAAGCCTCGAACCGCCGCCTCGCCTCGTTCCTCGAGGCCGGCGTCGTGGACGGCCGCTGGAGCCGCGCGGAGGCCGAGGCTTCCGTCGAGGATCCGGAGCAGGGCGCCGCGCCGTCCACGGAGCTCGGCGAGGTGCGTCCGTGACGCTGCACGCACGCGCCCTGGTGGTCTTCTTCGCCGTCTCCTCGCTCGCCTCGAGCGCGCAGGCCACCGGTTTCACCGACATCGGCCAGGACATCCGCCTGCACGACGACCACGAGTTCTCGCTCGAGATCGACGGCTACCTGCGCCTGCGCGCCGAGATCCTCCACAACCTGGACCTCGATCGCGGCGCGACGCCCTCCGGAGAGGTGCTGTTTCCGGTGCCCATCGACGACCCCCAGGGGCAAACGCTCTACGAGCTCGACATGCGCCTGCGGACCGATCTCGCCGTGTATGCGCCCGGCGGTACCGTGGCGGTGAAGCTGCGCCTCGATACGCTCGACAACCTGGCGCTCGGCTCGACGCCCGACGGTGCCCCGAGCGCCTCGACCACGCAGCGCGCGCTCGAGACCGCGATCCGCGTGCGCCGAGCCTACGGCGAGGTGCTCACGCCGTTCGGCGTCCTCGCGGCCGGCCGGATGGGAAACCACTGGGGCCTCGGCATGCTCGCCAACGGCGGCGACTGCGCTGATTGCGATTCGGGCGACGCGCAGGACCGCATCGCGTTCATCACCCCGGTCGCCGGCCACGTGTGGGCCGCGAGCTTCGACCTCACCTCGAGCGGACCGCAGGTCGCGCGCCACTCGGGGTTTCGCCCCGTCGACATCACTCCGGTCGACGACGTGCGGACCGTGACCTTCGCGGTGCTGAGCTGGCTCGGCGACGCGCCCCGCGCACGCCGGCACCGGGCGGGACGGACGACGTTCGAGTACGGCGCCTACGTCTCGCACCGCTGGCAGGACGGCGACATCCCCGCCAGTTACGTGCCCACCGCGAGCGCCATCCCGCTGACGCCGCAGCAAGTGATGCCGCGCGGGTTCCAGGCCACCGCCGTGAGCGTGTGGGCGCGCCTCCAGGGACCGGGCCTGCGGATCGAGCTCGAGGCGGCCTACCTCCACGCCTCGGTCGCGCAGTCCTCGCTCGTGCCGGGTGTGCTCCTGCGCGATGGCGTCACGTCGAACCAGTTCGGCGCGGCGCTCGAGAGCGACTTCCTCGACCCGAGCGGACCCTTGACGTTCGGCCTCGACGCCGGCTTCGCGAGCGGCGATTCGGCCCCGGGCTTCGGCGCCTATCCACGCCTCGGGCAGGCCTACGGACAACCCGGGGACTTCGACGCGCCGCAGGCGAACATCCCGTACGACAACGCGATCGACAATTTCCGATTTCACCCGGACTACCGCGTCGATCGCATCCTCTTCCGCGAGCTCGTCGGCACGGTGACCGACGCGTTCTACGTCCGACCGCACCTGCGCTATCGGGCCTTCGACGAGGCCTTCGGTCGGCTCGATCTGAGCCTCTTCGCGGTGGCGTCGTTCGCGGTCGAGCCGCGCTCCGCGCCAGGCCAGGATCGGCCTCTCGGGCTCGAGCTCGACCCGAGCCTCGCGTACCAGTCGCGCGAGGGCTTCGCGTTGGTCTTCGACTATGCCGTCCTCGTCCCGTTCTCCGGGCTCGACAACCCCAGCGCGGGCCTGCGCGCCCAGCCAGCGCAGCTCGCGCGTCTCAGGTTGATGTATGGATTCTGACGACCTCCGAGGGCAAGCACCGACACGCTCGTCGCGACTGGCACGCTCGTCGCCACTGGCATGCTCGCAGCGACTGGCACGCTCCTCGCCCCCGGCATGCCCGTCGCCACTGGCACGCTCGTTGGGACTGGCACGTTCCCTGGTCGTCTCGCTGGCGCTCCTCGCAGCCGCATGCGGTCCGAATCGCACCGTGCCTCCGCGACCGATCTGGAGCGGTGACGCGGGCGTGTCGGTGCCGCTCGGCTGCGTGCCGAACCTGGATGGACGGATCGAGGCGGCCGAGCTGATGCCGGCCTACGACGTCGGCGCGTCCTTCCTGCTGGCACCGGCGGGCGAGCTGCGCGAGGTCCTGACCGCCGGCGTCCCCTCCCCCGACGGCACGCTGCGCTGGGATCTGGGCGCCGACTACGCGAGCGACGTCGTCGCGCGCTTCGGCGCGCAGCGCGTCGCGGGAGCCTGGTTCGCCGCGTCGTTCCCAAGCGCACAATTCGCGGTGGCCGACGACCCCACGGGCGCTCTCCTGGCGGTCTATCGACTCGAGACCACGGGGCTCTTCCTCCTCGGCTTCGCGTCGCGTGAGATGGACCCTCCGGAAGGTCGCACGCTCTGGGTCTACCAGACGCCCATCCTGGTATTCCAGTTGCCGCTCGAGCCGGGCGCCAGCTGGGTGACGGTGAGCGAAGTGCGCGACGCGACCGTGCGCGGCGTGCCGTACGCGGGGCGCGACAGCTACGAGAGCCGCGTGCAGGCGCCCGCCGGGGAGCTCGTGCTGCCGGACCTCCGCTTCGCCCAAGCGATGCGCGTCTCGACGCATGCGACGCTCGAGCCGAGCGCGGGAGCGGCGATCCACCGACGCCAGTCGAGCTGGCTCTTCGAGTGTTTCGGCGAGGTCGCGCGCGTCGTCGCGCCCGAGGGCGAGAGCCGGGACGACTTCACCACCGCGGCGTCGATGCGCCGCTTCGGACTCTGATGGCACGAGCCTCCTCGGCTTCGAGGACACCTGCGGAGAAGAAAGACATGAAGAGCTTCAAGGAGTGGAAGAGCGCGTTCGACCGCTGGGAGAGTGCCACGGCGGAGTACAGCGAAAAGGTCCTGAAGATGCCGGACGTGCTCGGCCCGGCGGGCTCGATCTTGTCGCGCGTGATGCGGGCCAAGGCCGCGAGCGACCGACTCCAGGCACATTGGTGGGGCGCCTGGGGTCTGCCGACCAAGCGAGACCAGGAGCGCACGCTGCATCTGCTCCACCAACTCGAGAGCAAGATCCACGATCTCGAAGACAAGCTCGATGAAGTCCAGAGAACGGGTGGCGCCCGCGCCTGAGCTGCGCCCGACCCCCTTCACGCGAGAGACAGCCATGGTCGATGCATCGAAGTTCCACGAGCTCAAGATCGCCCCACGCGCCGTGTTCGACTCGCTCGCCGAGCGAAAGACCCGCGCACGTTTCATGGTCCCGACGCCCGACGGCGACTACCGCGCCGTGACCTGGGGCGCCTTCGCCGCGGAGATTCGCGAGCTGGCGCTCTTCCTCGCGGCCCGCGGTCTCAAGATGGGCGACCGCGCCGCGATCTATGCGGGCAACCGCGTGGAGTGGATGAGCGCCGCGCTCGCGATCCAGGCGGCCGGTGGGGCGATGGTGCCGATCTATCCCAGCTCGACCACCGAGCAGACGGCCTATGTCGTCGAGCACTCCGACGCCAAGGTGCTCTTCGTCGACGGCAAGGCGCTGCTCGCGCGGCTTTTCGAGTCGGCGGCCGGGCCCGAGCTCGGCGCGCTCCGGGCGGTGGAGGCCATCGTGCTCCTCGACGACGGGCTCGACGCGATGGGGGTGCTCGCCGAGGTGAGCCAACGGCTCCGCGCCGCCGGGGCGGAGGCGCCTGGCTCGACGGAGCTCGAGCGCAAGCTCGTGCGCCTCTCGGACGCGCGCGCGCTCGGACGTGCGCTGGATGCGGCCGATCCGAGGGCGTTCGAGCGCACGATGGGCTCGGTCTCGCTCGATCAGGCCGGGGTGATGCTCTACACGAGCGGCACGAGCGGGCCGCCCAAGGGAGTGCCGCTCACCCACCGCAACGTGGGCGTCAACGGCCGCGACTGGCTCGACTGTCTCGCACCGCTCCTCGACGAAGGCATGGTCGACCTGCTCTGGCTCCCGATGAGCCACATCTTCGGCTTCGGCGAGGCCTGCCTCGGGAACACGCTGGGCTGGACCAGCTACCTCGCGGACCCCGTGACCGTGCTCGCGAAGCTGCCCGAGGTGCGTCCGAGTGTGCTGATGAGCGTGCCGAGCGTCTGGGAGAAGCTGGCACAGGGCGCGATGAGGGAGCCCTCGGTCGAGAGCAAGGTCGCGCGCCTGCGCGAGGCCACCGGCGGGAGCCTGCGCTTCTGCCTCTCGGGAGGCGCCGGGCTCAAGCGCGAGGTGAAGGAGCTCTTCCACGCGGCGGGGCTGCTCCTCGTCGAAGGCTACGGCCTGACGGAGGCCTCCCCGACGCTGACGATGAACCGTCCCGACGCGTTCCGCTTCGACTCGGTCGGCAAGCCGTTTCCGTCGGTCGAGATCGTTCTGGCGGAGGACGGCGAGATCCTGGCGCGGGGCCCGAGCATCTTCGGCGGCTACCACAAGGATCCCGCGGCGAGCGCGGAGGCGTTCACGGCCGATGGCTGGCTCAAGACCGGAGACGTCGGCCGCTTCACCGAGGACGGCTTCCTCCAGATCGTGGACCGGAAGAAGGACATCCTCGTGACCGCAGGCGGAAAGAACGTTCCGCCCGTGAACATCGAGCAGCGCTTCGCCGACGATCCCTTCCTGGCGCACGTCGTCGTCTACGGAGACGGAAAGAAGTTCCTCGTCGCCGGAGTGTGGCCGAACCACGCCGCGATCGACGCGCACCTCCAGGCCTCGGGCGTCGCCCCCGGAGCGCGAAGCGAGGCGGTGACGGCCCTGGTGCAGCGGCGCATCGACGAGGTCAACGCGAAGCTCGCGAGCTACGAGAGCCTCAAGAGGTTCGTCCTGATGGATCCGCCGCTGAGCGTCGAGGCCGGCTTGCTCACGCCCACGTTGAAGGTGAAGCGAAAGAAGGTCTACGAGACCTACCGGTCCGCGTTCGAATCGCTCTACGAGTGAAGAGGCCCCATGGCGATCCGGAAGATGATCGGCTC
The DNA here is from genome assembly GCA_046342295.1 of Deltaproteobacteria bacterium. Lineage (GTDB taxonomy): Bacteria > Myxococcota_A > Polyangia > Polyangiales > Sandaracinaceae > JAFLCL01. Next base: position 1,222 of record JBKDQC010000360.1, on the reverse strand, counting down.
CCTCGTGCCCTCGGGCCCAGCGGTCCTCGGGGGCCTCGCACGCACGCTCGGGCGTCCGGCGCCGCTCGTCGGCGCGACGCCGCACGACGTCGTGTTCCGGGAGAACAAGTGGTCGCTCCTCCGCTACCGCCCGCACGCTCCGGGCAGCGGCGGCGCAGACGTCGTGACGCATCGACATCCCATCCTGCTCGTGCCTTCGCTCATCAACCGGCACTACGTCCTCGACCTGATGCCGGGCAAGAGCTTCGCGGAGTATCTCGCACGGCAGGGCTACGACGTGTTCTGCATCGACTGGGGCACGCCGGAGGACGAGGACCGCTACCTCACGTTCGACGACTTCGTCGATCGCTACATCGGCCGTGCGCTCCGCGTGACGTGCCGGACGGCCGGCTCCGGGAAGGCACACCTGCTCGGCTACTGCCTCGGCGGCACCATGGCCATCATCCACGCGGCTCTGCACGAAGAGCGGATCGCCTCGCTCGCGCTCGTCGCAGCGCCGGTGCGGTTCGACGACGAGAGCCTCCTCGCGCTCTGGACACAGAGCCCGACCTTCGACGTCGATGCGCTCGTCCAAGCCACCGGCAACGTGCCGTGGCCGTTGATGCAGGCGGCCTTCCAGCTCCTTCGTCCGACCCTCAACCTCGCGAAGGCGGTCTCGCTCCTCGCGAAGTCTCCGCTCGTCCAGGAGCGGCCCTCGGGAGACGACGAGAAGCGGGCGCAGGAGGCGCGCTGGGAAGAGAGCCTGGACGGCTTCTTCGCGCTCGAGACGTGGGGCTCGGACAACGTCTCGTTTCCGGGCGAGGCCTACCTCAAGTACATCCGCGCGCTCTACCGCGACAACGCGCTCGTGCGGGGCGAGCTGTCGATCTCCGGGCGGCGCGTGCGGCTCGAGGACGTCACGGTGCCTCTGCTCGCAGTGACCTTCGAGCACGACAACATCGTGCCGCACGCGAGCGCCTCGGACGTGCTCACGCGCGTCGCGAGCGCACGCAAGGCCCACGTGCACGTCCCGGGCGGGCACGTCGGCGCCATGGTGAGCTCGGGCGCCGCCCGAGGGGTCTGGCCGAAGATCGAGCGCTTCTTTCGCGACACCGAGCTCGCGAGATGAGTCGGCCCAGGGTCGGTTCGGACCCATTCGCTGCGGCGATGCAGCGCGCCGGGCCCCAGCCCCGCGTGCGCGCCCGCTCCCGCGCGGGGCCCCACACGCCGATCGCGCTGCGGG
>JBKDQC010000359.1:0-22326 GCA_046342295.1 Deltaproteobacteria bacterium | reverse complement strand
CCCGGTCGCGGTCGCGGCCGCGGTGGCGACCGGCAGAGCCGACGGCACGAGCTGCCACGCGAGCGCGCCGCACGCGAGCGAGAGGGCGAGCGCCGCGAGCGTGATGGCCACCACCCGCCAGAGCCGGCCACGACCGACGAGCACTGTCGCGTGGAGCACACCCAACGCGAAGAAGAGCTGCGACAGCGCCAGGACCGGGACCACAGCTTCGGCGCTCCCATAGGACGACGGGAACGCGAGCCTCACCGCACCTGCGGCTCCGCCCGCGAGGGGTGCGAGCAAACCAGCGACGAAGAGGAGCGAGAATCGCAGCGCGGCGCGGACGGTCTGCCGCGTCTGCGCCTCGCCCCCTTCGCCGCTGCTCGCGCCGTGCGCGACGACTGGAAAGAGCACGAGCGTGACGCTCGAGACGAGCTGGTAGGGTACGAATGCGAGGGTCTGCGCGGCCCGGTAGAGGCCGGCCGCATGCGCACCTGCCTCCGCCGCAGCGCTCTCGCTCGCTCCACCGGCAGCCGCGGTGAGCGTGGTGCCCGTCACCAGGATCTCGATGTCGAGCTGGAGCAGGCCATTGAGCGCCAGCTGGTAGAGCCCGATCGGGAGGAGGATCCGCAAGTGGGTCGCGAGGGTCGGCACGCCGTGCTCGGGGCCTCGGTACAAGCCCGCGGCGAGCGCCCCGAAGAGGGCCATCGTGAGCGATGCCATCGCGAAGCCAGCCATCGCCGAGAGCGCCACCCCGAAGGCGAGTCCTCCGCCGAGGAGCCCGAGCGTCCGCACCGTGGAGAAGGTCGCGTCGAGGCGCGCTTGGCGCTCGAACGCATGGGCCCCGTTCAGCGCCCCGATCGCCGTCGCATAGATCGCATACGACACCACGACGACGCTCCCGAGCCGGACGAGCGGGGTGAGCGCCTGGTTCGAGAGCATGCGCTCGGCCACGAGGCCGGCCCCGCCGAGCACCGCGAGCGCCAGGGCGCTGGCGAGCGCGGCGTGTCGCGCCGCGAGCGGTCGGCCGATGGCGCGGCCGCCAGCCTCCGCCACGAGCTTGCTGGTGGTCTGGACCATCGAGCTCGTCATCGCGTTCGTGAGGATGACGATGAACGCGATCGCCGCCGACAAGAGACCGTACTCCCCAGGATCCGCGAGCACGCGGGGCAGGCCGAACTGAACGACGAAACCGAGGAGCAGAAAGAGGAGCTTCGCGGCGCCGATCCAGACGAAGCCCCGCCCCGCACGCGCGATCTCCGAAGGAGGAGCGTTCGAAGGGCGCGGCTCGATCTCGACCTGCACGGCGCTCGGCGAGGTCGATCGTGGTCGTGGCGTCACCGGCTGCATTCCAGTGCACGAATGTATAGGGCCCGGGCGGAACAAGGGCCCGATCAGAAACGACGGGACCGATCGGCGTCTCGCCGATCCTGTGTAGCTTCGACGCCCTCGAAGGGGGCATGCTCGCCGCGGTCATGGCGAGTCCCGCCGAACGGCGTCTGCAAGAAGCGCTCGACCAGCAAGCCACGCTGCGCGCGCGTCTGCTCGGAGCCGCGGGCTGGCTCGTGGCCGTCGTGCTCGTCGGCGCGGCGGGCTTCCACGCGATCGGCCGCGGTGACTGGGCGTGGGGCGACTGCTTCTACTTCACGATCATCACGCTCTCGACGGTGGGGTTCGGCGAGACGCTGTCGGGGATGCACGAGCACGGCTACGCACGGTTCTGGACGGTCGGGCTCATCGTCCTCGGATCCGGGACCCTCGTGTACTTCGTCTCGACGCTCACGGCCTTCATCGTCGAGGGCGACATCCGCGATGCTTTCCGGAGGAACCGCATGAGGCAGGCGATCGGCAAGCTCGAGGGCCACTACATCATCTGCGGGGCGGGCACGACGGGCATCCACGTGATCGAGGAGTTCATCCAGTGCCAGGTCGCCTTCGTCGTCGTCGACCGGAGCCGGCATCGGCTGACCGAGCTCCTCGAGCGCTACGACCGCCCCGATCGCCGCTTCCTCTACGTCGTCGGCGACGGCACCGATGATCACGTGCTCGAGGAGGCGGGGATCGAGCGCTGCCGGGGCATCGTCGCGGCCCTCTCGGAGGACAAGGACAACCTCTTCGTGACGGTGAGCGCGAGCGCGCTCAACCCCAAGGCCCGGATCATCGCCAAGTGCGTCGACGTCTCCGCCCGCCCGAAGCTGCTGCGCGCCGGGGCACGTGCGGTCGTCTCGCCGACGCAGATCGGCGGCTTGCGCCTCGCGTCCGAAGCGATCCGCCCCACGGTCGTCGAGTTCCTCGATCTGATGCTGCGCGATCCGCAACAGAACCTTCGCATCGAGGAGGTCACGATCCCCGCGGAGAGCTCGCTGATCGGCTTGCCCATCCGAGAGACCAACATCCGCCAGCGGACCAAGGGGCTCGTCATCGCGGTCCGCTTCGTGGATGGTCGTTTCTCCTACAACCCGGAGCCGAGCCTCGTGCTCGAGCAGGGCGCGACCCTCGTCGTCTTGGCGGAGGTCTCCGAGATGAAGAAGCTGCGCGAGGGGCTCGCGAGCGGCGAGATCGGCCGCGCATGAGCTGCTAGACCGTCGGCGATGAGCGACATCCACAGCGAGATCCGGGCCCTCATCACCTCCGAGCCGATCGTGCTCTTCATGAAGGGCACGCGCTCGAGCCCGCAATGCGGCTTCTCGGCCCGCGTGGTGGACATCCTCGACGAGCTCGTCACCGACTACGTGACGCGGGACGTGCTGAGCGACCCGGGCCTGCGCGAGGCGATCAAGTCCTTCTCGGAGTGGCCGACCCTGCCGCAGCTCTACGTCCGAGGGAGGCTCGTCGGGGGGGCCGACATCGTCGCCGAGATGCACAAGGCCGGCGAGCTGGCGTCCCTGCTGCGGACGGCCGCGCCCGAGACGTCCGCGCCCGCCGAGGTGCGCCCCGAGATCCTCGTCACCGAGGCCGCCGTCGCGGCCTTCGCGCGTTTCGCGGAGACGGACACGCCTCGCGTGCGCATCGCGATCGACCGTGACTTCGACGTGACCCTCGAGATCGAAGACCCGCGGCCGGGCGACCTCGCGCTGGACCTCGGCGGGCTCGTCGTCTCGATGGATCGCCGCACGGCGCAGCGGGCAGACGGCGTGACGATCGACTTCGTGGAGAAGGCCAACGGCTTCAAGATCGACAACCCCAACAAGCCCGCGGCCGTGCGCCCGCTGTCGGTCGAGAGCTACGCCGCCCTGCGCGCGAGCGGCAAGCCGCACCTGCTCCTCGACGTGCGCACGCCGACGGAGCGCGAGATCGCCCGGATCGATGGCTCCGAGCTCCTCGACGACGAGATGATGGAGCGCCTCATGGAGCTCGACCGCACGACGCCGATCGTCTGCCAATGCCACCACGGCGTCCGCTCGCGCAATGCGGCCGAGCAGCTCGTCGCGATCGGTTTCCGAGAGGTCTACAACCTCACGGGCGGTATCGCGGCGTGGAGCGCCTCCGTGGATCCGCGCGTGCCCACCTACTGACAGGTATTTCCGGCTTTTCTGGGCGAACGAGCCCCCCACCCTTTCCGTGCCCGGCTCGGAGGGGTAGTCTGCGCGTCCTCGATGACCTTCTCCGGGCAGCAAGCCGGAAGCTACATTCTGCTCGAACGCATCGGAATGGGCGGCATGGCGGAGGTATTCCGCGCGGCCAGCCGGGGCGTGGAGGGCTTCGAGCGCCCGGTGGCCATCAAGAGGATCCTCCCGAACCTCGCCGCGGACGAGGAGTTCGTGAAGATGTTCGTCGACGAGGCGAAGATCGCGGTGCAGCTCCAGCACCCGAACATCGTCGAGATCTTCGACCTCGCCCGCGAGGGCGACGAGCTCTTCATCGCGATGGAGTACGTCCACGGCAAGGACCTGCGCGCGATCCTGGACAAGGTGCAGGGTCCCGAGGGTCGGCGCGGTCGAATCCCGGTGGAGATCGCGGTGCACGTCACGGCCCGCGTCTGCGACGCGCTCCAGCATGCCCACTTCGCCCACAGCCCCTCGGGGCAACGCCTGGGCATCATCCATCGGGACATCTCTCCGCAGAACGTGATCGTGAGCTACGACGGCGAGGTGAAGGTCACGGACTTCGGGCTCGCCAAGGCCGCCGGACGCGCGGTCCAGACCCAAGCGGGGGTCGTGAAGGGCAAGCTCGCGTACATGTCTCCGGAGCAGCTCCGGGGACAAGCGATCGACCAGCGGAGCGACGTCTATGGCGTAGGAATTCTGCTGTGGGAGATGCTCACGGGGGTGCGTCTCTTCCTCGGCAAGAACGACCAGGAGACATTGCGCCGCGTCTACAACGCCCAAGTACCCACGCCCCGCAGCGTGCGCCCCGAGCTGCATCCCGAGCTCGAAGCGATCGTGCTCCGGGCGCTCGCGCGCGACGTGGCAGATCGCTACGCGAGCGCGGAGGAGATGCAGGAGGAGCTCACCTCCTACCTCTACAGCGTCGGCCCGGCGACGAGCACGCCCGGCGTCAGCGCGTACATGCGCCAGCTCTACCCGAACGCCGATCCGGTGCCGGCGCCGTCGTCGCATCCTCCGGTGGCCACCCGCGGCGGCCGCGCGAGCCTCGCGGCGCCGGACGCTGCGCGGACCGCTCGACCCCGACGTGATGCGCAGACGACGAACGCTCCGCCGCGGCGACGCGACGGCTCCTCGCAGCTGCGACCCGATCCCATCGAGTCGCTGCGTGAGCCTTCTCCGAGAGCTCCCTTCTCTCTCGACGACCTCGAGGATCTCGCCGAGGACGGTGCCGCGGCGGGCCCGCCCCCGCGCCGCGTCACGCGGGCAATCAAACCCCAGGCCGACGACAGCAGCGAGCTCGTGAGGACGGTCCTTCAGCGCGCGATCGCGTCGACCACGGCGCAGACGCGGCCTCCTCCGCCCCGGGTCGAGCCATCCCTGACCGACTTCGAGGAGCCGACGAACCGGGGCTACCAAGCAGCGCGAGCCCAGCCAGCGCCGACCGCGACCGCCGCACCTGCGAAGGAGCCGTCGAGGAGCGGGCCACAGGGCCCGGTGCAGGTGTTCCGCCGGCCCAGCGGCTCGCTGTCGGCCCCGCGCGTGCCCGCCAACGAGTCGCTCATCGAAGAGGCGCTGGCCGAGGGGAACGAGACCCCCCACGCGACCCACCCCCAGGCCCAGGCCTACGTGGGTCCCGAACCTCGCAGCGACACCGCCCCGCAGCTCGAGACCGACGAGTTCGAGGAGCACCCGACGATGGTCGGCAACCAGGACGAGCTCGGCGAAGCGAGCTGGGACTCCGACGTCACCTCCCCATCGCACCGCCGACGCTGAGGGCGCAAGAACGGATCTCGGCGGCGTTGACGCGGTTTCGAGAGGGCCCGTACCATCGCAGGCCATGCGTTCGGGTCTCGGTGTGGTGTGCCTCGCGGGCTCGTGCGCGATCGCCTCGGCGTCCGCAGCCCCCGTGGCCCGGGCCGAGGAGCTGGTCCTCATGGACGAGCCGGCGAGCTACACCGACGTGGTCGACGCGTTCGACGACGACGATGTGTTCGACGTGAACCTCCACGTGGGCTTCCTGCGACAGTGGGAGCTCGGACGCATCCAGCGCGAGGTCAACCGCGACGAGGCCTCCGACGGGCGCGCCCCGTCGCTGCTCGTCGACGTCGCCAGCTACGAGCTGCAGCGCAACGGCCTCATGTTCGGCCTCGACATCGGGATCTTCCGCGACCTCGCCCTCTACGCGCGCTTGCCGCTCATCCTGTCCGACGACCGAGCCCTCTCGCCTCGGAACGGCCTCGACCCCGGCGTGCTCGAAGCAGGCGGGATGCAGCTCTTCGAGCTCCCGATGGGCGGATTCCGGTCGCCGACGCGTTCGGGCGTCGATTGGATGAGCGTGGGGTTGGCGTGGTCGATCCTGAACCAACACCGGCAGCGCTGGGCTCCGACGTGGGTCGTCATGGTCGAGGGACGATTCAACCTCGGCGAACCGATGCGCGCCTGCCAGCAGCGCGACGGGAACACCTTCTGTCGGCCCGACGTGGACGCCTCCGGAAACCTGATCGCGAGCAGCGCCCCGGGCGTCGGCCGCGGCGTCAACGCGCTGCGCATCGAGACACGGGCCTCGTTCCGCGAGGGCGCTCTGGAGCCCTACGCGGGCCTCGCGGCGCAGATCGAGTGGCCCGGCTCGGCGGGCAGTCTCTTTCTGCCGTCCGGCGATCTGCGCGGCTACATCAACCGCCTGCCGCCCATCCAGGCACGCTTCACCGCAGGCGTGGCCGTGATCCCCTGGGAGGACCGGCAGCACTTCCAGCGCTTCACGTTCGACCTCCGCGTGAACGCCGACTACGTGTCCGAGGGCCGCGACTACTCTCCGCTCTTCGATGCGCTGGGCTCCTCGACCAACCCCCTCCTCTCGGCGCTCAACTACGAGGGCGCCGCCGACGCGACGAGCGGCGTGGACGGGCTGGCCCGGGTGCAGTTCACCGGGCACACGGACACGCAGTCCCATGGACGCGTGGGGGGACAGATCACCCTCGAGATGCAGGTCGCGCAGTACGTGCGCTTCCAGGTCGGCACGCTCTTCATGTACTCGACGGCATACAACGTCACGCAATCGGACGCGTGTAACCCCAACGTCGCGGCAGCCAGCGTGACCGACCCGCGCCTCGTCGGAGACTGCCGCCCGTCCTCGAGCGCGAGCAACACCTCGATCGTCAACCCGCACCATCGCCCGGTGATCGACATGCCCGGCAACCGCTTCCGCATGGACGGGCTGTGGCAGATCGACCTCTACGCGAACGCGACCGCGATGTTCTGACCCTCCCACGGGCACAGCCCCGGCGCGGGATCGAGGGCGCACCAGGCTCACGGATGGAAGACCGCGCCGTCGCTCGAGCCCGTCTGAACGTAGTCGTTGATGGAGCTCACCCCCACGACGCGGCTCCCCTCGGCTTGGAGCTCGAAGACGCGCCAGACGTTGCCGTTGCGGGGATTCGAGGCCGGCGGCGTGAGCTCGAGGATCTGCCCGAGCCTCGGCACGACCAGCACCACCCGGGCGCCCGATGCCTCGATCGGGTGCGCGGATTGGCCCGAGTAGTTGTGCACCGAGTACCGGTACACGCCGCTCATCGGGCGGTGCAGCGTGATCACCTCGGGCCCGAACCCGGAGGTGTCGTCGGTGTCGAGCGCGCAGTAGGGCTCGGAAGTCTCGCTGCCACGCGCCCCGAAGTAGGTGTGGAAGCGCCCGGTCGCCGACGGTCCCGTCATGTGCGAGTCGAGGTCCGAGGGCTCGGGGCCCCAGACGAGCACAGCCTGCGCGACGGCCGGAGCGATGGCCAGAACGCCGAGGTCCTGGCACAGCGGGGGCACGCGGCCGGTGTTCGTGATCGTCGACTGCGTGGTGAAGTCTCGAGGTGTCGGGGTGTTGCCGTTGTACGAAGCCTCGAGGACCGCGTCCGTGCTCGCGCGAACATTCAGCGCGACGCAGCCGTCGAGGCCCGTGTAGCCGGTCACCCCGGCGCGAATGCTCGGCATCCGGATCCTCACCTGCACGCCCGAGACACGCACCCCGCCGTCGTCTTCGAAGCAGACCTCGACGCAGGTGGTCTGCGGCAGGTAGGCCACATCGAAGTTCCACCACGAGAGGTGTGGGAGGGAGGCGCGGTAGGTGTCCCCGTCGCGGGTCGCAGTTCCCTCTTCCTGCCAGCGGCCGCGGGTCTCGTCGAAGCTCCAGAGCGCGATGCTCGCCGGCGCCGTGGCGACGCCGCTCGGACCCATCGGCACCCGCACGCCCAGCTCGACGCCTGGCGCGAGATCGAGGACCGCACCTGCCTGCCGCGCCTCGACCGCGAAGATCCCGAAGCTCTCGAGGGGCGACTCCTGACCATCGCGCTGCACCCCCACGAACTCTCCAGGGAAGGCGTCCTGCGCCTGCGCGCCAGCGCCGGGATCGACGACCGCGACCGTGATCGAGACCTCGCCAGAGACGGGGCGCCCGCTGGCGTCGACGAAGGCATTCGGCGGAATCGTGAGCTCCGCGCCCGCGCCACCGACGGTTCCTCCCTCGCGGACCGACACGGTCTGCGACTCCGGTGCCGGAACCATGACGACGTCGACGTGGTAGGCGGCGCCGGCGACGACGCGGAGCGTCTCGGCGGCACCGACGTAGCCCTCGAGCGCAGCGGTGACGACGACGTGCTCGGCCGCATCGACTTGGTCGAAGAGGTACCAGCCCTGCTCGTTGGTCGTGGTCGTGCGCGTGCCCAGCCGCAGCGTCACGCCCGCCAGATTGGCAGCGCCACCCAGCGCCTCGACGTGGCCCGAGACCAGCGCTCCTTCGAGCGGAACAGGAGGTGCGCCCGTCCCGCCGCCGCAGGCCGCCACAGACGAACCGATCACCAGCGCCGCGAGCGGACGCGCTCGCCTCGAGAGCATGAACGTGGACATGTCTAACCTCCCCCCCATGCCTACGCACGGACCGAGACGTTCCCCCTCCTCGTGCGCGCCGGGTGTCGCGGCGGCATTTGGCTGCGCCGCTTCAGCCAGCGTCGTCGGTGCTCGCCGCGTCTTGGCCCATGGCCGCGTCTTGGCCCATGGCCGCGTCTTTGCCCATGGCCGCGTCTTGGCCCACCCGCGCGTCCTCGCCTGCACCCGCGTCGCCCGCTCCAACGTCATCGTCGGGAGCGTCGCGCCCGGCGTCGCGCGCCGCGGCCGCGTCCTCTCCGGCGTCTCCGAGCAACGCGTCGGCGCCCGCATCGATGCGGAGCGCATCGGTCCCGACGTCGCTCGGTGCGTGGGCGTCGGGGCGCGCGTCGTCCGAGGGCGCCGCATCGAGGTCGGCGTCTCCTCCGGCGTCCGCAGCCTCGCCCCGGACACAACGGCTCAGCTCGCACCGGTAGCCCTCGAGACAGTCGGCCTCGCCCGCACAAGCGTGACCTTCGGGATCGAAGGGCTGGTACCAGCAACCAGAGACCAGACCCATCGCCATCGCGAGCAGTCGCGTACGCATCAGAAGCTCCCTTCGATCGAGAGCTCGCCCAGACCGAGCAACACCCGGGCGCCCGGGCGCACTGCGGGCGGTGGGCTCGACTCGCCCGTCACGAGCGCGACCACGAGGCCTGCCATCGCGAGGGCACCGCCACCCGCGAGCAGCACGATCGCCACGTTGCCATGCTCCTGCGCCCGCCCGTACGTCGCGAGCGCTTCACGCTGCGTGGTGCTCGCACGCGTCGCGGTGTCGAGCTCGGACGCGGCCACGCCGGCGAGCACCCCGCCTGCGGCCAGCCCGGCGACACCGAAGCCGATCAGCGCGTAGCCGACGAGCGGGGCCGTGGCGTCGGGACCCGCTGGAGGCGGAGGCGGAGGCGGCGCGGGTGTTCCCTGCTCTTCGCGGGCGCGGGCGCGCAGCGCGTCGAGGCGGCTCTCGATCTCCCCGCGGTCCGCCGCGTCGGGCTCCTCCTCGAGGTAGGCCTCGTAGTGCGCGATGGCCTCGCCCGTGTCGCCAGCGCCGTCGTGCGCGCGCGCGAGCGCGATTCGAAGCGCCGGCTGGGGGTGGAGCGCGAACGCCTCGAGCAGGAGCGCGCGCGCTTCCGCGAACTCGCCCGATCTCTGGAGGTAACGACTCTGTTCGAAGAGCTCGACCGCGCGCCGGCGCTCCTCCCGGGTCGGGACCCTCTCGGAGCCGAGGTCCTGGCCCCGAGCGCTCGCCGGACCGAGTGCTGCGAGCAGAAGCGCCAAGACCACGCTCGGAAGCCGGCTCATTGGTAGATCCTTACTCCAAAGCCGGCCGCGGCCGGCGGTTGACGTCAGGCCCCCGTTCAAACCGTGCGTGCGGTCTTCCCGCACACGGCTTACCGACGGTCTCTGCTCGGTGGCTTGCGACGGATAGCGGACAGTTCCGCGAAGTCGGTGCAGGCCCATCTCGTGGAGCCGCGCGGGCGGCCACTTCCAGGCGCGGAAGCGGCGTCGTTGTCCACCGCGCCGCCACAGCCACAGCACGATCCGCTCGTGCACGTAGGCGTCGACTCGGTTGAGCATCGTGTCCGCGTTGCCGGTCCTGAAGTAGTTGCCCCACCCGCGGAGCACGGGGTTGAGCGTCGCGATGATCTCCATCACGTCGCTTGCTCTCGTGCGCCGGACGTCGGTCCGTTCGTGCACCCGCTCCCGGACGCGCGAGATCACCCCGCCTTGCGGCGTGCCCGTGACCGGGTTCTGCACGACGTTCTCTTCGTCCATCACACCAGCATCGAGCCACTGTCGGAGCAGCTTCACCACTCGCCGATCCGAGATCCACGAGGACGTCACGCCTCGTGATCCGGTCGTACAACGCATGGAAGCGTCTCGTCCCACTCCGCTTGGCACACCGATAGAGCGTGCGTTGCAGTTCTCGCACTTTGTCTTCGGGGTCGTTGGCCCTCGCGGGCATGCCTTCGCGCTGAGGGCCCGTGCAGAAATGACCTGCTCGGATCGGCGTCGCGGCGCCCCGCCAGTGCTGACCGAGCGACGAGGAATACTGGGGGTATTTCGAGGAGAGCGAGCGGCTCTGGCGGGGATGCCCCGGCGGCGAAACGGATGGGTTGTTTCTGCGCGGGCCCTTACCTGCATCCGCTCGCACGACCCAAGCACGGGCCCGTCCCTCCACGGCGTTGTCCGCCGCTTCGCCGGTACTACGACCCCGTCGGACTTCCGCCCCGCACGATGAGCCTTCGCGCTCTGCGCTTCTACCCACCGCATCGCTCGACGTGAGCTGCGAGGACGCACCTCTGCTGTTCCCTGCCGATCTTTCGCTGCGTGCCGCCGCCCATACCCCGGGGAGCTCCAGCGCGTGCTTCGGATCGGCACGGCGTGACGACTCGTCCGCGATTTCATCCGCGAGCGCTTCGTCGTCAGGACGCACCATGGAAAGGACGGTACCACCGAGGCGCGAACCGCGCGTCATTCCGGCAGTGGCGGTCTTCTTCAGATCATCACGAGCCCACGACGGGCAGCGATCACCACGGCCTCGGTCCGCGTGCCCGCGCCCAACTTGAGCAGGATGCCGTTCACGTGGAACTTGGCGGTGTGCTCGCTGATGCCGAGACGCTTGGCGATCCGCCGGTTCGAGAAGCCCTGGACGAGCAGCTCGACGACCTCCTGCTCGCGCGCGGTGAGGTGCGTCTCGGGCTCGCTCTCCGCCTTGCCCTGGACGAGCGCGAAGTCCACGACCGTCAGGCCCGAGGCCACGGCGTCGAGGGCGGCCTTGATGCGGATGACGTCCGCGGTACGCCGGACGGCACCGCGCGCTCCCTTGCTGACGGCGGCGCGCGCCTGCGGCTCATCGGCGAGCAGCACGACCGCCGGAATCTTGAGCTCGGCGAGCTGCGCGAGCGCGTCGTCGAGCTGGTGGCGGCTCGCCTTGGCGACGTCGGCGTCGACGCGCTTGCCGGGCACCGGCACCGGCGAGGTGATGGGACCGACGTCGAGGAGCGCGACGTGGGCGTGGGTCTCACGGTCCTCGAGCGCGACGTCGCGCCCGAGCTGGGCGAGCTGCCCGGCGAGGGCGCTCTTGGCGAGCGGATCGCGGCCGAGGAGGAGGACGCGCAGGGGCTCACCGACATTGGGACGACGAAGCGGGCTCGTGTTGGACATGGCAAGAGACCCTGAGTCGCGAACTCGCCTGGTCAACGGGGTAGGTCGCAAATCCTGTGCGGAGGGCGCTTCCCCGGGGCACCGAAGAAGGCTCGAATGCCCCTGAATTCGCGCCCTTCAAGCGTCGCCGACCCAGGCCCCGGCGTTTGTGAAGCAATGTTGCCTCCGCGGCCATCCTGCCCGAACGGGCCGGCCCTGCCGTTTCTGTCTACGTTCGAGCTGCCGTGGCCAAGACCAACGCCTGCCGCATCCTCGATCAACTTCAGATCTCCTACGAGCTGCGCGAGTACGACGTCGACTTGGACGACCTCTCCGCGGCCCGCGTCGCCGAGAAGGTGGGGCTTCCGCTCGAGCAGGTGTGGAAGACGCTCCTCTTGCGAGGCGAAGGCAAGGAGTGCGTGTTCGCGGTCGTCGCGGGAGATGCCGAGCTCGACCTCAAGGCCTGCGCGCGCCTCGCAGGCTTGCGGGCCTGCGAGCTCGTTCCGCTCAAGGAGGTCCAGCCGCTGACCGGCTATGTGCGCGGCGGCGTGACCGCCCTCGCTGCGCGGAAGGCCTACCCCGTGATCGTGGACGAGCTCATCGAGGCCCACGACCTCGTGAGCGTCTCGGCCGGCCAACGCGGAACCCAGATCTTGCTCTCGCCCCGCGACTACCTCCGCGCCACCGGCGCGAGGACCGGGCCCATCGCCCGCTGAGCGCGCGGTAATCTCCGCGGATGCGAAGGCTCCTCACGTGCCTCCTCGCGGGGCTCCTCGCTGCGTGCAGCGGCGCACCCGTCACGCGCTTGCTCGAGGACCAGAGCGCGCGCGCCCGCCTCGTGACGCTCCGCGGGCGGGTCTCGCTCGCGGGGCCTTCGGGGGCGCCGATCGTCGTGGCGGTCCTCCGGGTACCCGAGCACGCGGAGTCGGCCCTCCAGATCGTCGACTACCAGATCCTCGCCGCGCCGGGGCCGTTCTCGTTCTTCGCGCCCGCCGGGCGCTACCGCGTCATCGCCTTCGAGGACGCGGACCGCGACCAAGACTACGACGCGACCGAGCGCCTCGGCGCATGGAACGGGTTCGCGGACCTCGTCGCGGAGGAGGGCAGCGCGACCTGGCTGGACCTCGAGATCACGGGCGGTGTCCCGGGCCCTCTGCCTGCGGTCGCCATGCCCACGGCCGAGGTGCGGAGCCTGCGCATCGGCGAGATCGTGCCGCTCGACGATCCGCGCTTCTCCGCGAGCGCGGGCAGCCGCGGGATGTGGGAGCCGCTCGCGTTCATGGAAGAGCTCGGCGCCGGCTTGTTTCTCCTCGAGCCGCACGTCGAGGGGCGCACCCCTGTGGTGCTCGTGCACGGCATGGGCGGATATCCTCAGGAGTACCGCCAGCTCGTCGCGTCGCTCGACCTCGCGCGCTTCGAGCCGTGGCTGGTCCAGTACCCCTCGGGCTGGGAGCTCACGGCTGTGGCGGACTATCTCTCGCGTGGCCTCATCGAGCTCACCCAGACGCTCTCGGTGACGGAGCTGTGCCTGGTGTCGCACTCGATGGGCGGCGTGGTGTCCCGCCGCGCGCTGCGCTTCCTCGCCGAGCGACAGCACCCCACCCTCGTACGTGGTTTCGTCACGCTCGCCTCGCCGCTCGGAGGCATCCCGAGCGCGGCGGCCGGGGTGCGCTTCTCACCGATCCAGCTTCCCTCGTGGCAGAGCCTCGTGCCGGGCGGGCCCTTCATGGAGGCGCTGTACGAGCAGCCCTTGCCAGAGACGACCGACTACACGCTCGTGTTCGCGTTCGATGGCCAGAGCGCGGGAGACGGAGTCGTACCGCTCACGAGCCAGCTCCGTCCCGAGGCGCAGCGCGAGGCGCGGAGCGTTCAAGGCGTACACACGGGACACATCGAGATCCTCGCGGACGACGCCGCGCTCGGCGTGGTCGCGGCCGCCCTCGAGCGATGCCGCGGCCGGTAGGCGTGGACTCCGTTGGCCACGCGCCGCAGCGCGTGCTCCCGCGCAGGGCCCCAGCCCCGCTTGGGCGCCTCGCGCGACGCTCGGCGGAACATCGATTCTTCTCGGTCTCTCACCAGGGATCGGAGAAACGCGGGTTGGTGAGGAAGGTGTCGTCGCGCAGCGACTCGAGCAGGGCCATCACGTCGGCGCGCTCTGCGGCGGTGAGCGTGAAGCCGTGGAGGAAGATGTTCTTGAGCGGGCTCTCGCTGCCGATCCCTGCGTTCTCGCCGGACTCGATCGTGCGGCCGCCCGCGGCGTAGTGGTCGAGCGCGGCGTCGAGGTCGGGCACGGAGCCGTCGTGCATGTACGGCGCCGTGACCGTGATGTTGCGCAGCGTCGGGGCGCGGAAGCGACCCATGTCGCGCGGCTCGCCCGTGATCTCGTAGAGGCCGCGGTTGGGCGCGGGATAGCCGCCGCGGCCGTCGATGTTGTAGAGGCCGGTGTTGTGGAACTGGATCTCGGGGATCGTCGTTCCGCCATGCATCACGCCGTCGGTGAAGTTGAAGCCCCCGTGGCAAGGGAAGCACTCGAGCCGCTCGGAATTGAAGAGCTCGAGACCGCGCCGGGCCGCGTCGCCGAGCGCTGCGCGATCTCCGCGGTAGAAGTATCGATCGTAGGGGGAGTCGAACGAGATCAGCGTGCGCTCGAAGGCCGCGATCGCGCGCACCGTGTTGGGCACGCTGATGGGATCGGCCTCCGCCGGGAACGCGCGCGCGAAGAGGTCAGGGTAGAGAGGCTCGGCGCGCAGACGCGCGACGAGCTCGCCCTCCATGTTCGCGAGGCCGAGCTCGACGGGGTGCTCGCCGAAGAGCGGCACGAGGGCCTGGTCCTCGAGCGCGACGAGCGCCGTGTTCGCCCAGGTCTGGACGGGGTTGTAGGCGACGTTCGCGAGCGACATCGAGCTGCGCGGGGTGTGGTCGCCGGTCGAGCCGACCGAGACCGCGAGGCCATCGGTGAAGGCGCGCTCCTGCGCGTGACAGCTTCCGCAGCTCTGCGTGCGGTTGGCGCTGAGGCGCACGTCGTAGAAGAGGCGTCGGCCGAGCTCGACCTTCGCTTCGTTCATCGGGTTGTCCGCCGGTACGCGCGGCGCGGGGATGCCAGGCGGCAGGCCCCAATCCCACGCCCGAGCTGCTGGCTCGCAAGACGTGCCGAGCCCGGCGAGCAGGGCCAGCGCGCAGGTGGTGAGATGCAGGCGCGTCATCGTCGGCTCACGGCGAGGGTCGCGAAGCGACGCGCAAGAGGCGCTGCGCAGACGCGTCGGGCAGGCCGACGGTCGCCCACCAGGCGGGGCAGTCCGGGTCGGTCGGGGAGGACTCGCAGCCGTCGCCCGACAAGTCCATCTCGGCGAGCCACGCGCCCACGTCGAGCACGATCTCGTGGCTCGTCGCCGAGAAGCCCTCGGGCAGCGCGAGCGTGATCTCGGGGCGGTTGCCGTTGGCGCAGGTGCGTGTGCCCAACGTCGCGTCGCCCGAACAGCCCGTCGCCCCGAGGTGGAACGAGACCGCGCGCGAAGCTTCGTCGGTGAGAGCCTCGAAGCGCATGAACTTGTACCCGCCCTGCCATCCCCAGTAGAGCGTCGTGAGGTTCATCGGCGAGGGCTGGCTCCCGCTGTCGAGGTGGTTGCGCGCCTCGGGCACGCCGAGCCGCAGGCGGATCGCCGTGTAGGGGCCGACCGACGGGAGTGTGCCCGTGATCGCGGTGTGGGTCGGCGCGTTGCCCGACCCGCACGCAGAGCCGCCGGTCTCGAAGTCGAGCAGGGCGATCGCGCCGTTCTGGAAGTCGTCCTGGTCGAGCGCGAGGGGCACCTCGGCCCCGGCCGCCGTCACGAAGCGGACGTCGTGCACGTAGAGTCGCAGGTCCTGGGCGGTGATCGTCGTGTCCGACGTGCCGACGCCCGGGTAGCTCCGGCCACACGCGAACTCCTCGCCGCCGACCCGCGCGGCGAACGCGAGCTCGATCGACGACGCCGCGGGGGTGGAGGGCCCGCAACCCGCGAGGACGACCGGAAGGAACAGGGGAGGTCCCATGCGGAGAGAGCCGATGCGTAGGGAGCGCGACGCCATGACCACCTCGAGACGGTACGAGCGAGCACGGTACGAGCGCGCCCGGAGAGCTGGATCGGACCTCCATGCGCAGTCGCCGCGCTCTGACGGGATAGCCGATGCGCGGCGCGCCGGCATCCCGCGGCCGGTGATGCGCACGCTTCAGCCCGGCTCGAGCCGCCCCGCGACCACGCGGAGGTCGGTGCGCCCGTCCTCGAGCTGGATCAGGCGAGGGTCGGTGGTCGTGAGGAAGACCTGACCGCCCGCGCGCGCGAGAAGCCCGAAGAAGCGTCGGTTGCGCGTCGCGTCGAGCTCGCTCGAGACGTCGTCGAGCAGGAGCACCGGCACGCGCCCCGTGCGCTGGGAGAGCACGTCGAGCTCGGCCACCTTGAGCGCGAGCACGAGGGCGCGCTGCTGCCCCTGCGAGGCGTGATGCTTGGCGCTCTTGTCCCTCACGCGGAGCACCACGTCGTCGGCGTGTGGGCCCTCGGCGGTGAAGCCGCGCGCGTGGTCTTTGGACAGGCTCTCGGCGAGCGCGGAGAGGAGCGTCTTCTCGTTAGGCTCGACGCTCGGCGCCTACGCGATCTCTAGCGTCCCCGTCGTCTCGAAGAGCTCGTGCCACACGTCGGTGGCGCGCGGCGCGAGGTCGGCGACGAGGCGTGCACGCGCTTGACCGAGGATCGCGCCGGAGGCCGCGAGCACGCCGTCGAAGGCGGTGACGGCGCGCACGTTCACCGGGTCGTCCTTGAGGAGACGGTTGCGGCTTCGCAGGGCCTTCACGTAGCTCGCGAGCGTCGTCGCGTACGTCGGGTCGATCTCCGAGAGCACTTCGTCGAGCAGCGTGCGGCGCCCCTCCGGGCCGCCCTGCGCGAGCGCGAGGTCGCCAGGGTGAAACAGCACCGCGGGCAGCACACCGAGCCAGGCGAGGCCCGAGCGTGGGCGCTTGCCGTCGAGCCGCGGCGAGCGCGCCTGACCGCGCCGCAGGCCCACCTCGAGCGTGCGCGGAAGCGGCGTCGCCTCCGACACGATGGCGACATGGGCCTCCTCGCTGCCGGTCGCCACGAGCTCGTCGGTGCCCGCGCCGCGGAAGCTGCGCAGCGTCGCGGCGTAGTGAATCGCCTCGAGCAGGTTGCTCTTGCCCTGGCCGTTGTCCCCCGCGATCACGTTGAGGCGGGGCCCCGGCGTGAGCTCGAGCCGCGCGAGGTTGCGAAAACCGCCCGCGCGCAGCGAGCGCACACGGTGGGCTGCGGGCTCGGCCGTCATCGTGCGGGCGCCGCCGCGCCGCGCTCACGAGCCCGCATCATGACTCCTCGTCGCCCTCGCCGCGCACGCCGTGCTTCTTGGCGAGCTTGTGGAGGTACTTGCGGTCCATGTCCGCGGCGCGCGCGGCCGCAGAGACGTTTCCCTGGTGTCTCTCGAGGAGCCAAGCCACGTACGCCTTCTCGAAGCCCGCTTCCCACTCGGCGCGTGTGTCGCGGTAGCTCTTGCGGGGATCGAAGGAGTGCGGGCCTTGCGGCGCAGCGCCCGCGGGCGCCTCCGCCATCGGCAGCGCGCCAGCCGGGATGACCGGCAGCCCCTGTGCGCGCGCGAGGTAGCTCGCGCGCTCGAGCACGTTGCGCAGCTCGCGGACGTTGCCGGGCCAGTCGTGCGCGCAGAGGCCCTCGAGCGCTTCCCGCGAGAGCACGACCGGGGGCTGCCGCTCGTTCTTCGCGAGATCTTCGAGGATGCGCGTCGCGAGCAGGGGGATGTCGTCGCGCCGCTCGCGGAGCGGCGGCACCTCGATGGGCACCACCGCGAGCCGGAAATAGAGGTCTTCGCGAAACTTCCCGCGCGCGACCTCCAGCTTCAGGTTGCGCTTGCTCGCCGCGATGACGCGGATGTCGACGCGGATCTCCTTGTTTCCTCCGACGCGGCGGAAGACGCGCTGCTCGAGCGCACGGAGGAGCTTGGGCTGGAGATCGAGCGGCAGCTCTCCGATCTCGTCGAGAAAGAGCGTCCCGCCGTGCGCCATCTCGAAGGCGCCCTGCCGGCTCGCGGTCGCGCCCGTGAACGCGCCCCTCTCGTGGCCGAACAGCTCGCTCTCGATGAGCGTGCCGACGACGGCGCCGCAGTCGACGACGACGAAGGGCTTGTTTCTCCTCGGCGAGGCCGCGTGGATGGAGCGCGCCAGGATGTCCTTGCCCGTGCCGGTCTCGCCCCCGAGGAGGACCGTCGCGTCGGTCGGCGCGAGCCGCTCGAGGAGACCGAAGATCGCCCGCATCCCGAGCGAGCGGCCGACGGCCTCGCCGAGCTCGCCCTTGTCGGAGGGCATGAGCTCGATGCGCTCGGCGTACGGGCGCACCTTGATCTCGACCGTGCCGACGGTGATCACGGCGCCGGGCTTGAGCCACACTTCCTTGATCTCGGCCCCGTCGAGCAGCGTCCCGTTGGTGGAGCCGAGGTCGCGCAGGAGGTAGCCCTTGGGCTCGCGAACGATCTCACAGTGCATGCGAGACACGGTCGTGTCGGAGAGCACGAAGTCGTTCTCGGAGCTCTTGCCGATCCGGAAGAGGTCTTGGTCGATCAGGCGCTCGTGGCCGCGCTCGGGGCCCGAGAGCACCGTGAGCGCACAGCGAGAGAGCTCGAGGACGCGCGGATCCGAGTGCGAAGTGCCGAGGACGGTGCTCATTCCGACGAGGCGCATCGTACCCGAACGAGACCCCGGTCCGTGGTGCGAAGTGCACCCACGAGGAAGAGCCCGCGGCTCTCGCCCTCACCTCGAGACCGCCCCTCAGGGTCCCCCACCCGACCGCGCTCCACGAAACTGAATCGAGGTGCTGGGTCAACCCGGGTGGCGGCGCTTGCGGTCGCGCTGCGTCAGGCGCGCGCGTCTCTCGGAGACCGTCGCGCCGAAGTACCGGGCGAACGCGCGGTGGAAGTAGGACACGCTCTCGAAGCCGCAGGCCGCCGCGATCGAACCCGTCGTCATCTCGGCGTGGTGCAACGCGAGGCGGTCGGCCTCGTTGAGGCGCGTGAGGATCCGGTACTGGATGGGCGTGATCCCGAAACGACGCGCGAAGCTCCGGAGAAACGTCGTCCGTTCCATACCGGCGTCGTCGGCGATGTGCCGCAGCAGAAGGGCCGTGTCGAAGTGTGTCTCGATGTCTCGACGCGCCCGGACGAGCGGATCGCCAGGGCCGAGGTGGCCGTGCGACCGCACGGCCGCCGCGATGGCGGCAGCCACGGCATCCTCTTCGAGCGCATCGCCGGCGGTGCGCGCGGCGTGGACGTGCTCCGCGAGCTCGAAGAGCCGGCGCACGAAGCGAGGGTTGTCGCCGTCGAGCTGGAGCTCGCGGGCTTCGTCGACGGCCCCGAAGCGCGCTTCGTCGAGGAGGAAGTACAAGACGGTGCCGGGTCGGGCACCCGCGCGGTACCTGACGTCGTAGGGCTCGGCGTGACCGAGCACTTGCAGTGTCCCCGGTCCGCATCGTCGCACTCCCGCCCGATGACCCGCCTGGCCCCGTTCGCCCCGGAGCTGGACGCCGATCTCGATCCGATGAGACACCGCTCCGTGGCGCAGGCCCTCGGTCTCGCGGTACTCGAACACCGCCGCGTCCAGGCCCGCTGCGATCGGGAAGCGGTCGACGCTGGCTCCCCGACCGAACGAGGTGGGGCGGTCGAGTCCGAGGAGCGTTCGACGAGCCATCACCTTCGAGGGTAGTCGAGGTGGCCCGCGCGCGCCGTCAGCGCGCGGTGACCACGGGCAACCGCACAAAGGAGGGTGACGCGCCGCCCGAGTGGACGCGAATCGACACGGGTCGAGCCTCGGACTCCTCCGCGACGGGCCCACCGGTGTGCGGATTCTCGGAGGTGCCGCACTCGGCGCCGCTCAAGGAGAGCGCGAGTCGGTGGCCCGCGGGCAGCCTCGTCGCGACAGCCGGCAGCTCGAGCGAGACCTGCTCCGCCATTGCCGGAGTCATCGGTGTCGGCGCATCGGGCGAGCGCCGGTAGCGCAGCCGGACGACCGAGCCGTGCACCCAGCTCGCCTCGTTGGCGGGAGACAAGGTCAAGAGGTTCACGAAGACGTCGGCGTCCGGCGCGTCGATCTCGACGCTCAAGTGGACCTCGGCGCCGCCCACGAGGTCGACGTCCGACTCGAGAGGTTCGCTGACGAAGGTGAGGTACTTCGCGTAATCGAGGGCGCAGGGGTCGTCGTTCTCCGGGTCGAGCCGGAGCTCGCCCGCGCCCGCGGGCGGCACGGAGGAGACGAGTGTGTCCGTCGAGAGGAAGAGCTCGAGGCGGGACTCACCTGGCGGCCAAGTCGCGGCCTCGCCCCACGCGGAGGCTCCGGTCAAGTAGTACTGGACACGCGGAACCGCTTCGATCTCGACCGGCTCGTCCTTCAAGTAGCGGTCGAAGTACATGCGCAACAGCGTCGAGGACGGCGTCGCGCTCATCGGGTCGTAGACGGCCCCCGCGTGGCTGTGGCTCCCGAGGATGAAGCGCTGGGCTGCGCGCTCCTCGGCGCTGCAGCCGCTGCCCTGCGAATCGAGGAACGCCGCGAGGGGATCGTCATCCCACTCCTGGGCAGCCTGGAGATGCAGCATGGGAACGCAGGAGCGCCCGATCCGTCCGACGAGGCTGCGCTCGTCCCAGAAGGTCGAGTCGCCATCCAAGTGAGGAACGAGCTCGCGCCAGACCCTCACTTCATCGCCAAGATAGGCGATGTCGTGACCCGCAATCGGGCGTGTGTTGGTGATCAGTCTCGAGAATTCCGGGCTGGTCGCGGGGTCAGGGCGCCCTTGGACCTGCGTCCACCACCAAAGCATCCCGAGGGCGCGTGGCACTCCGCGCCGGCCGGGCCAACCCGCGAACGCGCGGGTGATCGCGCCGTCCATGACCACGACATCGACTGCGGGGTTGGCGACCGCCGCAGCGCCGGCCGTGAACCCCTCGTAGGACCCCCCGAAGGTCCCGACACGCCCGTTCGACCACGACTGTGCGACGAGCCAGTCCACCGTATCGCCGCCATCGGGGAATTCCTGCACGAGCGGCTCGAGGGCCCCCTCCGAATCACCCGTGCCGCGACAGGCCTGAAGGACGAGTGCGTATCCTCGATCCAGGAATCCACCGAAGATCGAGACATGCCCGTCGCTGCCCCCTCCGAGGTAGGGAGATCGCAGCAAGAGCGTCGGCCACGGCCCCGACCCCTCGGGCGGCAGAAGCACGCGGGCATCGAGGCGCACTCCGTCGCGCATCGCGACCTGAGCGTGGAAATCCCGCGACAAGGTGGGTGCGTCGGGGGGACGGTCACTCCCGGTGTCCTCGACCGCGAGGTTCGTCGATGCTGAACACCCCGCCGTCCCGACAGCCGCTGCCATCGGGAGCAGACAAGACACGATGACTCGCAACCGCTCACGACGACTCATGGGGAGACCTCCGCAGCTGGACGGAGGATGAGAGGATCCAGGCGACCCACAAGTGCCCAAAAGTGCGTCCGCGGAGCCCGTCGGCCGGATCGTCGATCAGCGCGACGCGAGGGCGCGCGCGGCCGCCTCGATCGTCGGCTCGTCGAGCAGCACGAGGCGCGCGGCGTCGCCGAGCGGGATGAACGAGTCCTCGCTGGCGACGCGCGCCATGCGCCCCTCGAATCCGCGGTCGAGGAGGGACGCGAGCACGGTCTCGGCGATCCCGCCGGTCCTTCGCGTCTCGTCGACGCAGAGCACGCGGCCGCTCCGTCGCGCATGCGCGAGCACGTCCTCGACCGGCAGCGGCGCGAGCCAGCGGAGGTCGAGCACGTCGGCGAAGAGCCCCTCGGCCGCGAGCCGCTTCTGGACGCGGAGGCTCATGAAGAGGCCGTTGCCGCTCGTGACGATCGTGAGCGCCGGGGTCCCCGCTGCAGCATAGAGACGCGCCTTGCCGAGGGGCACGTGGGCGCGCTCCCACTCCGTGGGCCCCACATAGGGAGAGAGCCAGAGGCCGTCTCCGGCCTCGTGGAGATCGCGCGTGTGGTAGAGCGCGATCGGCTCGAGGTACACGCAGACCGCGCCGCCGGTGCGCGCCGCCGCGAGGCACGTGCGCAGCATCGCGGCGGCGTCGTCGGGCCGCGCGGGCGAGGCGATCACGAGGCCCGGGATGTCCCGCAGCACCGCGACCGAGTCGTCGTTGTGAAAGTGGCCGCCGAAGCCCTTCTGATAGCCGTAGCCCGCGATACGCACGAGCATCGGGTTGGTGTACTGGCCGTTCGAGAAATAGCGCAGCGTCGCCGCCTCGCCGCGAAGCTGATCCTCGGCGTTGTGGAGGTAGGCGAGGTACTGGATCTCGGGGATCGGGACGAAGCCGCTGACGGCGGCGCCGAGCGCGAGGCCGAGGATCGACTGCTCGTCGAGAAGCGTGTCGAAGACGCGCCCCGCACCAGCCCGCTTGAGCAGGCCCTTGGTGAGACCGTAGACGCCGCCCTTGCGGCCGACGTCCTCGCCGAAGACGAGAACCCTCGGATCGGCGGCGAGCGCGTCGGCGAGCGCGCGGTTGATCGCGAGCGAGAGCGTGAGCGGACCCTCCTGCTCGGGGAGCTTGCCGTCGTGCATGCGGAGGCGCGCCTCTGCGACCGGTGCCGCACGCGCCGCGCGAGCGGTCGCTCCATCGTCGCGCGGCGCGAGCGGCGCCATGACCTCGGCCGCGCTCGTGAGCTGCGGCTCGCGGCTCGCGGCCATCGCGATCTCCCGTACCG
>JBKDQC010000358.1:0-2324 GCA_046342295.1 Deltaproteobacteria bacterium | reverse complement strand
GTCCTGCGCCATGCGCACCAGCGCCTCGTAGATCGCCGCGTCTCCGTGCGGATGGTACTTGCCCATCGCATCGCCCACGATGCGCGCGGACTTCTTGTGCGCCGTGTTCGCGCGAACGCCCTGCTCGTGCATCGTGTAGAGCACCCTGCGGTGCACGGGCTTGAGGCCGTCACGAACGTCGGGGATCGCTCGCCCGACGATCACGCTCATCGAGTAGGCGAGGTACGACGAGACCATCTCGTCATCGATCGGAACCGGGACAATCTGGGGCGAGGCCATCGGTGCTTGCTCCTGGCCCTCTCACGCGGGACGCGCTGAAAGGGCGCGCAGGCTACCACGGGATGGCCGCTCGTACGCGCGCGCACGCGCCCGCGAGACGCTCGATGCCAACGGCGTTGGCGATTTCGAGCGAGGCTCCACCCCCGGTGCCACCCGCTCGCCGAGGCCCAACCCTTGCCGGGGGCTGAGCGGTCCCGTACCCCGGAGCCTCGATGCGCCGCGCCCTTCCTCCGTTCGCCCTCTCGCTGCTTCTTCTGGTCGGCGGGTGCTATGGGCCCACGCTTCCGCTTCCGCCGCCGACCGCGCTCGTCTCCGCTCCCGACGCGGAGGGGACCGTCACCGTCACCGGCCAGGCATTGCCGCGCGCGTACGTTCTGGCGCTGAACCTCGACACGGACGAGGGGGTGGTCGGCCGCGCGGACGACGGGGGGCGGTACGCACTGCAGGTCCGAGCTTCGTCAGGGCACACCCTCGAGGTCTGGCAGATGACAGCCGCGGACGGAGGCCAGCACACGACGGTGCTCGTTCCCGCCCGTTGAGTCGAGACCCGCTCACTCGAAGCGCCGGTTTTTTGCTCCGCATGCGCGCATGTCTTACATGCGTGTACAGGTAGCAGCTAGACCCTCCTGGAGGAGTCATGGACGGCGCAATGCGGGATCTGAACCTCATCCGAGAGCACGCCGACGAGAACGACTCGACGCTGCAGCGGTGGTCGCTCTACGGCCTGGCGGGCGGCGTCACGGTCCTCTTGGTGCTCGCGTTGTGTTTCCAGCTCGGGCCGAGCCCCGCGGCGCCGCTCGGCGACGACAGCGACCCGCTGGCCCGGCTCGACGCCCTCGGACGCGCGACGGGCCCGGACCTCGAGGCGCCTGCCGCACCCAGCGTCGATCGTCTCGCGCTCTCCTTCCCCGAGCAGCTGACCGAGGATCCGCCCGAGATCGCCGCCACGCTGGCAGCCGCGGCGGCGGAGGCGGCGCACCCAGACGCGCTCGGCACCGACGAAGGGTTTGCCGCGGAGGCCCAGGACGCAGCGAGCCCGATCGCCCCGGCCCCGGCCCCGGTGCCCGAGATGCTGCCCGCCGCGGTCGCTGCGACGGCCGGGGGCGAGATCGCGCGCTTCGCGGAGCGCGACGCGCTCGTCCAGAGCGCGTTCCCGGCCGGAAGGGTGAGCGACCCCGCGCGGGAGGGTCACGACGGCGAGTACACGCTGCAGGTGATCTCGTACGACAGCGCCGATGGCGCGCAGGCCGTCGCGTCCGGCCTCCGCGCCCGGGGGCACCGAGCGTTCGTGATGCAGGCCGCGGTCGACGGTCGAGGCACGATGTTCCGGGTCCGGATCGGACCGTTCGAGTCGATGGCGGAGGCCAGCGCCTACCGGGCTCGGTTCGAGCAGACCGAGCACATGAACACGATCGTGATCCGAAGGCGCGACACCGAGTGAGCGCTCGCAGGCGGGCGGCCGCGTGTTCTCAGCGTCGTTCGCACCGCGCCGGGGTGGTTGCCCGCGGCCGGTGACGAACGGCGGCGCGTGCGTACACGCGACGGCTCCGCGAGCGCGCGTGGATGCGCATTTGGTACCATCCCGTCCCTGATGGACGAGACGACACTTCACTCGCTGCTCCGCAAGGGGCAGCAGTACAACGCGAGCGACATCCTGCTGAAGGTCGGGCAACCCCCGGCCTTCCGTGTGTCCGGCGATCTCCACTACCTCCAAGGCGACAAGCTCTTGCCGCAGCACACGCGGGAGCTCGCCGAGGTGATCCTCAAGAAGTCTCGCTTCAAGGGCGCGCTCGACGACTTGCAGGAATTCGACTCGAGCTACGGCGTGCCCAGCGTGGGCCGGTACCGCGTGAACGTGTACCGGCAGCGCGGCACTCTGGCGATCGCGCTGCGCTCGATTCCATTGAAGATTCCGGCCTTCGACGAGCTCGGCGTGCCACCGGTCGTCGCGAGCTTCGCGGAGCTCGAGCGCGGCCTCGTCCTCGTCGTCGGAGCCGCCGGCAATGGCAAGTCCAGCACGCTGGCGGCGCTGATCGGTCTCATCA
>JBKDQC010000357.1:0-11584 GCA_046342295.1 Deltaproteobacteria bacterium | reverse complement strand
GGCGAGAGCGCGTCGGCGGTGCCCTCGAGGCACGCCGCGCCGAACGTGGCGCGCACGGCGGCGCGCAGCGTCGGGCTCAGCTCGAGCCCGTGTCCGTGCGCGTGGATCGTGACGACCGCGTTGCCGTGCTGGAGCAAGAGGCCTCCGTGGAGCAGCACCTCGGCGGCGTCGCTGCCGTGACCGTGCACGTAGACGACCGGCGAGAACGGCTGCGGGCGATCGGCGCTCTCCTCGGGCACGTAGATCGTCATGGTGAGCGTCGGTCGCGTGCGGCGGGCTTGGCCCGTCACGGCGTCGAGCTCGAACGCGTCCTCGAGCGTCTCGTTCTCCGGATCCTCGAAGAAATAGGGCGATTCGAGCATCACCGTCGCGACGTGCGAGAGCGAGGCGTAGCTGCGGTCGAGCGCTTCGGCCGCGGCCTCGTCGAGCCCGAACGCGGTGGAGGCCAGCGTGCGCAGCGCCGCGCGGAACGACTCGCCGGGCGCGACGAAGACGCGCGCGCCCGGATCCGGGCAGCCGCGCCCGCCCTGCATCGGGAGCGGGACCACGTCGAGCGGGATCTCGCTCGCGAGGTAGGCCATCGGCCCGCGGCCGTAGAGGCCCTCGCGCACGGTGTCGAGGTCGCGCGTGACCGACTGCGTGGTGAACGACCACGCGAAGGCGACGCCGTCCCAGCCGTCCGAGGCGAGCGAGCCGTAGAGCTCCGGGTGCGCGGCGAAGTGCGCGGGCAGCGGCGCGAGCTCCGCGGTCTGACGCGGGTGGTGGACCTGATCGAAGGGCGAGCGCACGGGCTGCCCTCCGACGCCCACGAGGCGGTCGGTCAAGACGACGGCGTAGCGGCGGTGCTCCACGAGCGGCAGGAGAGGGCGCACGATCAGCGTGCGCGTCTCGCGCTCGTAGAACCAGGCCATGCGATCGACCGTCTCGAGCGGATCTCCGTAGAGGAGGCCGTCGAGCGTGTTCGGGTGATCGAGCACCCCGTCGAAGTCGGTGTCCTCGCCTGCGTCGAGCCGGCCATTGGCGTTGTCGTCCTCTTCGACGGTCTCGAAGAGGAGGTTCGACTCGCCCGCGCGCGGATCGTGATCGAAGTACGGCTCCTCCCGCGCGGTTGCGTAGGGGAAGTTGCCGCTGTTCAGGTCGAGAGGCACGGGCAGGCCCGTCTCGAGATCCACCAGATAGACCGCATGCCGCGGGAAGTCGCGCTCGCGGAAGTGCTCGGATCCTCCCTGACGCTCGAGGAGCGCGGTGAGGTCCAGGTCCTGATCGAAGGCGACCGAGATCGGCGCGAAGGTGCCCCAGCCGTCGAGCTCGTCGAAGAGGTCGAGCGTGCGGCGCTCGAGCTGCGTGGGCGCGATCTGGCTCGCGTTGATGCGCAAGCCCGTCGGTGAGCTCGGATCGGGCCAGGTGGCGACGTCGTTCGGGAGCGGGATGACGGGGAGGTCTTCCGCGTCGAGATCCCAGACGACCTCCGGGCCCGAGCCCGGCGGCGTGCGGCGCCAGCCCGCGGGCCGGCCGCCGCCGTCGCATGCGGGCAGGAGCGTCAGCCCCGCGAGCGCGAGGACCGACGTCGAGCGAGAGCGCATCGGATCAGCCGCGGCGCCTCGCGGCGCGTCGCGTGCGGGCTCCGAGGGCGAGGCCGAGCGCGCCGAGGAGGGCGAGGTGTGCGCCAGGCCTCGTACCCTGCGCGCGGCACGCGCACCCGGTTCCCTGGAAGGACACGGGCCCGAGCAGCGCAGCGTCACGGGGTGCGTCGAGCTCGGCGTGGCCTGCATCGAGCGGGCTCGCGGCGTCGGCGCTGAACGCGTCCTCGGGCGTCGACATCGACGCGTCGCTCGCGGCGGCGTCGGGCGAGGCGAGCCCCGCGTCGGTAGGCGTGGTCGCGGGCGTGCACACGTCGGGATCCACACCGTTGCGGAGGCCGTCTTCATCGCAGTCTCCTGCCGCGTAGGCGGCCGGAATCCAGGCCATGCCGGCCGCGGCGGAGATGAAGTCGAAGCAGGCGTCCGGATCTCCGCACGTCGGTTGGTAGATGCACGCCCGGGCGTCTTCTGGGCCTGCCTCGACGCAGCGGGTGGCCGGATGGACCGCGGTGGACGGGCAATCCTCGACGTCGGCGCAGGCGTACGCGCCGACGCTCGATCCGTTGCACACCGAGCCGCCGTGCGGAAAGGCTGGATTCGAGCCGGGCGGCAGGAACTCGAGGCACCCCGACGTGCACGTCGAGTCGCAGGTGACGGCGCTCCCGTCGCGCCCGACATAGCTCTGCCGCACGCAAGCCTGGTCGATCCCTTCGGCGGCGAACGGGATGCGATCTCCATCGCAATCGCCGTCGAGGAGCGCGCGGGCGTCTCCCGACCTGCCTGCCACGCAGCGCGGTTCGGAGGGCACGAGGTCTCCCTCGCGGATGGTGACAGTCCCACAGCCCAGATCGTAGCGGCAGGCAGACATCATCCGCCTCCCGGTGACCGTGACTCGCCCGAGCCGCAGCCCGGGGCAGTCCCCGGCGGTGTCGCAGGGGACGCAGTCGGTGGGTGCGCACGTGTCCTCGACGCAGACGCCGGTGTCGCACGCGTCATCGCAGGGGTCGGGCAGCGCCTCGCAGCTGCCGAGGCGGAAGCAGCCGGGCGCTGCACGCGCGCCCGTCGAGAGGCCCAGTGAGGCGCCCAGAGACACCGCGAGCCAAGCGAGGAACGAGAACGACCGTAGGGGTGAAGTCATCCCACCACGGTCTCACCGAACGCCCGACGCGCCAAGAGCCGCCTCGACAGAGGCACCTCGACTGAGGCACCTCGACTGAGGCACCTCGCCGGGCCACCTCGCCGGGCCGCGCCCGCCGTGGCAAGCCTCGCCGCCATGAACGCGAGGCCCGAGGCGCGGCCCATCCCCGTCGGTCCCGGCCTCGTCGCCGTGCGGCTCGCGATGGCGCCCGCGGACGTGGTCGTGCTCGGGGGCGTCCTCTCCGGCTACGACGGCATCGCCTCGCTCCACGGCGAAGACGGCGACGGGCTCGTCTTGCTCACCACCGAGTCCATGTGGCCGAGCCTCGCGCCGCTGCTCGAAGAGCTCGACCGCGAGATCGCGATGCAGCGCGCGCCGGCCACGCACGGCTATTGATCGCGCGCGCGAACCCTCCTAGGTTCGCCCCCGTGACGAACGACGCCCTCCGCCGCACGCCTCTCCATGACGCTCACAAGGCCCTCGGGGGCCGCATCGTCCCGTTCGCGGGCTGGGAGCTCCCCGTGCAGTACGCGGGCCTCCTCAAGGAGCACGCCGCGGTGCGCACGGCCGCGGGTCTCTTCGACGTCTCGCACATGGGCGAGATGAAGATCGAGGGCAGAGCCTCGGAGGAGTTCATCGACTCCCTCGTCACGGGAGATCTCACGAAGCTCCCCGATGGCAAGGCGCTCTACACGGTCGCGTGCAACGCGGGGGGCACGATCCTCGACGATCTGATCGTCTACCGACGCGCGCGAGAGCGCTTCATGATCGTGATGAACGCGTCCAACCGCGACAAGATCGCGGCGCACTTCGCGGCGCACGCGCGCCCGTGGATCGAGAAGGGCGAGCTCACGTTCGCCGACCTCTCCGACGAGACCGCGCTGCTCGCGCTGCAGGGGCCCAAGGCCGCGAAGGTGCTCGAGCACGCGCAGGCCGACGCGGCGATCACCTCCCTGGGCTCGTTCTGCCTGACCGAGGGCATCGTCGGAGGCGTGCGCGTGATCGCGGCGCGCACGGGCTACACCGCCGAGGCCGGCTTCGAGCTCTTCGTGCGGCCGGACGAGGCGACGCGGCTCTGGACCGCGCTGCTCGCGGCGGGCAAGCCCGAGGGCCTCGAGCCTTGTGGTCTCGGCGCGCGCGACACGCTCCGCCTCGAGGGGCGCCTCTCGCTCTACGGCAACGAGATCGACGAGACGACGAACCCGCTCGAGGCCGGGCTCGGCTGGGTCACCAAGCTCGACAAACCGCGCGATTTCCTCGGGAAGAAGGCGCTCCTCGCGATCCAGGAGGCGGGCCTCTCCCGCAAGCTCGTCGGCTTCCAGATGCTCGGGCGCGGCATCGGCCGCCACGGCTATCCGATCCACCGGTGGGAGGGCGCCGAGACGCCCTCGGGCGCGCCGATCGGCGTGGTGACGAGCGGCAGCCCCGCTCCGTCCCTCGACATCCACATCGGGCTCGGCTACGTGCCCACCGCGCTCGCGGAGATCGGCTCGCAGATCGGGATCGAGATCCGCGGCAAGCTGGTCGAGGCGGTCGTCGTCAAGACGCCCTTCTACCGCAGGCAGAAGTGAGCGTTCCCGCGGGCCCTCGAGGAGCCTTCGGGGCAGCGTCCCCAGCGCGCCGCCGGGCGGCGGACACATGAGGAGCGAGATGGCGAGCTATCCGAGCGATCTGAAGTACACGAAGGACCACGAGTGGGCGCGCATCGAGGGTGGCCTCGTCCGCGTCGGGATCACCGCGCACGCCGTCGAGCAGCTCGGCGACATCACGCTCATCGACCTCCCGAAGGTGGGCGCGAAGCTCGAGGCGCACGGCAACTTCGGCACCGTCGAGTCCGTCAAGGCCGTCAGCGAGCTCTTCTCGCCTCTCGCCGGAGAGGTCGTGGAGATCAACGGCGAGCTCGCCGACAAGCCCGAGCTCGTCAATGACGACACTTACGGCAAGGGCTGGATGATCGTCCTCAAGCCGTCGGCAGGCCTCGATGGCCTCATGGACGCGGCCGCGTACGAAGCCTTCCTCGGCGCGCTCTCGCATTGATGGTCGGAGGGGCCGCCCCTCCTCACCGAGCCCGAGCGCGCCTCCTGGCGACAAAGGCGACACGCGGCGGGTTGCGGCGTCTCGCCTGCTTGGAGGGTGACCATGCTGGACGCGATGGGACGACAACTTCGCCTCGGCGGGCCGGCGCGTCGCGTCGTGTCGCTCGTACCGAGCGAGACCGAGGCGGTCGTCTTGCTCGGCTGCGCGGACCGGCTCGTCGGTCGCACGGACTACTGCGTCGAGCCGCGCGGGGCCATCGAGCACGTGGCGCGCGTCGGCGGCACCAAGGACGCGCGCGTCGAGGAGATCGTCGCGCTCGCGCCAGACCTCGTGCTCGCGAACCAGGAGGAGAACACACCCCGCATCGTGCGGGCGCTCGAGGATGCCTCGATCCCGACGCACGTGAGCTTCCCCAAGACGGTCGAGGACGCGGCCTCGCTCGTGCGCGACCTCGCCACGCTCCTCGGCCTCGACCCCCGACGCTGCGAGGCGATCACGCAGATGGAGCGCGACATCGAAGAGGCGCGCGTGCGCCGCGCCGCGCGCGCACCGCTGCGGGTGTTCTGCCCGATCTGGAGGGATCCGCTGATGACGATCCGCGGCGACACGTTCCTGTCGGACGCGCTCGACCTCGCGGGCGCCTCGAACGTCTTCTCGGACCGGGCGCGCCGCTACCCCCTCGCCGCGGATCTGGGGCAGGCCGCGCCGAAGGCCGAGGAGCGGTGGACCGGCCGCGACACGCGCTACCCGCGCGTCACGCTCGACGAGGTGCTCGCGCGCTCGCCGGACCTCGTCGTGCTGCCGGATGAGCCGCATCCTTTCGACGACGCGGACGCGGAGCTCTTCCGGGCGCGCGGCCTGCGCGTCGTGTTCGTCTCCGGGCGCGACCTCTCCTGGTACTCGCCGCGCATGGGGCGCGGCGTGCTCGCGATCGCGGCTCGGCTCGACGCCGCGCGCCCGTGACCCGGGGTGTGCGTGTTCTCGCGTCGTGGAGCCCCAGTGTGAGGGCTCTCGCCGCATGCGCACGGCCCGAGAATCGGCTAGACACGCCGCCGTCCTGGAGGTCATCGATGCGGTACCTGCCCCACACCGACGAAGAGATCCGTTCCATGCTCGCGACCATCGGCCTGCCCTCGGTCGATGCGCTCTTCGAGGACGTGCCGGCCCCGAACCGCCTGAACCGTCCGCTCGCGATCGAGCCGTCTCTGGCCGAGCCGCAGCTCATGGCGCACCTCGAGGCGATCTCGCACCAGAACGACGCCGCGCGCGCGCTCTCGTTCCTCGGCGCCGGGATGTACGAGCATCACATCCCGCCCGCGGTCGACCAGCTCCTCCTGCGCAGCGAGTTCTACACCGCGTACACGCCCTACCAGGCGGAGGTGTCGCAGGGAACGCTGCAAGCGGTCTTCGAGTTCCAGAGCATCGTGTGCGAGCTGCTCGGCATGGAGGTCTCGAACGCGTCGATGTACGACGCCGCGAGCGCCACCGCGGAGGCCGTGCTCATGGCGCGCCGCGTGACGGGACGCCGCCACGTCGTCGTGAGCGACGGCCTGCACCCGGAGTCGCTCCAGACGATCGAGACCTACCTCCGCAACGTGGACCACGGCGAGAAGCTCGTGTCCCGCGCGAAGCTCGGCGCCGACGGGCGCACCGACGTCGCCGCCGTCGAGGCCGCGCTCCGCGAGGACACGGGCGCGCTGGTCGTGGGCTACCCGAATTTCGTCGGCGCGGTCGAGGACCTCGAGGCCCTCCGCGCGATCACGAAGGCGCGCGGTGTCCTCCTCGTCACCGCGACGCACGAGCCCTACGCGCTCTCGGTGATCCAGCCGCCCGGGCACTTCGGCGTCGACATCGCGGTGGGCGAAGGACAAGCGCTCGCGGTCCCGCCCCAGCTCGGCGGTCCGGGCGTGGGCCTCTTCGCCATCCGGGGAGGCAAAGAGCTGCTCCAGCAGATCCCTGGACGGCTCGTCGGCGAGACCGTCGACCAGAAGGGGGAGCGCGGCTTCGTGCTCACGCTCTCGACGCGCGAGCAGCACATCCGCCGCGAGAAGGCGACCTCCAACATCTGCACGAACCACGGCCTCATCGCCCTGGCGATGACGATGCGCACCGCGATGCTGGGCAAGCGCGGCTTCGCGGAGGTGGGTCGCGCCTGTCTCGCCAAGGCCGAGTATCTCAAGGCCAGGCTCCGCGAGACGGGCAAGTACTCGCTGCCCTTCTCGGCGCCCACGTTCAACGAGTTCACCGTGCGACGCCAGGACGGCGCAGCGGCGCCGCTGCTCGCGGCGCTCGCGGCCAAGGGGATCCTCGGCGGCGTGGCGCTCTCCCGCTGGCCCGTCTTCGCGGACCACGACAAGGACTTCCTCGTCGCGGTCACCGAGCGTCACTCGCGCGAGGACCTCGACCGCTTCGTTGCGGCGCTCGCGGGCGCGTGAACGCCGGGTCCCGCCCAGCCTGGCCGCCCGCGACTTGGTGTAGCGTGTCGACGGCGTGACAGAGCTGCTCGACGAGATCCGGTTCGGCCCCGAGCGCGCTCTCCTGGAGCGGCTGTTCGAGCGCTATGGGCTCGAGGTGCTCATCGACCACTTCGTGGAGTCGGGCGGTGCGCGACCGACCTACGAGCTCGTGCTCGGCTCGCACCTGCGCCTGACGCCGCTGCTCGCGCCGCGCCTCACATCCCTCCTCGACGAGGTGAAGGCGGCGCTGGCGTTCGTGGAGCCCGTGGAGCTCTTCGTCGGTCAGGACGGCGAGGTGAACGCCGGCGCGATGCCCTCGCTCGGCGCGGGTCTGCCGAACGTCATCACGCTCACGAGCGCGCTCGTCGAGCGCATGACCGACGCGGAGCTGCGCTTCGTGCTCGGCCACGAGCTCGGCCACCTCGCGTTCCGACACTACCGCGCGCGCATGGCGGCGGCGGCCTTCGGGCTCGACGACCAGAACGAGCCGCGCACGCCCCCGCTGCTCCTTCGTCGCATGGAGAGCTGGGACCGGCTCGCCGAGATCAGCGCCGATCGCGCCGGCTTCCTCGTCGTGGGCGGTGACCTGGCCACGGCCGTCGCGGTCTTCTTCAAGATCCAGAGCGGCCTCGGCCCCGAGCACCTGCACTTCGACCTCCGCGCGTTCCTCGACCAGCTCCAGGCGCTCCAGAAGCTCGAGCGTCGCGAGCTGCTCGCGCGCTTCAGTCACCCGGCGACGCCCATCCGTGTGCGCGCGCTCCAGCTCTTCGGCGAGATGCGCGCGGCGGGGCGGCCCCTCTCGGACGCGGACGACGCGATCTCCGAGATCGCGGGCCTGATGGACTTCGTGCCCGGCGAGCCCAAGGCGATCCACGAGCGGGATGTCCTCGTCGGCGCGGCCATGCTCCTCGGCGAGCTCGACGGTGTGATGGACGAGCGCGCCTGGAACGTGCTCGCGCACTTGCTCCTGCCCTACTCGTCGGACCCGGAGGCCGAGGTCGAGCGCGTGAGATCGCGCGAGCGCGCCCGGGAGCTCGTCGACGCGAGCGCGCGCTGGCTCGCCGCCAACGCGGGCGAGGAGCGCTTCGAGGCGGTCCGCAAGCTGGCGCACGTCGCGGCGGTCGATGGTCGCTACACCGAGCCGGAGCTCACGCTCCTGCACTCGCTGGCCGAGCAGCTCGGGGTGCCGCGGCAGGCCGCCGACTCGATCCTCTTCGACGTGCTCGCCGAGCACCTTCAGGGACAAGCGATCGAGGGCGGTCCGGTCCCCAAGCTCGGCCGACGCTCGAGCCCCGGCTGACGCGCCTGGGTCGGCTCGTGCAGTCGCGGACCATCGGCTAGCATGCCGCCCTTCGATGGCAGTCGGAATCCCGCTCGGGCCGTACCGGCTCGTCCGCCGGCTCGCGACGGGCGGGATGGCGGAGATCTTCCTCGCGCGGCAGGAGGGGCCGGAGGGCTTTGCGCGGGAGCTCGTCGTGAAGCGGATCCTTCCCCACCTCGCGGCGGATCCCGAGTTCACCCGCATGTTCCGCGACGAGGCGAAGCTCGCGGCGCACCTGTCGCATCCGAACGCCGTGCACGTCTACGACTTCGGCGCGGTCTCGGACGACGACGGCGTGACGCTCTACCTCGCGATGGAGCTCGTGCGCGGCGTCGACCTTCGCGCGCTCATCCTCCGCGCCCTCGCCGAGGCCAAGCGCTCAGCGCGGCCCGGGGCGATCCCTCCGCACCACTCGGCGAAGATCGCGAGCTTCGTCTGCGAGGCCCTCGCGCACGCGCACTCGGTGAGGATCGATGGCCGCCCGGCAGGCATCGTGCACCGCGACGTCACCCCCTCGAACGTGCTCGTGTCGTTCGACGGTGCGGTCAAGCTCGCGGACTTCGGCATCGCCAAGGCCGCGACGACCGCGGGCGACCGCACCGAGCACGGCATCGTCAAGGGCAAGCACACGTACCTCTCGCCGGAACAGGCGCGCGGCGAGCCGCTCGATGCGCGGAGCGACCTCTTCAACGTGGGGATCCTCATCTTCGAGTCCGCGCTCGGCGAGGCGCTCTTTCCGCCGAGCGACCAGCGCCTCGCGCGCAAGCTCAGCGCCTCGGGGCAGTTGGCGCGCGTCGAGCGCTTCGAGCGGATTCCGCCGGCCTTGCGCGCGATCGCTCTCAAGGCGCTCTCTCCCGCGCGTGAGGACCGCTACCCCGACGCGCTCGCGCTGCGCTCCGACCTCGAGGCATACCTGCGGGCCTGCCCGGAGCCCTCCGACACGGTGGAGATCGGCCGGTTCGTGCGCCAGATGTGCGCAGAGGAGCTGTCCGAGGATGCCCTCGGGCCGCGCGCCGCGGGCACGGTCGCGAGTCGCCAGCAGGCGGGCACCGTGCCCCTCACCGCGGGCATCGTGGAGGGCGGACAGGGCGGCACGTCGGCCTCTCCGCGCGCGATCCTCGAGCAGATCGAGCGCGAGGCCGGCGCGGCGCCGCCCACGAGCCGCGGATCGCCGCTGGGTGGGGCGCGCCGCGCGCGCGCGCCGCCGCCTCGACTGAGCGCGCCGATCGACCCGACCCGCGCGGGGGGCTCGGTGCCCCCGAACGACGATGGCACGACCCACCCCCACGTCACGGCGGTGGACGCCGCCCCGGTCGACCCGGACGGCGCGAGCCTGGGCTTCGATCCCGCGGCGGCCGCGGATCCCGGGCATGCGCGCGCTCCGCTGCCGGGCGCGACGACCGCGCGGCAGCGCACCGCCCCGCCTGCCGCGGGCACGACGCCGATCGTGCGCTCACGCCGCTCGCGCTGGCCGTGGGTCGTGCTCGCGGCCGGGATCGTCTCGCTCGCGTCGGCCGCGGCGATCGCGATGATCGTCTTCGACGAGGACGACGCGACGCGTGCGTCGCTGCCCCGCATGGCGAGCCTCGAGGTCACCTCCGCGCCTCCCGGCGCGCGTCTGTTCATCGACGGCGTCGAGCACGGCCTCACGCCGACGTTCGTGACCTCGATCATGCCGGGGCGCGCGGTCCGCCTCGAGGTGCGAGGCTCGTCGGGCGACGTGCTCGACACGGCGGAGCTCGAGCTGCGCGAAGGAGAGACCCGCGCCGTGCAGATGAGCGCAGCTCCGCCCACCGGGCTGGTGCGTGTCTCGAGCGCGCCCCTGGGCGCGGCCGTCGAGATCGATGGCGTCGGGGCGGGCTTGACGCCTCTCGAGCGGGAGGTGGCGCTCGGGGCGCACCGCGTGCGCGTGGTGCTCGCGGGGCATGCCGCTGAGGAAGACGCCGTGCGGCTCGAACAGGCCGGAGACCGCGCCTCGCTCTCCTTCGCGCTGCGAGCGCTGCCCGCGAGCGCGGCGCCCACGCCGCGGCGCGACCCCTCGGCGCGCGATGGCGTCGGCCCCGACCGCGCGGGCCGCGGGGGCACGGGCCACGAGCGCGGGCTCCCGTCGTCGACCGGGACGCTGCGGGTGACGACGACGCCGTGGTCCGAGGTGTACGAGGGCCCGCGGCGGCTCGGGGAGACTCCGATGCAGATCGAGCTGCCCGCCGGCCGGCACGTGCTCACGCTCCGCGCGGAGGGACGACCCGCGCGCGAGGAGGCGGTGGAGATCCGGGAGGGAGAGGTCACCCGCGTGCGCTCGATTCTCTGATGGCGCGGGGCGCTCGCCCGACGCCCCGCCCCGGTGCAGGATGCTCGCCCCGAGGTCTTCACCATGAACATGCCCTTCTCCTCGCCCACCCACGCCGCGCCTCGCTTGGCGGGCATTGTGCTGCTGGGTCTCCCGCTCCTCGCAGGCTCCCCGCTCCTGGCCGGCTGTGGTGCCCGCGTCCCTCGGGGTGCCGCCCGCGCTGGCGGCGCCGATGCGGGCTCGGTGGGCGCGACCGACGCCGGGACCGACGCGGCCGCGGCGGCGTGCGTGCCGGTCGATCCGCAGTGTCAGGACCCATCGATCTCGATGCTCGACCTCTTCGACACCGTGAGCCCGGCGTCGATCACCGAAGAGGGGACCACGGAGGGCGAGTTCCTCTCGAGGGTCGATGCCACCGGCGGCGGCACGATGCCCTCTCAATCCTACGTGTACGCGCGCTTCACGGAGGCCGGCCTCGAGAAGGTCGCGATCTCCGACGAGGACGCGCTCTCGTCGACGGACTGGGACATCGCCTTTCGCCGCTTCATCATCCGGCTCAACAGCGGCGTCTCGGGGCCTTCCTGCGTAGAGGCCGCGCGCACCGCGCCCGCCACGACGTTCGACGGCCTCGCGTCCGTGCCCGAGGGTCTCAGCTACCGCACCGAGGGCTACTTCACCGAGGGCTCGTGCGATCTCGTGCCCGACGGCTCGGGGCTCGGTTCTCCTGCGACTGCGCTCTCGAGCTACTGGACCTATCCAGGC
>JBKDQC010000356.1:0-17042 GCA_046342295.1 Deltaproteobacteria bacterium | reverse complement strand
CAGAGCATGAGTCACTTGGATGGACTCATGCTCTGACGTTTCTTGCCGGGGGGTCTGGCCGCAGCCCCTCCCTCTCGCCGAGTGAATCGGCGAGAGCCTCCCTCCCGCCGATTCGAGCCCGTGGCACCCGAATCGATCCATCCGAGTGCCACGTGCTCTCAGACGACGGTCTTGCCTTGCTGCTCCATCAGCGCGGCGGTGTGGTGCGCGCGCAGGGCCGTGAAGAGCTCCTCGAGATCGCCATTGACCACCTGATCGAGCTTGTGCAGCGTGAGCCCGATGCGGTGGTCGGTGACGCGGTTCTGCGGGTAGTTGTAGGTGCGGATCTTCTCGGAGCGCTCGCCCGAGCCCACCATGCTCCGGCGCTCCGCGGCCTCGGCCGCGTGCGCTGCGTCCTGCTCGCGCTCGAGCAGGCGCGCGCGCAGCACTTTCATCGCCTTCGCCTTGTTCTTGATCTGCGAGCGCTCGTCCTGGCATTTCACGATGAGGCCGCTCGGCCGGTGGAGGATCTGCACCGCGCTGTTGGTGGTGTTGACGCCCTGTCCACCGGGGCCACCGGAGGCCGCGATCGAGATCTCGAGATCCTTGTCGTCGATCTCGACGTCCACCTCGTCGGCCTCGGGGAGCACGGCCACGGTCGCCGTCGAGGTGTGGATGCGGCCCTGGCTCTCGGTGGCGGGCACGCGCTGCACGCGGTGCACGCCGCCCTCGAAGCGAAGGCGTGAGTACACCCGGTCGCCGGTGATCGAGGCGACGAGCTCCTTGAGGCCTCCTGCGCTCGCCTCGCTCGTCGAGAGGACCTCGACCTTCCAGCCTGCGCGCTCGGCGAAGCGGCTGTACATGCGGAAGAGGTCGGCGGCGAAGAGCGCGGCCTCCTCGCCGCCCGTGCCGCTGCGGATCTCGACGATGGTGTTGCGCGCGTCGTTCGGATCCGAGGGGAGCAGCAGCACCTCGAGCTTCTTCTCGAGCTCGACGCGCTCGGCCTCGAGCACGGGCAGCTCTTCCTCCGCCATCTCGCGCAGCTCGGGATCGGCGAGGGCCGCACGGTCGTCGGCGATCTGCGTCTCGACGGCCTTGAAGCGCCCAAAAGTCTCGCTCAGCATGCCGAGCTCCGCATGCTCGCGCCTGAGGGCCGTGTAGCGCTTGGTGTCCGCGATCACCTCGGGCACGCAGAGCAGCTCCTCGAGCTCGCGAAACCGCGAGACCAGCGACTCGAGCTTGTCGATCGGGAGCATGGGCGCGCGTTTCTACGACGGGACTCCCGCCGGGCCAACTCGGCCGCGCCGCCCGGGCCGTGCGCGCGTGGTATCTACGCGCCGTGACCCTCTCGCCGAGCGCCACGATCGTGGGCATCCCGTTCTCGCCCTGGAGCCTACAGGCGCGCTGGGTGTTTCACCTCCACCGCGTGCCTTACCGCTTCGAGGCCTACACCCCCATGCTCGGCGAGCCCGTCTTGCGTGCGCGGCTCTCGCGGCTCGAGGGCCGCTTCGTGCGCGAGACGCTCAGCGTGCCCGTGCTCCTCGACGACCGGCGCGTCGTGCACGATTCACGCGCGATCGCGGAGCTCGTCGACGAAGAGGCCGTCGCAGGCGGGCGCGCCCCGACGCTTTTTCCGCGCGCGGGCTTCGAGGCCCTCGATCGATGGCTCGATCGCCTCGAGCTCGCGAAGAAGGCCGGGCGCCTCCTCGCGACCGAGCGGATGCTCGCGGACGACGCAGCCATCGTGGGCTCGATGCCCGCGGGCTGGCCCGGTGTGGTCAAGCGCGCGTCGCTGCCGGTGGGCCGCCGGGCCTGTCGCTACATCCTCGACAAGTACGGCGGCGCGAGCTTCGAGGGGCCGGATGGGCGGCCCGGCGCCTACGACCGTGCCGGTCTGCGCGCGCTCTTGCGGGACGTGCTCGTCGCCGCGCAGGACACCCTCTCGCGCCACCCCTACCTCGTGGGCGAGGGGCTCACCTTCGCGGACCTCGCGCTCGCGACGACCCTTCAATTCGTCGCTCCGAGCCCGGCCCTCATCCAGGCCGACGCTGCGTTCGTGCGCGCCTGGACCGACGCGGCCCTCGCCGAGGAGCTCGC
Organism: Deltaproteobacteria bacterium; assembly: GCA_046342295.1. Taxonomy (GTDB): domain Bacteria; phylum Myxococcota_A; class Polyangia; order Polyangiales; family Sandaracinaceae; genus JAFLCL01. Next base: position 14,966 of record JBKDQC010000356.1, on the reverse strand, counting down.
ACCGCTGCTCGCCGTGCGAGACCGCCTGCTCGAGGCGCACCCGTACCGGCCCGTCCGATGAGCGCGGTCGCGCGTCGTACGATCGTCGTGGGGCTCGACTGCGCGCCCCCGCGCCTCGTCTTCGATCGCTTCGCGCACGCGATGCCCACGCTGCGGCGCCTGCGAGCCCGAGGCAGCTGGGGGGCGCTCCGTTCGGTCGTTCCGCCCATCACCGTGCCCGCGTGGGCGTGCGCGACGACGGGCAAGGATGCCGGTGAGCTGGGTCTCTATGGCTTCCGCAACCGCGTGGCGGGCTCCTACGCGATGCGCACCGCGACGAGCGAGGACATCGCGGCTCCGCGCCTCTGGGACAGCGTCGTGGAGCGCGGCGCCCGCGCGGCCGCCCTCTTCGTGCCACCCTCGTACCCACCTCGGAGCGCGGGCTCGGAGCGTCTCGTCGAGGTCTCGTGCATGCTCGCGCCGGGCGCCGACGTGGCGCACACCTGGCCTCCTGCGCTCGGCGACGAGCTCGCGGCTCGATTCGGTCCCTACATTCCCGACCTCGATCGCGCGCTCGAGGGCGCGGCCGCGATGGACGGCCTCTTCGCGATGGCGCGTCAGCACTTCGACATTGCCGAGCACGTGCTCGCCGCGCACGACCCTGCGCTCCTCTTCTTGGTCGAGATCGGCACCGATCGGCTGAACCATCTCTTCTGGCCTCTGCTCGATCCGAGCGACCCGCGACACGTGCCCGATCACCCGATCGCGCTCCGCGCGCGCGACTACTACGCCTTCCTCGACCTGCGCCTCGAGCGCTTGATCGAGCGCGCCGGACGCGACGCGAACGTCATCGTGATGAGCGACCACGGCGCGCGACCGCTCCTCGGCGGCGTGCACGTGAACGAGCTCTTGCGCCGCGCGGGCCTGCTCGTGACGCGAGGCGAGCCTCCTGGGGACGCGCCGCTGACGCCCGAGCGCGTCGACTGGAGCCGAACGTGCGCCTGGGGCGACGGCGGCTACTACGCGCGCATCTTCCTCAACGTGCGGGGGCGCGAGCCGGAGGGCATCGTCGGACCGGACGAGATCGACGCGCTGCTCGGGCGCGTCGCGGCGATCGTGAGAGAGGTGCCCGACCCCTCGGGTCGGGGACACCGCATCGTCCGTCCGCGCGAGAGCTTTCGCGATGTCCGCGGCGCAGCGCCCGACCTGCTCGTGTTCTTCGGCGATCTCGCGCTCCGCTCGCTCGGCAAGGTCGGCGCCGCCGAGCTGGTCGTGGGCCCCGACGAGGTCGAGCGAGACCGAGGCCGTGGCGGCTGCAACCACGACTGGGACGGCCTCTACGTCGCAGCCGGCCCGGATTGGCCGCGCGAAGGCGAGGTCCCCCGCGAGCTCGCGACCTTGCTCACCGCGCTGCACCCGTCCTGAAGTTGCCGGCCGCGCTCGCTGGCGGCCGTGGTAGGAACGGGGCCCATGAGCGAGATCGCGAGCGTCGTCGTCGTCGGTTCGGGGACCATGGGCCATGGGATCGCGCAGGTCTGTGCGTACGCGGGGCTGCGCGTGACCATGACGGACGTCTCGGACGCCGCGCTCGCCAAGGGCAAGGCGCAGATCGAGAAGAGCCTCGCGAAGATGCGTGAGAAGGGCCGCGTGAGCGCGGACGACGAGCAGAGGGCGCTCTCGCGGGTCGCGCTCTCGACCGACCCGGCCGCGGCGAGCGCGAGCGCCGATCTGATCGTCGAGGCCGTGCCCGAGCGCATGGAGCTCAAGCTCGACCTCGTGAAGAAGGTCTCCGAGGCCGCGCCCGCGCACGCGATCGTCGCGACGAACACGAGCTCGCTCTCGGTGACCGAGATCGCGGGCGTCGCCAAGGAAGCCTCGCGCGTCGTGGGCTTGCACTTCTTCAACCCCGTGCCCGTGATGGAGCTGCTCGAGATCGTTCGCGCGATGCAGACGAGCGACGAGACGGTCGCGCGCGCGCGCGCCTTCGCCGCGCAGATCGCGAAGAAGCCCATCGTGGTGAAGGACGCGCCCGGCTTCGCGACGAGCCGGCTCGGCGTGATCCTCGGCTGCGAGGCGATCCGCATGCTCGAGTCGGGCGTCGCCTCGGCGGAGGACATCGACGCGGCGATGGAGCTCGGCTACCGCCACCCCATGGGCCCGCTGAAGCTTACAGACCTCGTGGGCCTCGATGTGCGGCTCATGATCCTCGACCACCTCCACAAGGAGCTCGGTGAGCAGTTCCGTCCGCCTTCGCTGCTGCGTCAGATGGTGCGGGCCGGCCGCCTCGGTCGCAAGAGCGGTCGCGGCTTCTACGAGTATCCCGCCGAGGCCAAGCCCACGAAGTGACCGGCGGCGAGCTCCGCGGTTCGCGCGGCGCGAGAGTGCGCGGAGGCCGTCGTTCCGGACCGCTCACGCGACACGGTAGTCTTCGGCCTCGATGGCGGCGACGAGCGCCGCGCGGTCGGCGCTGCCCTCGACCCGCGCGTGGCCGAGCTTGCTCGCGTCGAGCGTCACGTCCGCCCGAGTCACGCCAGGGACCTTCGTCAGCGCGTCGCGGACGGCCGCCACACAGTGCCCGCAGCTCATCCCCTCGATGGTCAGCTCGTGCGACGTGGGTCGGTCGTGCGTCATGCCTCGGTTCTGGGCGCACGACGCGCGGGGCGCAACGTCTGCCTCAAGGTGCGTCCGAAGGCTTCGCGGTCGGCTCGGAAGGCTTCGCCTCGAGCCTCTTGCGCAACGTGGCCAGCTCGCGCCGGGCCTCGCCGATCAGCTCCCGGCACTCGTTGCGCCTCACGCCGATCAGGTAGGCCTGGGTCGCGATGAGGGCGGGCGTGCAGAGCAGGATGATGACGGCGTACTCGGGCCCCCAGTAGAGCGCGGGGATTGCGAGCAAGCCGAAGGCGCCGAGGCGCAGCTTCTGGCTCCACTGCCGGTCGAGCACGGCGAGCTCTCGCTGAAGACGCGCAAGCTCCGCCTCGAGGATGAGCAGGCGGGCGGACGGATCGGTCTTCGGCATCGGGCGCGGTCTGCCTCAGCGCGCGACGCGGAGCAACGCGTCCACGGCCGTGACACGGACGTCGTCCTGCCGGGCCACGCGCTCGAGGATCCATGTGCCGCCCTCGGCGCGTCGCGCGAGGCCTGCGCCCTCGAGCTCGACCCGCATCGCCACGTAGCCACGGGGGATCGTGATGGTGCCGCTGCCGCCCTGGAGCGCAGGAACGACCGACCGTGCGAGGGTGGGCGAGGCGCCCTCGCGCCCGAGCGTCGGAGAGGCGTCGCAAGCACGGACGAGAGCCGCCGCGAGCGACCGCACGTCGAGCGCGTCAGCCCGCGGGATCGCGCGGAGCACCACGAGCACGTTGCCGCGGGCGAGCGCGAAGACCGTGCCGGCCTCGTCGCCATAGGCCATGTCGCCCGCGCCGGGGATGTGCACGACGCCGAGGCGCGAGAGGGCGGGCTCGCGCGAGGCGAGCCGCTCTCGCGCTTCGCGGGCGCTCGAGAGGACGCGCACATCGAGCAGCACGGCGAGCGACTGCGAGTCCCGAAGCTCGAGGCGCACCGCACCTCGCGGGTCGCTCGGCACCACGATGTCCTCGAGCGCGAGGCCCGTCTCGGCGAGCACGGACTCGAGCGCGAGTCCGCGCAGACATGGTGAAGGCGCGGGTTGGGCCGAGGCGCCGCACGCTGCGAGGAGCGTGGCGAGCGCGAGCAAGCTCCCGAGCGCGCGCGACCCGAGGAACACTGAAACGCCGTCGAGGCGGTACGACAGGATGCGGAGGGCTCGGGTCATCACTGGATCCTCACGTTGTCGTCCATCTGCGTCACGATGCTCGCGGCCTCGGGCGAGAGCGCGACGAGGTACGCCATCGGATCGAGGTCTTGAACGAGCAGTTGCGTGAAGGGGGCGCTGCTTGGGTTGCCGTCTCCATCGACGGCGAGGGTCGCGTCCCACGTGCGCACGTCGCGCGAGCTCACGATCGCGTGGTAGCGGAAGGACGCCCGCCCGCTGTCGAAAGGCGAGTACGTGAACATCGGCGAGCCGATGCCCTGGAGGTAGTTGAGGTCGAAGCCGTCGGCCGTGCGATGCGTGAGGATCCGGTAGCGGAAGTCGAGACCGATCATGTTCGCGTAGGCGCTCACGATCGACGCGGCGTCCGAGCAGTTGATGACCGAGCCGTAACGACGCTCCTGGAACTCCTGCATCTCGAAGACCCCGCCTCCCCAGCCCGAGAGATAGTCGCTGTAGCGGGACGCACCGGACCTCGTGTCGTAGCGGAGGCCGCTGCGGTTGTAGACGCCCTCGACGATCGCGGCGCCGACGCCGGCCTGCTCGCCGCTGCGTCCATCGACCCACCCCGCGATCGTGTCGAGGACGTCGACCCAGGGGCGATGCGGGATCGTCGTGCGCGCGAACACCGGCGGAGCCACGAGGCCGTACATCCGCAGCGTGATCACGAAGGCGCCGGGCATCGGCTGCCACTCGCCCCCCGGGCGCCGGGACTCGAAGCTGAAGGCGTGCGGTAGATCGTAGCGATCGACGGCCGTCACGGGCGTACCCGTCATGCGGACGATGGCGCCGTCGCGGAAGGCGTCGTCGCCCGAGACGGTGAGGCCCGCGGGGGGAGCGATGCGCACCTCCATCGCGGTCGGTGAGCCACCGCCCTCGAGGCCCGCGAGGTCCGAGGTGAGCCGAACGTCGTAGTCGATGCGCGAGCCCACGACCCACGCGGTCGGCAGGTTGTAGACGTCGTTCTCGATCCCCGCGCCCTCGAGCGGCGGGGTCGTCAGCTCGGCCCAGGGGCCGGGGATCGGGCGCGCGGCGCCGGTCGCGAGCTCGAGCGCCGAGCTGCCCGACTCGCCGTCGTCGGGCCCCATCGCGAAGGGCGTGAAACCGACGGGCATCTCGAACCAGCCGTCCCTGCGTCCGCCCATCGCACGGTAGAGCAGCGGCTGTCGCGCGCCGTCCTGTCCCGAGAGGTCGATGCGATCGATCCCGACGCGCACGACCTCGATCCGCTCGGCCGCGCGCGCGAGCACCGCGCCCCCTGCGTCGATGATCTGACCTTCGACGTCGAGGAGGCCAGGCGCGAGGCGCGTACCGCCCGCGCCGAGGCCGTCCCACAGCACGGTGCAGGTGGCGCCGCGGAGCGTCCCGACCGTGGTCGCGACAGGGCTGCCCGACCGCGAGATGGCCGCCCGGCATCGCTGCCCTGGGTCGGTCGCTTGCGCCTCGAAGACGAGCGGCCAGCCGTCGAAGCCCGGCATCTGAGGGTCCGCGGCGGGGACCGTGTCGGCCGATGGAAGGATCTCGGGCGAGGGTCGCGCGGAGGGCGGCCCGATCACGGTGCGGGTCGGCTCGATGAAGAATGCGGGCTGCGACTCACACGCCGCAAGGAGCGCCGCGCCGCACAGCGCTCCGCCGGCGCGTCGAACCGTCTCGGGAACCTTCATCGCGCCTCCGGCTGCTCGTCGGGGCTTCGCGCCCGGACGGCCGCGAAGATACCAGCCTCGCGCGCTTCGAGCAGCGCCGCGCTGCGTCATCCACTCTGTCCAGGCGCGGGGAGGCCGGCGGCTCCGGTTCCCGTGCCCGGCGCGACCGGCGCGACCGTGGGGCCGGCCGAGGGCGGGCTCAGCTCCCGGGCGCCGCTCGGAGGCTGGAATTCGAAGGTCGAGGCGCCCACCTCGCGATCGAACTGAAAGCCCGCGAAGTCGAAGCGATTCCAGTTGCCGTCGGGGTCCTCGATCGAGACCCGGAGCACGACGCCCTCGGTACCCGCTGCGTTGCTCACGTAGAGCACGACGCGGCGGTAGTGCGGATCGGGCCGTCGCGGACGCAGCTCGAGCGCGTCCGTGTTGGGCGGCGGGCTCGAGCCCACCGCGCGCAGCGAGATGCGGAAGTCGCGCGCGATGTCGGCGGTGCCCGTGAGGAAGCCGAGCGCGGCCGAGGCACCGTCGACGTTGCCGCGCATGAACTGACCGGGCGCGCCGTTCTCGCCGGGCTCGTAGTACGTGAAGCCTGCCGGCGTCGAGACCACGACCTTGCCGTTCGGCTGCGCGTAGTCGAAGCGGATTCGGCCCGGTCGCTGGATCACGATCGTGCCGCGCGAGCTCTGGGTGCGCGCGTGCGCGCGCACCCAGAAATGCTGCTGGAAGCGCGCCTGCACGGTCCGGGTCTGCTCGTAGAAGCGCTGCACGCGCGCGGCGACGATCTCCGCGGTGACGGGCGTGGCCGACGTCGTCGGCGGGCTGTCCTGTGCGATCGAGAGGCTCGGTGCGAAGGTCAGCTCACCCGCAGCCCAGGCCGGCGCGCCGAGCACGAGCGCGGCGAGGATGAGTTCACGAGCGGGCTGTTTCGAGCGGGTCACGAGGGCCTCCGTGGTTCGCGTCGCGAAAGACACGACGCCTTCGACAACGCTCTCGCGCGCCCTATTCATGCCCCACGCGCGCGGCTCCGTCACGCCCGACGCGGGGGCGCCGATCCGAACGCGATGGCGCCGATCAGAGCGAGGTGCGGTAGTCGACCAGCGGCGCGCGCGTCTTCCACTGCGCGATCTTCTGCAGACGCTCCTGGGTTCTCGCGTCGTCGAGCGCCCCATCGGCGGGAAGTCGGGCCCACTCGCGGTAGCCGGCGAGGTACTCGAGCCAGATCGACTCGAAGCCCGGGTGGCGGGCTTGGAGGCGCTGGGCGATGGGCCGCACGCCCGCCCACATCCTCGCCACGTCGATGTAGCCCGCGCGCCACCCCGCGAGCGCGACCCGGAGGAGGCGCACCTCGTTCCAGGCGCTCGGAGGTGCGCCGCCGAGCTGCATCAGGCACTGCTCGAGCAGTGGGCCACCCAGGATCGACCAGTCGTTGCGCAGCATGTTCTGCGCCTGCTGTGGGCTCATCTCCGCCCAGCTCTGGCCATCGTCGAGCGGCGCGCAAGCCATCTTGATCCACGCGTGCAGAGGTTCGGGATGCTGCACCGGAGCGAGGCCCTGGCCCTCCCTCATCGCTGCGTCCTGTCGCTCGTCTTCCTTCTCGAGGCGCGCCTGAATGACCAGGTACACGACGAGCCCGCCCATGGTCAGCAGGAAGGTGGAGATGGCGATGCAGTAGAAGTACCAGGGCAACCCGAGCAGCGCGTCCATCGGCTCTCTCTCGCGCAGAGCATACGCGAAACGAGCCGCGCGGGAGCTTCACGGGCGCGCTCGGAGGCGCCGGTGGAGAAACGCGTCGGAGCGGGCGAGTGAAATCAAGGTTTCCCTCAGGTCACCACCGCTCTGCTCCATGCGAACGAGCGCGGTCTCGACCGACGAGGCGTCGTCGCCGTCCGCGGCGTCACGCCGCAGCGCGAAACGCGCGAGCTGCTGCGCCGTACACCGCGCCACGGTCTCGCTCACCGCAAGACGATCGAGCAGCTCGTAGGTGTTCGAGAAGGAGCCATCGATGTCCGTGCGGTTCCGTCCCGCTCCGAAGATCTCGCCGCTGGTGTCGAGCGCGTGGTGCTCTCCGTCGGTGCCCAGCTCGGTCGTCCGTGCGCGTCCGAACCCATCGAAGCGGTCGAGGCCATATCCGATCGGGTTCGTCAGCCGATGGCAGGACGCGCAGGGCTCGCTGCCTGTCATCGCGTCGAGCCGCGCTCTCGTCGTGAACGCGCTCGGGTGCTCCTCTTCGCGGCTGCGCAGGGCGATGATCGAGGCCGTGAGCGCAGGGTCCGGCGGAGAGACCGATTGGCAGAGAATCCGATCCCGTACGAAGAGGCCACGCCAGTGCGGTCGCGAGAACGACGGGCGCCCGTTCGCGGCGAGGACCGCGGGAAGCGTCAGGAGGCCACGTCGGCCGGGCACGTGATCGCTCCAGCCCTCGCGCTCGAGCCCGATCACCCACGACGCGCGGATGTCCGAGAGCGTCCCACCTTCTGAGGAGAGGAGAGTCTCGAGCCGCCCGTCCCCGTCGCGAAGCACGTTCAGCACGACCGAGTCGAGGTCTGTGACGAGGGCGGAGACGACCGCCGGATCCCAGGACTCGCCCTCCGGAGGCGTGCCGACCGGTACGGACGTGAGCTGCCCGATCTCGAGCCACTCGTGCGCGAAGGCGAGCCACATGCGGTCGCTGCGAGGGTCAGCGAGCATCCGCCGCGCTTGCTGCTCGACTTCGTCGGGGATCGAGAGCGCTCCGCGGCGGGCGGCTTCGAGCAGTGCCTCGTCGGGCACGCTTCGCCAGACGAGCCGCGCGAGCCGTGCCGCGATCTCTTGCGGGGTGAGCGCGACCACCCCGGTCGTGTCGGTCGCCGAGCCGTGTTCGACGAAAAACAGGAAGTAAGGGGACTGGAGCAGGGCGGAGACCACCAGACGCACTCCATCTTCGAAGCTTCCGCCCAGTCCCCGTTCGAGATCTGCTCCGGCTGCCGGCTCGGTCGCCCACACGTAGAGCTCGGAGTACGCGCCGAGCTCCTCGGGACGGAGATCGCGCCGGAAGAGCCGCGCGCCCCAGCGCGCGGTCAGCTCCGTGGCGCATGCAGCGTCGCGCGAGGCGCATACGGGGCTCGCTGCGATCTGCGATTCGAGCGCTTCGGAGCCGACGAACGCGCGTGCGACCGACGTGGCGACGAGCTCGAAACGGTCGGCGTCGGCCTCGGTCGGCTCGACGAATTCGTTGCTCTCGAATCTCTCGATCGAGCCGTCGTCCGGGAGCGCGCTCGTGTCGGCGGTCACTCCGAGCACATCCATCACGCCGTTCGAATATTCCGTGCTCGTGATGCGGGCGAGCCTCGATTCCCCGACGCACGTGCCCGTGCAGACCGCGTCGGGCGCGAGGCTCCCTTCGGGGTCGTCCCACCCGGGACGTCGTGGGCCTGCGTCGAGGGTACCGACGCAGGCGGAGAGCACGAGCCCGCCGAGGCAGGACATCGCATGCCAAGCGCGTCGTGCGCGACGCCAAGACTCGGAGCGGACGGGGACCGGCCGGGTCACGCGAACAGCTCCGGCAGGGGCGCGTTGTCGAGGTCGGCTCCACCACCCGCATCGCCGACGCGGTCCACGTCCGGGCAGCCCATCGCCAGCGCGAGAGACGTGAGCAGCCGGTTGTGAGGGATGCCCCCCGCAGAAGACCAATAGTCGGGCGCATCCCCGGCTTCGTCGATGCCGACCGAGTAGGTGCCCCAGCGGTGGTAGCGGTCGGTCTGCAGGTCGCGGCGCCCCGTCGCGAGGACGAAGGGCGCGTTGTAGTTGGTGTGCGGGCCGCCCCAACCCATCGGCGTGCCCCAGACCAGGATCGTGCTCTCGAGGATGCCACGCGCCGCGATCCCGTCGATCATCGTCGCGACCTCCTGCGCGACGACGCGGTTCTGTCTCGACACGATGTCCGCCGCGGCGCTCCGTGCCTCCCGGGTCGTCCCTCCCCAGCTCTCGTGCGACGCGAGGTGCGTGTCCGCGCCATCCTCGAGCCAGCTCTGCGTGCCTCCTTCCTTGCCGAGCGCGAGGTTCACGCAGCGCGTCAGGTCACACGCGAGCGCCGCGGTCGCGAGCTCGGCTTGGGCTCGGAGGCGCCAGAGTTGCTCGTTGTCATCGCTCGTGCGTGGTCGCTCCGGCCGGTCGCAGACGGCCACGGTTCCATCGCGTACTCGGCGCTCGAGCTCCGAGACCGAGTGGATGTGGCGCTCGAAGCGCTCGCGGTCCTCGGGTGGGAGCTCTCGTCGAAGCCGAGTGAGCTCGCCGCGGACGACGTCGAGGACGGAGCGCCGCTCGGCGCGTCGCCGGGCCGCCGCGGAGGCGTCGATGTCGAGCATCCCGAAGAGAAGATCGAACGTGACGTGCGGCTCGACGATGGCGGGCTCGGGGTCGGAGCCGCCCCGAAACGAGAACAGGCTGTAGCTGTCGCGACCGAGCCAGCTCGTCGTTCCGAGCACGAGAGAGCCCAGCCGGGTCCCTGCCCGGGCCCCGAGAATCTGGTCGATGCTCGCGCTGTTCGAGAGGAAACGGACGTGGTCTTCGTTGGAGCTCGCAGGGTTGCGGACCATGCGCGCGCCCGACCAGAGCACCGTGCGAGCGCTGTGGCCCGGCAGCATCCCCGCGCCACCCTCGTCGCCGAGGGGCACGAGCGTGCACGACGTGATGTCGAGACCGTCGAGCAGCACGAGGCGTCCTCGGTGGCGGTCGAGCGGGGCGAGCATGGGACCGACGAGCTCCGGGAGCGCGGCCCCGGAGCGGAGCGGCTCGCCGGCGCCGTTCGATCGCCAGCGATCGGGGATCGAACCGTTCGGATGCGTGAAGAGGAAGAGCCGCTCGATCGCGTCGTCCTCGGCGTCGGCCGTGGTCGTCGGGAAGAACGGCGCCACAGCGCTTGCGCTGAGGCCGATTCCAGCGGCGGTCAAGAATGTCCGGCGTGTCCACTTCCTCGGCATCGGGAGCCTCCTCTCCCGGGCGTCGAGCAAGGGCAATGCCGCCGTCGTCGATGGCGGAACGCCCGAGATCCGAAGCGGTGGTCTCCCTCCAGGTGTCGCGCCGCGCGCCACAGTGCGTCCTGCCGCGCCACAACGGTCCCTCGGTTCTGTTAGTCTTCTCCGATGCGCCGCTCCGACGTTCGCCCGAGCCCACGGGCTCCGAGTCGTCCCGCGGCTCCGTTGGCTCTCGGGAGGGGCCTGCTCGGCGCAGTCTCGGGCTGGCTGTCGGTCGCCGCTGCGGGATGCACCCTGCCCGGTGTGGACCTCGACGGACGTCCCTGCCCCTGCGCTGCGGGCTGGCGGTGCGACGAGGGCTCGAACCTCTGCGTCCCGTGCTCGGGGGACACTTGCGTTCTCCCCGCGTCTCCGGATGCGGCGCCGTACGACGCGAGCGCGCTCGATGCCGAGGTGTTGGACGCGACTGCACCCGGTGCCTCCGCGGGGGATGCTTCCCTCGCCGATGCTTTCGCTCTGCCGGATGCGTTCGAGCTCGTGTCCCGCTGCGACCTCCCTGTCTCGGGGCGTCTGTGGTGCACTGGCTTCGAGCATGGCGAGAGCGACTTCTCGTTCGTCTCGGCCTCGCCGGATGCGACCTTCGGAACCGACGTCGTGCTCCGTGGAGGACACGCCGGCCAAGCCATCAGCCCGACCATCGACCGCTGGGCCTCCGCATTCGTTCGTGATCTGGTGCTCCCGAACGAAGCGGGTGGGCACATCCACCTCACGGGCTGGGTTCGCCGCGTCGGAGACACGGGGCGTGACGCCTCCTACTTCGAGCTCGCCGACGCCGGCTACCAATACCGGATCGGCCTCGGGCTTGCGGCGGACGGTCGCGTGAGGCTGCTCCTTGGCAACGCCGAACGCTTCAACGTGGGCTTGTTCGGGGACGACGCCGCGGTGCCTGCCGACACCTGGGTCTGCATGAGGATGGACGTGGCGCTCGGTGACCCAGGCTCGGTCCGCGTCTGGTTGATGACGCTCGGCGGCGACGAGCGCGAGGTCGGCGTCGCCTGGTATCGGCCCGATCCGATCGTCACCGTGCACCCGGGTGCGGGCTACGGCCGGGTGAGCGTGGGTCTCAGCACGGAGGTACGCGCAAGTCGTGTCCTCTTCGACGAGGTCGCGCTCGGGACGGCACCCCAGCCCTGCGTTCCTTGAGCATGACCCTCCGAGATGGGACGGATCAGAACTCGTCTCGGTCGATCGGCAGGACGGCTCTCCGCTCCGCCGAGGGTCGGCCTGGGCTCATCGCGCTCGGTGAGGCAGCTGACTCGCGAGCCACACGACGGACGCGGGGGCGCCGCGACACGGGCGCGGGAGTCGGGTCGCGCGGCGCGACATTCTCGGATGGCTCCGAGGTCGTCGTCGGCTCCGCTGTCGGAGAGCCTCTTTGCGGCGAGTCGAGAGCTCCGGGGTCACGCTCCGAGGCCCTGTCGGGCCCGGGCCGCTGCGGGCTCACCGCCGTGTCGCTCGGGCTCGCCCGCTCCTCGGCTCCCGGCGCACCGAGGGCCCACGCGGCCACCACACCACAGCCTGCCATGATCGCGATCGCCGCTGCGGCCGAGGCTCCTCTGCGTCCGTGAAGGGCCGAGAAGCCCGTTGCACGCGCGGAGCGCTGCACCGCGCTCGACTCATGCGCCGTGCCCGGCTCGAGGGGCGCGCTGGCCGGGATCGGCGCCGATGCCAGCGACCGGATCGCACCGCTCGATTCGCCTCGCAGAAGGCTCGAACGTCGTTCCCGCAGGGTCGCGCCGAAGCGCGACTCCATGAGCGCGGCCACCTCGTCTGCCTCCGCCACTCTCGTCCCGGAACGCAGGATGGCGGCGATGAGCTCGCGGGCGGTGGCGTGTCGGTCCCTGGCGTCGCGGGACAACGCACGAAGGACGACCGGGTCGAGCTCCGGAGGGCTCTCGGGCTCGACCTCGCTCGGCGCCGCGATCGGCGCGTGCACGACGTTCGAGATCGTCTCCTGGGGAGTCTGTCCGCGGAAGAGTCGCTGCCCGGTCAACAACTCCCAGAGCACGACCCCCATCGCGAAGAGGTCGGACCGACGATCGAGCGAGCGCGCACCGGAGAGCTGCTCCGGGGACATGTAGGCGAGCTTGCCCTTCACCACGCCCTCCTCGGTCGTGGTCGAGCGCGAACGGGCCTTCGCGATCCCGAAGTCCATCACCCGCGCGATCCCATCGAGGCCCACGATGAGGTTCTGGGGTGAGATGTCCCGGTGAACCACCTCGAGCGATGCGCCGTCCTCGTCGACGAGCTCGTGGGCCGCCTGCAAGCCGGCGAGACCGTCGAGCACGATGCGCAGCGCGACGGCGGCCGGGATCCTTCCCCGGCGAAGCACCGCCGACAGGGTCTCGCCTTCGACGTACTCCATCACGAGGTAGAGCGCGCCCGCCCGCCCCGGTCGTGGCTCGTCTTCTCCGAGGTCCAACGTCGCCACGACGTTGGGGTGGTGGATGAGGGCCGCGAGGCGTGCCTCGTCGAGGAACATCGACACGAACTCGCGATCGGACCTCAGGTGCGGCAGGCACGTCTTCACCGCCACGACCCTGCGAAAGCCGCTCGCGGCGCGCGTCCGCGCCAAGGAGACGACGGCCATGCCACCGGACGCGATCGTTCCGAGCACTTCGTACCGCTCGCCGAGGACGGTCCCGGGCGCGGGCTCGTTCGCGACGAAGGATGCGGCCGACACGTCGAAGAGCTTACCAGCAGCGACCGAGGCCGATCGAGCCGCTCGGTCAGCCCCCTCCGCGCCGCCCCAGGCCATGGCGCGCGAGCAGCCGGTGCAGGTGGGTGCGGTCGAGGTCGGCCAGGCGTGCGGCCGAGGTCACGTTGCCGTTCGAGCGCGCGAGCAACGCGGTGAGGTAGCGCTTCTCGAAGCGTTCGACGCACGCGGCGCGTGCGATGGCCATCGGCGCATCGAGCGTATCTTCGCCGTCTCCGCGCGAGCTCTCTTCCCGCCAGTCGAGCTCCTGTTCCTCGATCCCGAACGCGGTGGCCCGCTCCACGTAGTTGCGAAGCTCGCGCACGTTTCCCGGGAAACGCCGGGTGCGCAGCTCTGCGAGATGCTCGCGGCTGAGCAAGTCTGGCCCGGCCTCGAAGCTCTCCATGAGGAGGGCCAGGTCGTCCAGACGCTCTCGCAGTGGCGGCACGCGCACGGTCAACACGGCGAGGCGGAAGTAGAGATCCTCGCGGAACGAGCCCTCCGCGACCGATCTCGCGAGGTCTCGGTGCGTGGCCGCGACGATGCGCACGTCGACGGTCCGCACGCGCGTCTCGCCGAGCCGACGCACCGTGCGCGCTTCGAGCGCTCGGAGGAGCTTCGGCTGGAGCTCCAGAGGGACCTCGCCGATCTCGTCGAGGAACAAGGTCCCGCCCTGGGCGGCCTCGAAGGCGCCGAGGCGGTCGCTGCTCGCGCCGGTGAAGGCACCGCGCACGTGACCGAAGAGCTCGCTCTCGAGCAGGCTCGCGTGGAGCGCACCGCAGTCCACCACCACGAACGGCCGGTCTCGTCGCGCCGAGGCGCGGTGGATCGACTCCGCAGCCAACTCCTTGCCGGTGCCCGTCTCTCCGAGGACGAGCACGGTCGCGTCGGTCCGCGCGGCCCGGTCGAGGCGCGCGAAGAGCTTCTTCATCGCGTGGCTCCGGCCGAGCAAGCGCTCGAAGCGGTCGCGAGGAAAGGCCTCCGTCGCGGGCTGGGTACCGAGCGCGACCGTGACGACCGCGGCGCCCAGGCGAAGCTTGGCCCCTTCGGTCAGCTGGGCGCCCTCGACTCTCACACCTTGCACGTAGGTCCCGTTCCGGCTCGCGAGGTCTCGAACCCAGATTCCGTCGTCGCGGAACTGGAGCTCGGCATGAACGCGCGAGACGGTCGGGTCGTCGATCACCAGCGTGGCCGACGGTGAGCTCCCGAGAAGGCTCGTCTCCGTCACGGTCGCCGTGCCCGAGGCGCCCGTCGAGGTGCGGAAGGAGAGCCGCGCCTCCCGCCCCGGGGGCGGCTCGCCGAACGGGGCGACGATCTCCGTTGCCGTCTCTTCTCCGTTCATCGACGTCGAGCGTACCCTACGCGAGGAAGAGGCCACCCGTTTTCCCATGATGGTTCGAAGACACCTTCTCTCCGCGTTCGTCCTATTCTTCGCGTCCTCGACGTCATTCTCCGTCGCGATCGCGCAGGAAACGAGCGCGTGCGAGGCGGTCCTCGAGGGCTACGCGGAGGTGGAAGAGCTCTACAGGCGCGGTGACTACGACGGCGCCGCGAGCTTCTTACAGGCCGCGAGCGTCCTTTGTCCGAACGAGGCGCTCCTGCTCTACAACCTCGCGCGCGCGCTCGAGCGAAGCGCAGCACGGCTCGAGGAGCAGCACGACGCGCCGGCCGCGCAAGAGCGCCGGCGGCGTGCGCTCGATGCCTACGACGCTTTCCTCGCGGCGGATGGCGTGGAGGCCACCCTCCTCGAGCCCCGCCGCGAGCGCCTCGCCCATCTCGCGGCCACACTCCAGACACGCGCGTCGAGAAAGCGCGATGCGCACGCGCTCGGCGGCGGTTCAGGGACTCCGGGG